>NZ_JAAVXC010000015.1:0-316253 GCF_013416725.1 Pseudomonas sp. SbOxS1
TAACCAATACTAATTGCCCGTGAGGCTTGACCATATAACACCCAAGCAATTTGACTACTCGAAAGAGCATCAGATTGCGGTGTGTGAAGACGAAACGAACCGAAAGTTCGAATCTCACAAAACACCGAGCTATCACATACCCAATTTGCTGAAGCGAGGCCAACAGGCCACGACTCAGTACCCGAATTTCTTGACGACCATAGAGCGTTGGAACCACCTGATCCCATCCCGAACTCAGAAGTGAAACGATGCATCGCCGATGGTAGTGTGGGGTTTCCCCATGTGAGAGTAGGTCATCGTCAAGATTAAATTCCAAAACCCCTATCTGCGCATGCAGGTAGGGGTTTTGTTTTTGTCCGCAGGAAAATCTGTCCGTTCGGCTTTCTATGCAACGGCTCGGGGCGTGGCTATCATGCGGGCCTCATTGTGAGGCGAGACTTGCATGCTGACGTTGTTAAAGCTACTTAAGGATGGCCGATTCCATTCGGGTCAGGCGCTGGGCGCTGCCCTGGGTATCAGTCGCAGTGCTGTGTGGAAGCAGCTTCAGCATCTTGAGGCTGAGTTGGGGTTATCCATTCACAAGGTTCGCGGGCGCGGCTATCAATTGGCGGCACCGTTGACCCTGCTTGATCCTGTGGAGATAGGGCGACTGTCTCCCTCTTGCAATTGGCCGGTCCTGGTCTTCGACTCTATTGATTCCACCAATGCCGAAGCCCTGCGCGCCATCGAGCGGCACCAGGCTGCGCCTTTTCTGGTGCTTGCCGAGCGGCAAACTGCCGGACGCGGGCGGCGAGGGCGCAAGTGGGTCAGTCCATTCGCGGAGAATATCTATTACAGCCTGGTTTTGCGTGTAGAAGGCGGTATGCGTCAGCTGGAGGGCTTGAGCCTTGTTGTGGGGCTCGCCGTCATGCAGGCCTTGCGCGAGCTTGGAGTTCCCGGGGTGGGCTTGAAATGGCCCAATGATGTCCTGGTAGGGCAGAAGAAGATTGCCGGAATTCTGCTTGAGCTGGTGGGGGATCCTGCAGACGTCTGTCACGTGGTGCTGGGTGTCGGAATTAATGTAAATATGCAGATGACCGATGAGGTCGACCAGCAATGGACGTCCATGCGCCTGGAGTCTGGCAAGGCGTTTGATCGCAACCGCCTGGTCGCGGAGCTGGGGGAGATGCTGCAGAAGTATCTGGCTCGCCATCAGGCCGAAGGATTCTCGGCGATCCAGGCTGAGTGGGAGCAGCACCACCTGTGGCAGGGGCGTGCGGTGTCGTTGATTGCGGGTGCAAACCAAATAGATGGCGAAGTGCTGGGCATCGATGGTCAGGGTGCACTGCGCTTGAAGGTGGATGGTGTGGAGAAAGTCTTCAGTGGCGGTGAGCTGAGTCTGAGGTTGCGTCATGATTCTTGAGCTCGACTGCGGAAATAGTTTCATCAAGTGGCGTGTGCTCAAGGCGGACGCCCGTCAGGTGGTGGGGGAGGGGGTTGTCGATTCCGACCTGGCGTTACTTGAGGGTGTGAAAGGGATTGAAGGCCTTGCGCTGCGGTTCTGCCGGTTGGTGAGTGTCAGGACTGCCGAAGAAACCGACGAATTGATTGCACGGCTGAAGGCGACCTTCGATATTTCGGTGGTCTGCGCGGCTCCTGCCAAGGAAATGGCCGGTGTTCGTAATGGCTATGAAGAATTCGAGCGGCTCGGCCTCGACCGCTGGCTGGCGCTGCTCGGAGGCTTTCACCTGGCTTCTGGTGCGTGCCTGGTGCTCGATTTCGGTACTGCGGTGACCGCGGACTTCGTTTCCGGGGATGGTGGGCATCTCGGTGGATTCATATGCCCTGGGATGCCGTTGATGCGAAATCAGCTACGCACCCATACCCGCAAGATTCGTTATGGCGATCTTGCGGCTGAGCGCGCTTTGGAGCGTCTTGTTCCGGGGCGCACAACGGTCGAGGCGGTTGAGCGCGGGTGCCTGTTGATGCTTCGGGGGTTTGTGCTAGCGCAGCTGGAGATGGCGCGGGGTTATTGGGGGGAGAGCTTTACGGTGTTCCTCACCGGTGGCGATGCGGCGTTGGTTTCCGAGATGGTGCCTGAGGCTCGGGTGGTTCCCGATCTGGTGTTTGTCGGCTTGGCGATGGCATGCCCTTTGTCCTGAGGTCTTTATGCGTTGGTTGTTTCTGCTGCTGCTCGTTCTCAATGTGTTTTATTACATCTGGCATCAACAGGAGGCGCCCCTGCGTGCCAAGGACGTAACGCCCTTGAGCCTGTATCGCGGCTCCCAGCAGGACATACGTCTCTTGAGCGAGGCGACGGATGCGGCCAAGGACAAAGGAAAGGTGGCGCAGGCAGAGGCTGAATGCCTTTATCTGGGTGGATTTGTTCGTCAGGAGGTCGAGCAGGCGCTTGAGCGCAGGTTGACGGGCATGGGCGTGAAGTATCAATCGCTGCCTGCAAGCCCGGCCGAACCCCCGGCGTACTGGGTTCGCGTGGCCCCTGAAAGCAAGCGTTGGCTGGATGACTTGCAGCTGATAAACCTTTCTAGAGAATTCAATGAGTTAAAACATAAAATAATGCTGTGTGGGGGGGTTGCACCCACCGAATAGTTTGCATAGAATGGCGCCCGCTCCACAGCGAAGACCTAAAGCGGTCAACGAGGTGAAGCGAGGTCAACGCAGATAAGCTCAGGATTTTAATGAGAAAAATGCTTGACAGAAGGCTGGCATGATGTAGAATGCCGGCTCGCTTAGGAGGGGTTCCCGAGCGGCCAAAGGGATCAGACTGTAAATCTGACGTCTACGACTTCGAAGGTTCGAATCCTTCCCCCTCCACCATTTTTAGCGAGAGCTGTAAGCCTCGCGGGTATAGTTTAGTGGTAGAACCTCAGCCTTCCAAGCTGATGATGCGGGTTCGATTCCCGCTACCCGCTCCAAGTTTACAGGTTTTGCACAGTGTTACGCTCTTGTAGCTCAGTTGGTAGAGCACACCCTTGGTAAGGGTGAGGTCAGCGGTTCAAATCCGCTCAAGAGCTCCATATAACAAGGCAGATATGAAAATATCTGCCTTTGTTTTAGGTGTCAGTGGTTGCGCCTGATTGTGCTTTTGAAGGTTGCCGATGTCGTGGATGTCGGTGTTGCAGCCAGGGTTGCCTAGTAGGTGTTGTAAAGTCTTTTTCGGGTCGGCATAATGGTCGGCCTGATTTTGTTTTAGGTCAGTAGCTCAATTGGCAGAGCGACGGTCTCCAAAACCGTAGGTTGGGGGTTCGATTCCCTCCTGACCTGCCAGATTCACTCGGTGTGTCTGGCTTTCTTTTCACAGGATCTTCATAGATGACTCCTAAAGCTGAAGCTCAAGGCTCTCGTTTCGATCTCCTCAAGTGGCTTGTAGTAGTCGCTCTGGTGGTTGTTGGCGTTGTTGGCAATCAGTACTTTTCTGCTTCGCCGATCCTGTACCGCGTACTCGCATTGCTTGCTATTGCTGCCGTAGCTGCCTTTGTAGGCCTGCAGACGGTCAAGGGCAAGTCTTTCTTTGTACTGGTTAAGGAAGCACGCACCGAAATTCGTAAAGTCGTTTGGCCAACTCGCCAAGAAACCACGCAGACCACGTTGATCGTTGTGGCTGTTGTCCTGGTTATGGCGTTGCTGTTGTGGGGTCTTGATTCCCTGCTCGGCTGGCTTGTTTCCTTGATTGTCGGCTAAGGGTGTCCCGTGGCTAAGCGTTGGTACGTTGTGCATGCTTACTCCGGTTACGAGAAGCATGTCATGCGCTCGCTGATCGAGCGCGTAAAGCTGGCTGGCATGGAAGATGGCTTCGGCGAGATTCTGGTTCCCACTGAAGAAGTGGTTGAAATGCGTAATGGCCAGAAGCGCAAGAGCGAGCGTAAGTTCTTCCCTGGTTATGTGCTGGTCCAGATGGATATGAACGAGGGTACTTGGCACTTGGTCAAGGACACTCCTCGCGTGATGGGTTTCATCGGCGGTACTGCTGATAAGCCTGCACCGATTACTGATAAAGAAGCAGAAGCGATTCTGCGTCGCGTTGCCGATGGTAGCGACAAGCCCAAGCCGAAGACGTTGTTCGAGCCAGGCGAGTCGGTGCGCGTCAACGACGGTCCGTTTGCCGATTTCACCGGCACGGTCGAAGAGGTTAACTACGAAAAGAGCCGGATCCAGGTCGCGGTGCTCATTTTCGGACGCTCTACCCCGGTAGAGTTGGAGTTCAGTCAGGTCGAAAAGGTCTAACTGAGCAAGCATCCCAACCCCGCAGCCTTAGGCTGTGGGGTTTTGTCGTCACTGGGATAAACGCGCAAGTAACCGGGGAGCCTTTCGAGGCGTTTGAACCCGTAATTGGAGTGCCTCATGGCCAAGAAGATTACCGCTTACATCAAGCTGCAAGTGAAGGCCGCTCAGGCTAACCCAAGCCCACCTGTTGGTCCTGCTCTGGGTCAGCACGGCGTGAACATCATGGAATTCTGCAAGGCTTTCAACGCCCGTACTCAGGGTCTTGAGCCAGGTCTGCCGACTCCAGTGATCATCACTGTCTACAGCGACCGTAGCTTCACGTTCGAAACCAAATCCACCCCTGCTTCGGTTCTGCTGAAGAAGGCGGCCGGTCTGACCAGCGGTTCCGCTCGTCCGAACACCGTTAAGGTTGGCACTGTAACCCGTGCTCAGCTGGAAGAAATCGCGAAAACCAAAAACGCGGATCTGACTGCAGCTGATATGGAAGCAGCCGTGCGTACTATCGCCGGTTCTGCTCGTAGCATGGGCCTTAACGTGGAGGGTGTGTAATGGCTAAGCTGACCAAGCGTCAAAAGGCTATCGCCGGCAAAATCGAAGCAGGCAAGGCCTACAACTTTGTAGACGCTGCTGCTCTGCTGGCTGAGCTGTCGACTGTCAAGTTCAGCGAGTCGTTCGACGTTGCTGTAAACCTGGGTGTTGACCCGCGTAAATCCGACCAGGTCGTTCGTAGCGCTACTGTGCTGCCACACGGCACTGGCAAGACCGTTCGCGTTGCTGTGTTCACCCAAGGTCCAGCTGCTGAAGCCGCTCTGGCTGCCGGCGCTGACCGTGTAGGCATGGACGACCTGGCTGCCGAAATGAAAGGCGGCGACCTGAACTACGACGTAGTGATTGCATCCCCGGATGCCATGCGCGTTGTAGGTCAACTGGGTCAGATCCTCGGTCCACGTGGCCTGATGCCTAACCCTAAAGTCGGCACCGTAACGCCAGACGTAGCTACCGCGGTTAAAAACGCCAAGGCTGGTCAGGTTCGTTATCGCACCGACAAAAACGGCATCATCCACACTTCCGTTGGCAAGATCGGCTTCGACGCCGTCAAGCTGAAGGAAAACGTTGAAGCCCTGATCGCTGACCTGAAGCGTATCAAGCCAGCGTCCTCGAAAGGCATCTACGTCAAGCGCGTTACCCTGAGCACCACTATGGGCCCAGGTCTGGTCATCGACCAAAGCTCGCTCGACGCGTAAGACACAGATTGGCGCAAGCGATTGCGCCAATTGAAAAATTGGGGTCCCTGCCTGGCGGGGGCTATCCAAGACCGTAGGCGGCGCAAGTCTTAAACCACAAGCCTACGCAGATGGTGCTCCCGGTTCCTTACCGAATCAGACACCAAAACGACATTCGGTTTCGATCGAATGAAACGGTAACAAGCAGGAGTTAAACCCGTGGCAATTAAACTCGAAGACAAGAAGGCCATCGTCGCTGAAGTCAACGAGGCTGCCAAAGTCGCTCTGTCCGCTGTCGTGGCTGATGCCCGTGGCGTAACAGTAGGCGCAATGACCGGACTCCGTAAAGAGGCTCGTGAAGCTGGCGTTTACGTACGTGTTGTACGTAACACCCTGCTCAAGCGCGCCGTTGCTGACACTGAATTCAGTGTTCTCAACGACGTGTTCAGCGGCCCTACCCTGATTGCGTTCTCCAAAGAACATCCTGGCGCTGCTGCCCGGATTTTCAAAGAGTTCGCCAAGGGTCAGAACAAGTTCGAGATCAAGGCAGCTGCGTTCGAGGGCAAGTTCCTCGCAGCTAACCAAATCGACGTACTGGCAACTCTGCCGACCCGTGACGAAGCAATTTCTCAGCTGATGAGCGTGATTCAAGGCGCTACCAGCAAATTGGCTCGTACTCTGGCGGCAATTCGCGACCAGAAAGAAGCTGCTGCAGCCTAAGGCTCGTCAACTTCTCGCGTTTTTTGTTTTTTTCGATGGTCGCGTAGGCCGTCCCCAATATCAGGAATTAGATTCATGTCTATCTCTCAGAACGATATCCTTGAAGCAGTTGGCAACATGTCCGTAATGGAAGTTGTTGAGCTGATCAAAGCTTTCGAAGAAAAATTCGGCGTTACCGCTGCTGCTGCATCGGCTGGTCCAGCTGTTGCTGCTGCCGTTGCTGAAGAGCAAACCGAATTCAACGTCATGCTGACCGAAGCTGGCGAGAAGAAAGTTAACGTGATCAAGGCTGTACGTGAACTGACCGGTCTGGGCTTGAAAGAAGCCAAGGCTGTAGTTGACGGCGCTCCTGCCATGGTTCTGGAAGCTGTTGCCAAAGACGCAGCTGACAAAGCCAAAGCAGTACTGGAAGAAGCAGGCGCTAAAGTCGAGCTGAAGTAAGCTTCGACTTTGCGTCTCCAGCCCGAGCGTTAAGCGACAGGCTGATGGCTGGTGGCTCTTGCCACCGGCCTTTTTCCGTTATTGGCAGCCGACTGGGTCGGTGCCGGTAACGAGCTGTAACCACCCGATGCGGTGGCGCAAACCATGGGGTTTGCACGATTTTCTGGCTGCTCCCGTCGGGAGGGGCCAAACAAGCAGGTGACCAAGCTGGGGAACGCTGATGGCTTACTCATATACTGAGAAAAAACGTATCCGCAAGGACTTTAGCAAGTTGCCGGACGTCATGGATGTGCCTTACCTCCTGGCCATCCAGCTGGATTCGTATCGTGAATTCTTGCAAGCGGGAGCGACTAAAGATCAGTTCCGCGACGTGGGCCTGCATGCGGCCTTCAAATCCGTTTTCCCGATCATCAGCTACTCCGGCAATGCTGCGCTGGAGTACGTCGGTTATCGCCTGGGCGAACCGGCATTTGATGTCAAAGAATGCGTATTGCGCGGTGTAACTTACGCCGTACCTTTGCGGGTAAAAGTGCGCCTGATCATTTTCGACAAAGAATCGTCGAACAAAGCGATCAAGGACATCAAAGAGCAAGAAGTCTACATGGGTGAAATCCCCCTGATGACTGAGAACGGTACCTTCGTAATCAACGGTACCGAGCGTGTAATCGTTTCCCAGCTGCACCGTTCCCCTGGCGTGTTCTTCGACCACGACCGTGGCAAGACGCACAGCTCCGGTAAACTGCTGTACTCCGCGCGCATCATTCCTTACCGCGGTTCGTGGCTGGACTTCGAGTTCGACCCGAAAGACTGCGTATTCGTGCGTATCGACCGTCGTCGCAAGCTGCCTGCATCGGTACTGCTGCGCGCGCTCGGTTATACCACTGAAGAAGTGCTGGACGCGTTCTACACCACCAACGTATTCCACGTTAAGGGCGAGACCCTGAGCCTGGAGCTGGTGCCTCAGCGCCTGCGCGGTGAAATCGCTGTCCTCGATATCCAGGACGACAAAGGCAAGGTTATTGTCGAGCAGGGTCGTCGTATCACCGCTCGCCACATCAACCAGCTGGAAAAAGCCGGGATCAAAGAGCTGGATGTGCCTCTGGACTACGTCCTGGGTCGCACAACCGCCAAGGTCATCGTGCACCCGGCAACCGGCGAAATCCTGGCAGAGTGCAACACCGAGCTGAACACCGAGATCCTGGCGAAAATCGCCAAGGCCGGCGTTGTTCGCATCGAAACTCTGTACACCAACGATATCGACTGCGGTCCGTTCGTCTCCGACACACTGAAGATCGACTCCACCAGCAACCAACTGGAAGCGCTGGTCGAGATCTATCGCATGATGCGTCCTGGCGAGCCGCCAACCAAAGACGCTGCCGAGACCCTGTTCAACAACCTGTTCTTCAGCCCTGAGCGCTACGACCTGTCTGCGGTCGGCCGGATGAAGTTCAACCGTCGTATCGGTCGTACCGAGATCGAAGGTTCGGGCGTGCTGTGCAAGGAAGACATCGTCGCGGTACTGAAGACCCTGGTCGACATCCGTAACGGTAAAGGCATCGTCGATGACATCGACCACCTGGGTAACCGTCGTGTTCGCTGCGTAGGCGAAATGGCCGAGAACCAGTTCCGCGTTGGCCTGGTACGTGTTGAGCGTGCGGTCAAAGAGCGTCTGTCGATGGCGGAAAGCGAAGGCCTGATGCCGCAAGACCTGATCAACGCCAAGCCAGTGGCTGCAGCGGTGAAAGAGTTCTTCGGTTCCAGCCAGCTGTCCCAGTTCATGGACCAGAACAACCCGCTGTCCGAGATCACCCACAAGCGTCGTGTTTCTGCACTCGGCCCTGGCGGTTTGACTCGTGAGCGCGCCGGCTTTGAAGTTCGTGACGTACACCCGACGCACTACGGTCGTGTTTGCCCGATCGAAACGCCGGAAGGTCCGAACATCGGTCTGATCAACTCCCTGGCCGCCTATGCGCGCACCAACCAGTACGGCTTCCTCGAGAGCCCGTACCGCGTGGTGAAAGACGCTCTGGTCACCGACGAGATCGTGTTCCTGTCCGCCATCGAAGAAGCTGATCACGTGATCGCCCAGGCTTCGGCCACGATGAACGACAAGAAAGTCCTGATCGACGAGCTGGTAGCTGTTCGTCACTTGAACGAGTTCACCGTCAAGGCGCCGGAAGACGTCACCTTGATGGACGTATCGCCGAAGCAGGTAGTTTCGGTTGCAGCGTCGCTGATCCCGTTCCTCGAGCACGACGACGCCAACCGTGCGTTGATGGGTTCGAACATGCAGCGTCAAGCTGTACCAACCCTGCGTGCTGACAAGCCGCTGGTAGGTACTGGCATGGAGCGTAACGTAGCCCGTGACTCCGGCGTTTGCGTCGTGGCTCGTCGTGGCGGCGTGATCGACTCCGTCGACGCCAGCCGTATCGTGGTTCGTGTTGCCGATGACGAAGTTGAAACCGGCGAAGCTGGTGTCGACATCTACAACCTGACCAAATACACCCGCTCCAACCAGAACACCTGCATCAACCAGCGTCCGCTGGTGCGTAAAGGTGATCGGGTTCAGCGTAGCGACATCATGGCCGACGGTCCGTCCACCGACATGGGTGAATTGGCGCTGGGTCAGAACATGCGCATCGCCTTCATGGCATGGAACGGCTTCAACTTCGAAGACTCCATCTGCCTGTCGGAACGCGTTGTTCAAGAAGACCGTTTCACCACGATCCACATCCAGGAACTGACCTGTGTGGCCCGTGACACCAAGCTTGGCCCAGAGGAAATCACTGCGGACATCCCGAACGTGGGTGAAGCTGCACTGAACAAGCTGGACGAGGCCGGTATCGTTTACGTAGGTGCTGAAGTTGGCGCAGGCGACATCCTGGTCGGTAAGGTCACTCCGAAAGGCGAGACCCAGCTGACTCCGGAAGAAAAACTGCTGCGTGCGATCTTCGGTGAAAAAGCCAGCGACGTTAAAGACACCTCCCTGCGTGTACCTACCGGTACCAAAGGTACTGTCATCGACGTACAGGTCTTCACCCGCGACGGCGTTGAGCGTGATGCTCGTGCACTGTCGATCGAGAAGTCCCAGCTGGACGAGATCCGCAAGGACCTGAACGAAGAGTTCCGCATCGTCGAAGGCGCTACTTTCGAACGTCTGCGTTCCGCTCTGGTCGGCCACAAAGCCGAAGGCGGCGCCGGTCTGAAGAAAGGCCAGGACATCACCGACGAAGTGCTGGACGGTCTTGAGCATGGCCAGTGGTTCAAACTGCGCATGGCTGAAGATGCTCTGAACGAGCAGCTCGAGAAGGCCCAGGCCTACATCGTTGATCGTCGCCGTCTGCTGGACGACAAGTTCGAAGACAAGAAGCGCAAACTGCAGCAGGGCGATGACCTGGCTCCAGGCGTGCTGAAAATCGTCAAGGTTTACCTGGCAATCCGTCGTCGCATCCAGCCGGGCGACAAGATGGCCGGTCGTCACGGTAACAAAGGTGTGGTCTCCGTGATCATGCCGGTTGAAGACATGCCGCACGATGCCAATGGCACCCCGGTCGACGTTGTCCTCAACCCGTTGGGCGTACCTTCGCGTATGAACGTCGGTCAGATCCTTGAAACCCACTTGGGCCTCGCGGCCAAAGGTCTGGGCGAGAAGATCAACCGCATGGTTGAAGAGCAGCGCAAGGTTGCCGAGCTGCGTAAGTTCCTGCACGAGATCTACAACGAGATCGGCGGTCGTCAGGAAAGCCTCGATGACTTCTCGGACCAGGAAATCCTGGACCTGGCTCAAAACCTGCGTGGCGGCGTTCCAATGGCCACTCCAGTGTTCGACGGCGCCAAGGAAAGCGAAATCAAGGCCATGCTGAAACTGGCAGACCTGCCAGAAAGCGGCCAGATGCAGCTGACCGACGGCCGTACCGGCAACAAGTTCGAGCGCCCGGTTACCGTTGGCTACATGTACATGCTGAAGCTGAACCACTTGGTAGACGACAAGATGCACGCGCGTTCTACCGGTTCGTACAGCCTGGTTACCCAGCAGCCGCTGGGTGGTAAGGCGCAGTTCGGTGGTCAGCGTTTCGGGGAGATGGAGGTCTGGGCACTGGAAGCATACGGTGCCGCTTACACTCTGCAAGAAATGCTCACAGTGAAGTCGGACGATGTGAACGGCCGTACCAAGATGTACAAAAACATCGTGGATGGCGATCACCGTATGGAGCCGGGCATGCCCGAGTCCTTCAACGTGTTGATCAAGGAAATTCGTTCCCTCGGCATCGATATCGATCTGGAAACCGAATAACACGTGACGCGAATCGAGAGCGGGGCAGCACTGCCCGCTCTCTGCTCCGCCAGGAGGAAAGGCCTTGAAAGACCTACTGAATTTGCTGAAAAACCAGGGTCAAGTCGAAGAGTTCGACGCCATCCGTATCGGATTGGCATCGCCTGAGATGATCCGTTCGTGGTCGTTCGGTGAAGTTAAAAAACCGGAAACCATCAATTACCGTACGTTCAAACCTGAGCGTGACGGCCTGTTCTGCGCCAAGATCTTTGGCCCGGTAAAGGATTACGAGTGCCTGTGCGGTAAGTACAAGCGCTTGAAGCACCGTGGCGTAATCTGCGAGAAGTGCGGCGTTGAAGTCGCGCTGGCAAAAGTTCGTCGTGAGCGCATGGCGCACATCGAACTGGCCTCGCCAGTTGCCCACATCTGGTTCCTGAAATCGCTGCCGTCCCGTATCGGCTTGCTGATGGACATGACCCTGCGTGATATCGAACGCGTTCTCTACTTCGAGAGCTATGTCGTTATCGATCCAGGCATGACCACCCTTGAAAAAGGTCAGCTGCTCAACGACGAGCAGTACTTCGAAGCGCTGGAAGAGTTCGGCGACGATTTCGATGCCCGCATGGGTGCCGAAGCTGTCCGCGAACTGCTGCACGCTATCGACCTGGAGCACGAGATTGGCCGTCTGCGTGAAGAGATTCCGCAAACCAACTCCGAAACCAAGATCAAGAAGCTGTCCAAGCGTCTGAAGTTGATGGAAGCCTTCCAGGGTTCCGGCAACCTGCCAGAGTGGATGGTGCTGACCGTTCTGCCGGTTCTGCCGCCAGATCTGCGTCCACTGGTCCCGCTGGATGGCGGTCGCTTCGCGACTTCCGACCTCAACGATCTGTATCGTCGAGTGATCAACCGTAACAACCGCTTGAAGCGCCTGCTGGATCTGTCCGCTCCGGACATCATCGTGCGCAACGAAAAGCGTATGTTGCAGGAAGCTGTCGACGCACTGCTCGACAACGGTCGTCGTGGCCGCGCTATCACCGGTTCCAACAAGCGTCCTCTGAAATCCCTGGCTGACATGATCAAGGGTAAGCAGGGTCGTTTCCGTCAGAACTTGCTCGGTAAGCGTGTTGACTACTCCGGTCGTTCGGTAATTACCGTAGGTCCGACCCTGCGTCTGCACCAGTGCGGTCTGCCGAAGAAGATGGCTCTGGAACTGTTCAAGCCGTTCATTTTCGGCAAGCTGGAAATGCGTGGTCTCGCTACCACCATCAAAGCGGCCAAGAAAATGGTCGAGCGCGAACTGCCAGAGGTTTGGGACGTTCTCGCTGAAGTGATTCGCGAACACCCGGTTCTCCTCAACCGTGCACCGACCCTTCACCGTCTGGGTATCCAGGCGTTTGAACCGGTACTGATCGAAGGTAAGGCTATCCAGCTGCACCCTCTGGTCTGCGCCGCGTACAACGCCGACTTCGACGGCGACCAAATGGCCGTGCACGTACCGCTGACGCTGGAAGCCCAGCTCGAAGCGCGTGCGTTGATGATGTCGACCAACAACATTCTGTCGCCAGCCAACGGTGAGCCAATCATCGTTCCGTCGCAGGACGTTGTATTGGGTCTGTACTACATGACGCGTGAAGCGATCAACGCCAAGGGCGAAGGTCGTGTGTTCGCGGATCTGCAAGAAGTTGACCGTGTGTTCCGTGCCGGCGAAGCCGCACTGCACGCCAAGGTTAAAGTGCGGATCAACGAAACCGTCAACGACCGTGATGGCGGCAGCGTGACCAACACCCGTATCGTCGACACCACTGTCGGCCGTGCGCTGTTGTTCCAGGTTGTGCCAAAAGGTCTGTCGTACGACGTCGTCAACCTGCCGATGAAGAAAAAGGCGATCTCCAAGCTGATCAACCAGTGCTACCGCGTGGTTGGTCTGAAAGAGACCGTGATCTTCGCTGACCAGTTGATGTACACCGGTTTTGCCTATTCGACCATTTCCGGCGTTTCCATCGGTGTTAACGACTTCGTTATCCCGGATGAAAAAGCCCGCATCATCGGTGCTGCCACCGACGAAGTGAAAGAGATCGAAAGTCAGTACGCCTCCGGCCTGGTAACCCAGGGCGAGAAGTACAACAAAGTGATCGACCTTTGGTCCAAGGCGAACGACGAAGTTTCCAAGGCGATGATGGCCAACCTCTCGAAAGAGAAAGTCATCGACCGTCATGGCGTCGAAGTCGACCAAGAGTCCTTCAACTCGATGTACATGATGGCTGACTCGGGTGCGCGGGGTTCCGCAGCACAGATTCGTCAGCTGGCCGGTATGCGTGGCCTGATGGCCAAGCCGGACGGCTCCATCATCGAAACGCCGATTACTGCGAACTTCCGTGAAGGTTTGAGCGTACTCCAGTACTTCATCTCCACTCACGGTGCTCGTAAAGGTCTGGCGGATACCGCGTTGAAAACGGCGAACTCGGGTTACCTGACCCGTCGTCTGGTAGACGTGGCGCAAGACCTGGTTGTAACCGAGATCGATTGCGGCACCGAACACGGTCTGCTGATGACTCCGCACATTGAAGGCGGTGACGTTGTAGAGCCGTTGGGTGAGCGCGTATTGGGTCGTGTTATCGCCCGTGACGTATTCAAGCCAGGTACCGAGGACGTCATCGTTCCTGCCGGCACCCTGGTCGACGAGAAGTGGGTCGAGTTCATCGAACTCAACAGCATCGACGAAGTGATCGTACGTTCGCCGATCAGCTGCGAAACCCGTTTCGGTATCTGCGCCAAGTGCTACGGTCGCGACCTGGCTCGTGGTCACCAGGTAAACATCGGTGAAGCGGTCGGCGTTATCGCTGCCCAGTCCATCGGTGAGCCGGGTACCCAGCTGACGATGCGTACGTTCCACATCGGTGGTGCGGCAAGTCGGACCTCCGCAGCCGACAGCGTTCAGGTGAAGAATGGCGGTACCGTCCGTCTGCACAACCTGAAACACGTTGAGCGAGTGGATGGTCACCTGGTTGCTGTGTCCCGTTCCGGTGAGCTGGCTATCGCTGATGACTTCGGTCGTGAGCGTGAGCGTTACAAGCTGCCGTACGGTGCCGTGATTTCGGTTAAAGAAGGTGACAAGGTCGACGCTGGCGCCATCGTGGCCAAGTGGGATCCGCACACTCACCCGATCGTTACCGAAATGAAAGGTACCGTGACCTACGTGGGCATGGAAGAAGGCATCACGATCAAGCGTCAGACTGACGAATTGACCGGTATGACCAACATTGAAGTACTCGACGCCAAAGACCGTCCAGCTGCCGGTAAAGATATCCGTCCTGCTGTGAAGATGGTTGATGACAACGGCAAGGATCTGTTGCTGCCAGGCACTGACGTTATCGCTCAGTACTTCCTGCCAGCCAACGCCCTGGTCGGTGTGGCGGACGGCGCGAAGATCGCGATCGGTGATGTTATCGCTCGTATCCCGCAAGAAACTTCGAAGACCCGTGACATCACCGGTGGTCTGCCGCGTGTTGCCGACTTGTTCGAAGCCCGTCGTCCGAAAGAAGCCTCGATTCTGGCTGAAGTCAGCGGCACCATCGCGTTCGGTAAAGAGACCAAGGGCAAGCGCCGTCTGGTTATCACCCCGAACGACGGTAGCGATCCGTACGAAGAGCTGATTCCGAAGTGGCGTCACCTGAACGTGTTCGAAGGCGAACAGGTAAACCGCGGCGAAGTTATCTCCGACGGTCCAAGCGATCCACACGACATCCTGCGTCTGCTGGGTGTGAGTGCGCTGGCCAAGTACATCGTCAACGAGATCCAGGACGTTTACCGTCTGCAAGGCGTGAAGATCAACGACAAGCACATCGAGACCATCCTGCGTCAGATGCTGCGTAAAGTTGAGATCGCTGAATCCGGCGATTCCAGTTTCATCAAGGGCGACCAGATGGAATTGACTCACGTTCTGGTAGAGAACGAGCGTTTGAGCGGCGAAGACAAATTTGTCTCCAAGTTCACTCGCGTTCTGCTGGGTATCACCAAGGCGTCGTTGTCCACCGAATCGTTCATCTCGGCGGCTTCCTTCCAGGAAACCACCCGTGTACTGACCGAGGCGGCGGTAACCGGCAAGCGCGACTACCTGCGCGGCCTGAAAGAAAACGTGGTCGTGGGTCGTCTGATCCCGGCTGGTACCGGTCTGGCTTATCACAGCGAGCGTAAGCGCCGCCGTGATGCAGACAAACCGTTGCGCGTGAGCGCCAGTGAAGTGGAAGCTGCACTGACCGAAGCGCTGAACTCGAGCGGTAACTGAGTTCTGCGGTAAATGAGCAGGGGCCCTGGTCACTCCGTTCATCGAATCGAGACAATTTGTCGAGGTTTGACGGGCGGGGAGGTCGGGGCCTTGCCTTGACTGGGGACAAGATCCTCTTTAGACTCTTGTACCCCTAAATTTGGCGGGAATTCGTTCCTGCCATTTTGCTTTTCTTGCAAGACAATAGCGTCGCAAGACAACAGTGGAGCTAGTAGATGGCAACTATCAACCAGCTGGTACGTCAGCCGCGTAAGCGTATCGTCGAGAAATCCGACGTGCCTGCGCTGCAGAACTGCCCGCAACGCCGTGGCGTGTGCACCCGTGTGTACACCACCACGCCGAAAAAACCTAACTCGGCACTGCGTAAAGTATGCCGTGTGCGCCTGACCAACGGTTTCGAGGTTTCCTCGTACATCGGCGGTGAAGGCCACAACCTGCAAGAGCACAGCGTGGTACTGATCCGCGGCGGTCGTGTAAAAGACTTGCCAGGTGTTCGTTACCACACCGTTCGCGGTTCGTTGGATACTTCCGGCGTTAAAGGTCGTAACCAGGGTCGTTCGAAGTACGGTACCAAGCGTCCGAAGTAATGGTCGCTTGCTGCAAAAAACTGATTTCTATTTTTCTGAGTCGATAAGAGTAAGGTCGGAGGCGTCCCGTAGTAATGGGCACCGATTCCGAGCGAACCTGAAGACCGTTTGAGGGCTTATCCATGCCAAGAAGACGCGTAGCAGCCAAGCGCGAAGTGCTTGACGATCCAAAATACGGAAGCCAAATCCTGGCCAAGTTCATGAACCACGTGATGGAAAGCGGCAAGAAAGCCGTTGCCGAGCGTATCGTTTATGGCGCGCTGGAAAAGGTTAAAGAACGCAAGAACAGCGACCCCCTGGAAATCTTCGAGAAAGCTCTCGACGCCATCGCTCCGCTGGTCGAAGTAAAGTCGCGCCGTGTAGGCGGTGCTACTTACCAGGTTCCGGTTGAAGTTCGTCCGTCCCGTCGTAACGCTCTGGCAATGCGCTGGTTGGTAGACTTCGCCCGTAAGCGCGGCGAGAAGTCTATGGCTCTGCGTTTGGCTGGCGAACTGTTGGACGCTGCCGAAGGTAAAGGTGCTGCAGTTAAGAAGCGTGAAGACGTGCACCGTATGGCTGAAGCTAACAAAGCTTTCTCGCACTACCGCTTCTAATTTTAGCGTCACTAATTTTGCGAGGGCTTTATGGCTCGTACAACACCGATTAATCGCTACCGTAACATTGGTATCGTTGCTCACGTGGATGCTGGTAAAACCACCACCACCGAGCGCGTCCTTTTTTACACTGGCAAAAGTCACAAAATGGGCGAGGTGCATGACGGCGCCGCGACCACAGACTGGATGGTTCAGGAGCAGGAGCGTGGTATTACCATTACTTCTGCTGCTATTACCGCCTTCTGGCAGGGTTCTGCGAAGCAGCACAAAGACCAATACCGCTTCAACGTCATTGACACCCCGGGCCACGTAGACTTCACCATTGAAGTTGAACGTTCCCTGCGTGTACTCGACGGCGCGGTCGTTGTGTTCTGCGGCACTTCCGGCGTTGAGCCTCAGTCCGAAACCGTATGGCGTCAAGCCAACAAATACGGTGTTCCACGTATCGTTTACGTGAACAAGATGGACCGTGCTGGCGCGAACTTCCTGCGCGTGATCGCTCAGATCAAGCAGCGTCTGGGTCACACCCCGGTGCCAATCCAGTTGGCTATCGGTTCCGAAGACAACTTCCAGGGTCAGATCGATCTGATGACCATGGAAGCGGTTTACTGGAACGATGCTGACAAGGGCATGACTCCACGTCGCGAAGCTATCCCTGCTGAACTGCAGGAACTGGCTGAAGAGTGGCGCAGCAACATGGTTGAGGCTGCGGCCGAAGCCAGCGAAGAGCTGATGAACAAGTACCTCGAAGGTGAAGAACTCACCATCGAAGAAATCAAGGCCGCTCTGCGTCAGCGTACTATCGCTGGTGAAATCGTCCTGGCTGTTTGCGGTTCTTCCTTCAAGAACAAGGGTGTTCCCCTGGTTCTCGACGCCGTTATCGACTACCTGCCGGCTCCAACCGACATTCCTGCCATCAAGGGTACTGACCCGGATGACGAGGAAAAGCAAATGGAGCGTCATGCGGACGACAACGAGCCGTTCTCGGCTCTGGCGTTCAAGATCGCTACCGACCCATTCGTGGGTACCTTGACCTTCGTCCGCGTTTACTCGGGCGTGTTGGCCTCCGGCGACGGCGTGATCAACTCGGTTAAAGGCAAAAAAGAGCGCGTGGGTCGTATGGTGCAAATGCACGCAAACGCCCGTGAAGAGATCAAGGAAGTACGCGCTGGCGACATCGCGGCCCTGATCGGCATGAAGGACGTCACCACTGGTGAAACCTTGTGCAACGCTGACAAGCCAATCATCCTGGTTCGCATGGACTTCCCGGAGCCGGTTATTTCGGTTGCCGTAGAGCCTAAGACCAAGGATGACCAGGAAAAAATGGGTATCGCTCTGGGCAAACTTGCTCAGGAAGACCCGTCTTTCCGCGTCAAAACTGATGAAGAGACTGGTCAAACGATCATCTCCGGCATGGGCGAGCTGCACCTGGACATCCTGGTTGACCGGATGCGCCGTGAGTTCAACGTCGAAGCCAACATCGGTAAGCCTCAAGTTTCGTACCGTGAGCGCATCACGAAGAGCTGCGAAATCGAAGGCAAGTTCGTTCGTCAGTCCGGCGGTCGTGGCCAGTTCGGTCATTGCTGGATCCGTTTTGCACCTGCTGACGAAGGTCAGGAAGGTCTGCAATTCCTGAACGAAGTAGTGGGTGGTGTGGTTCCTAAGGAATACATCCCGGCTATCCAGAAGGGTATCGAAGAGCAGATGAAGAACGGTGTTGTTGCCGGCTATCCGCTGATCGGCCTGAAGGCTACCGTGTTTGATGGTTCTTACCACGACGTCGACTCGAACGAGATGGCGTTTAAGGTGGCTGCTTCCATGGCGACCAAGCAACTGGCCCAGAAGGGCGGTGGTGAGTTGCTCGAGCCGATCATGGCGGTAGAGGTTGTTACGCCTGAAGACTATATGGGTGACGTGATGGGCGACCTGAACCGTCGTCGCGGCATGATTCTGGGTATGGAAGACACGGTTTCCGGTAAGGTTATCCGTGCTGAAGTTCCGTTGGGCGAGATGTTCGGTTATGCGACCGACGTTCGTTCGATGTCCCAGGGTCGCGCAAGCTACTCTATGGAATTCAAAAAATACAATACGGCTCCGTCGCACATCGTCGAAACCGTTACCAAAAAACAAGGCTGATTCAGTCCTTTAGGCAAGGAGTTAATTGTCGTGGCTAAAGAAAAATTTGATCGTTCCCTACCGCACGTCAACGTTGGCACCATCGGTCACGTTGACCACGGTAAAACCACTCTGACCGCAGCTCTGACTCGCGTCTGCTCCGAAGTTTTCGGTTCGGCCGTAGTTGAATTCGATAAAATCGACAGCGCGCCAGAAGAAAAAGCTCGCGGTATCACCATCAACACCGCGCACGTCGAGTACAACTCGAACATTCGTCACTACGCTCACGTTGACTGCCCAGGTCACGCTGACTACGTGAAGAACATGATCACCGGTGCTGCCCAGATGGACGGCGCGATCCTGGTTTGCTCGGCCGCTGATGGTCCGATGCCACAAACCCGTGAGCACATCCTGCTGTCCCGTCAGGTAGGCGTTCCGTACATCGTGGTTTTCCTGAACAAGGCTGACCTGGTAGACGACGCTGAGCTGCTGGAACTGGTTGAGATGGAAGTTCGCGACCTGCTGTCCACCTATGACTTCCCAGGCGACGACACTCCGATCATCATCGGTTCGGCTCGTATGGCGCTGGAAGGCAAAGACGACAACGAAATGGGCACCACTGCCGTTCGTAAGCTGGTTGAGACTCTGGACACCTACATCCCAGAGCCAGAGCGTGCTATCGACAAGCCATTCCTGATGCCAATCGAAGACGTATTCTCGATCTCGGGTCGTGGTACTGTTGTGACTGGTCGTATCGAGCGCGGTATCGTTCGCGTTCAAGATGCACTGGAAATCGTTGGTCTGCGTGACACCACCACCACCACCTGCACCGGTGTTGAGATGTTCCGTAAGCTGCTCGACGAAGGTCGTGCTGGCGAGAACTGCGGCGTTCTGCTGCGTGGTACCAAGCGTGACGACGTTGAGCGTGGCCAGGTTCTGGTTAAGCCAGGTTCGGTTAAGCCGCACACCAAGTTCACCGCAGAAGTTTACGTTCTGAGCAAGGAAGAAGGCGGTCGTCACACTCCGTTCTTCAAAGGCTACCGTCCACAGTTCTACTTCCGTACTACTGACGTGACCGGTAACTGCGAGCTGCCAGAAGGCGTTGAAATGGTAATGCCAGGTGACAACATTCAGATGACTGTTACCCTGATCAAAACCATCGCAATGGAAGACGGTCTGCGCTTCGCTATCCGTGAAGGCGGCCGTACCGTTGGTGCTGGCGTTGTAGCTAAAATCATCGAGTAAGCTTCTCTTTTGAGATAGCTTCGATGCTTTGAAAAGGCCCCCGCTCAGCGGGGGCCTTTTTTATTGGGTTGACACCTATCTGGGGCGTCTATAGAATTGCGCCTCCTTTTAACGGGCGTATTGCGCCCGGTGGGAATAGCAGCCGGAGTCTGAAATCCAATGCAAAATCAGCAAATCCGTATCAGGTTGAAGGCTTTTGACCATCGCCTGATCGACCAATCCACCCAGGAAATCGTGGAAACCGCGAAACGTACTGGTGCTCAAGTGCGTGGTCCAATTCCACTGCCTACCCGTAAAGAGCGGTTCACCGTTCTGGTCTCCCCGCACGTCAACAAAGACGCGCGTGACCAGTACGAGATCCGTACTCATAAGCGCGTTCTGGACATCGTCCAGCCAACGGATAAAACCGTTGATGCACTTATGAAGCTTGATCTTGCGGCCGGTGTGGAAGTGCAGATCAGCCTCGGCTAAGACTCGGTCTTAGTCGTGTAACGCTCTGAAATGGGCGGCCATAGCGGGTGAAAGCCCCGTACACTCATGAGGTTTACAACATGACTATTGGTGTAGTCGGTCGTAAATGCGGTATGACCCGTATTTTCACCGAAGAAGGTGTCTCCATTCCGGTCACGGTCATTGAGATCGAACCGAATCGCGTCACCCAGTTCAAAACTGAAGAGACCGATGGCTATCGTGCAGTGCAAGTCACTGTCGGCGAGCGTCGTGCTTCGCGTGTAACAGCAGCTCAGGCTGGCCACTTCGCTAAAGCGAACGTTGCCGCTGGTCGTACCGTAATGGAATTCCGCCTTGAAGAAGGCGAGTACCAGGCCGGCGATCTGATCAACGCTGAAATCTTCGCCGCTGGTCAACTGGTTGATGTAACCGGTCAGTCCAAAGGTAAAGGCTTCCAGGGTACGATCAAGCGTTGGAATTTCCGCGGGCAAGATAACACCCACGGTAACTCCGTATCCCACCGCGTTCCAGGCTCTATCGGCCAGTGCCAGACTCCTGGTCGTGTATTCAAGGGCAAAAAAATGTCCGGTCATATGGGCGCTGAGCGCGTGACCGTGCAGTCCCTCGAAGTAGTGCGCGTGGACGCTGAACGCAATCTGTTGTTGGTCAAGGGCGCTGTTCCTGGCGCTACTGGCGGCAACTTGGTTGTACGTCCAGCAGCCAAGGCTCGCGGTTAAGGGGAAGCTGACATGCAATTAAATGTAAATGACGCTCAAGCGATCGAAGTTTCCGAACTGACATTTGGCGGCGAATTCAACGAGACGCTGGTTCACCAAGCAGTCGTAGCCTACATGGCTGGCGGTCGTCAGGGTTCCAAGCAGCAAAAGACCCGTTCCGACGTTCGTGGTGGCGGTAAGCGCCCATGGCGTCAGAAAGGTACTGGCCGTGCTCGTGCCGGTACTATCCGTAGCCCAATCTGGCGTGGCGGCGGTACCACTTTCGCAGCTCGTCCTCAGGATCACTCCCAGAAGCTGAACAAGAAGATGTATCGCGCAGCAATGCGTTCCATCCTTGCTGAGCTGGTGCGTACTGATCGTCTGGTCGTGGTTCAGGATTTCGCCGTTGAAACGCCGAAAACCAAAGACCTGCTGGGCAAACTGAACAACATGAGCCTGACCGACGTTCTGATCGTGTCGGACGCTGTTGATCAGAACCTGTACCTGGCTGCTCGCAACCTGCCACACGTAGATGTACGTGACGTGCAAGGTTCCGATCCAGTTAGTCTGATCGCATACGACAAGGTGTTGATCACCGTGTCGGCCGTGAAGAAATTCGAGGAGCTGCTGGGATGAACCAGGAACGCGTATTTAAAGTTCTGCTTGGCCCGCACGTTTCCGAGAAGGCTACGGTTCTGGCAGACAAGAAAGGCCAGTTCGTTTTCAAGGTTGCTACTGATGCAACCAAGCTGGAAATCAAGAAGGCCGTCGAAAGCCTGTTCAGCGTGAAAGTAGAGCGTGTTACTACCCTGAACGTTCTGGGTAAGAGCAAGCGCACTGCTCGCGGTCTGGGCAAGCGTAATGACTGGAAGAAGGCAGTTATCTCCCTTCAGCCAGGCCAAGATCTCGATTTCAGCAGCAGTGCTGAGTAAGGAAGGGGTGCATCATGGCAATCGTTAAATGCAAACCGACTTCCCCTGGCCGCCGTTTTGTGGTCAAGGTGGTCAACCAGGAGCTGCATAAAGGCGCTCCTCACGCACCGCTGCTCGAGAAGAAGTCGAAGTCTGGTGGTCGTAACAACAATGGCCGTATTACCACTCGTCACATCGGTGGTGGTCATAAGCAGCATTATCGTCTGGTCGACTTCCGTCGCAACGACAAAGATGGCATCGCTGCCACTGTCGAGCGTATCGAATACGATCCAAACCGTACTGCTCACATCGCTCTGCTGCTGTACGCAGATGGCGAGCGTCGCTACATCATCGCCCCTAAAGGCGTGAGCGCTGGCGACCAGCTGATCGCAGGTGCTCTGGCACCGATCAAGCCGGGCAACGCTCTGCAACTGCGTAACATTCCAGTTGGTAGCACCGTACACGGCATCGAATTGAAGCCAGGTAAAGGCGCACAGATCGCTCGTTCCGCTGGTGCTTCGGCTCAGCTGATCGCTCGTGAAGGCGTGTACGTTACCCTGCGTCTGCGTTCCGGTGAGATGCGTAAAGTCCTGGCTGAATGCCGTGCGACCCTGGGCGAAGTCTCGAACTCCGAGCACAGCCTGCGTTCGCTGGGTAAAGCTGGTGCCAAACGCTGGCGTGGCGTTCGCCCAACCGTTCGTGGTGTTGCCATGAACCCGGTTGACCACCCACATGGTGGTGGTGAAGGTCGTACCTCTGGTGGTCGTCATCCGGTATCGCCATGGGGCTTCCCGACTAAGGGCGCGAAGACTCGTGGTAATAAGCGTACCGACAAAATGATCGTCCGTCGTCGCAAGTAAATAGAGGGATACGACAGTGCCACGTTCTCTGAAAAAAGGTCCTTTTATCGATCTTCACCTACTGAAGAAGATCGAAGTGGCGGCGGAAAAGAACGATCGCAAACCGGTGAAAACCTGGTCGCGTCGTTCGATGATCCTGCCACAAATGGTCGGTTTGACCATCGCAGTACACAACGGTCGTCAGCACGTCCCAGTTCTCGTGAACGAAGACATGGTCGGCCACAAACTGGGCGAGTTCGCCGGTACCCGCACTTATCGCGGGCACGTGGCAGACAAGAAAGCCAAGCGTTAAGGGGTTAGGAAATGGAAGTAGCCGCTAAGTTGTCGGGCGCTCGAATCTCCGCCCAGAAAGCCCGCTTGGTCGCCGACCAGATCCGCGGGAAGAAGGTGGGCGAAGCGCTCAACCTGTTGGCTTTCAGCAGTAAGAAAGCCGCCGAGATCATGAAGAAAGTGCTGGAGTCGGCCGTAGCCAACGCCGAGCATAACGAAGGCGCAGACGTTGATGACCTGAAGGTCAGCACCGTTTTCGTCAACGAAGGGCGTTCGCTGAAGCGCATCATGCCACGTGCCAAAGGCCGTGCTGATCGCATCGTCAAGCGGTCTTGCCATATCACTGTCAAGGTTGCTGACAAGTAACGGAGTCGAAGAGATGGGTCAGAAAGTACATCCCATTGGCATTCGCCTGGGAATCGTCAAGGAGCACACCTCCGTCTGGTACGCAGACGGTCGGACTTATGCGGACTATTTGCTCGCAGATCTGAAGGTGCGTGAGTATCTCCAAGACAAACTAAAAAGCGCGTCCGTAAGCCGTATCGATATCCATCGTCCGGCTCAAACTGCACGCATCACCATCCACACCGCTCGTCCAGGTATCGTTATCGGGAAGAAAGGTGAAGATGTTGAGAAACTGCGTCAGGACCTGACCAAGCAAATGGGTGTGCCTGTGCACATCAATATCGAAGAGATCCGCAAGCCGGAGCTCGACGGTATGCTGGTTGCGCAGAGCGTAGCTCAGCAGCTGGAGCGTCGCGTAATGTTCCGTCGCGCTATGAAGCGCGCTGTACAGAACGCCATGCGCATTGGTGCCAAAGGCATCAAAATCCAAGTGAGCGGTCGTCTCGGCGGTGCTGAAATCGCACGTACTGAATGGTATCGCGAAGGTCGTGTGCCATTGCACACCCTGCGTGCCGACATCGACTATGCCAACTACGAAGCTCACACCACCTACGGTGTGATCGGTGTAAAGGTTTGGATCTTCAAAGGCGAAGTAATTGGTGGTCGCCAAGAAGAACTGAAACCACAAGCACCAGCGCCTCGTAAAAAAGCTGCTAAGTAAGGGGTACGCCAAATGTTGCAACCAAAGCGTACGAAGTTCCGCAAGCAGATGACCGGCCACAACCGTGGTCTGGCACTGCGCGGTAGCAAAGTCAGCTTCGGCGAGTTCGCGCTGAAGTCTGTAGCTCGTGGTCGTCTCACCGCTCGTCAGATCGAGTCAGCGCGTCGTGCTCTGACCCGTCACGTAAAACGTGGTGGCAAGATCTGGATCCGTGTATTCCCGGACAAGCCGATCTCCAAAAAACCTCTCGAGGTTCGGATGGGTAAAGGTAAGGGTAACGTGGAATACTGGGTTGCCCAGATTCAGCCAGGCAAAGTCCTGTATGAAATCGAGGGTGTTTCTGAAGAGCTGGCGCGTGAGGCTTTCGCCCTGGCTGCTGCAAAGCTGCCGCTCGCCACCTCCTTTGTTAAACGGACGGTGATGTGATGAAAGCGAATGAACTTCGTGAAAAATCCGCACAGCAGCTGAACGAGCAACTGCTCGGCTTGCTGCGCGACCAGTTCAATCTGCGTATGCAGAAAGCAACTGGCCAGTTGGGGCAGTCTCATCTGCTCTCGCAAGTTAAGCGTGACATCGCTCGCGTGAAGACTGTGCTCAACCAGCAGGCAGGTAAGTAATCATGGCTGAAGCCGAAAAAACTGTCCGTACGCTGACTGGCCGTGTTGTCAGCGACAAGATGGACAAAACCATCACCGTTCTGATCGAGCGTCGCGTTAAGCACCCGATCTACGGTAAATACGTTAAGCGTTCGACTAAGCTGCACGCGCACGACGAAACCAATCAGTGCCACATCGGCGACAAAGTCACTATTCGTGAAACTCGTCCTTTGGCCAAGACCAAGTCTTGGGCGCTGGTTGATGTTCTCGAACGCGCTGTGGAAGTCTAAGGACTAGGGGTCGGAGAAATTATATGATTCAGACTCAATCCATGCTCGATGTGGCCGATAACAGCGGCGCACGCCGCGTTATGTGCATCAAGGTGCTGGGTGGCTCCCATCGTCGTTACGCTGGTATCGGTGACATCATCAAAGTTACCGTCAAGGAAGCAATTCCTCGCGGTAAAGTGAAAAAAGGCCAAGTGATGACTGCTGTTGTAGTCCGCACTCGTCACGGCGTACGTCGTGCTGATGGCTCCATTATCCGCTTTGATGGCAACGCTGCTGTTCTTCTGAACAACAAGCAAGAGCCGATCGGCACCCGTATCTTTGGGCCAGTGACCCGTGAACTTCGTACTGAGAAGTTCATGAAGATCGTCTCGCTCGCCCCAGAAGTGCTGTAAGGAGATCCGACATGCAAAAGATTCGTCGTGACGACGAGATCATCGTGATCGCCGGCAAAGACAAAGGTAAGCGCGGTAAGGTGCTGAAGGTTCTTGCTGACAACCGTCTGGTTGTTGGTGGTCTGAACCTGGTCAAGCGTCATACCAAGCCTAACCCGATGTCGGGCGTACAAGGCGGTATCGTCGAGAAAGAAGCGCCACTGCACGCTTCTAACGTAGCCATCTTCAACGGCGAAACCAACAAGGCTGACCGCGTTGGTTTCAAAGTAGAAGACGGTAAGAAAATTCGTGTCTTCAAGTCGACCCAAAAAGCGGTTGATGCTTGAACACTGCTAGGTAGAAGACCATGGCACGACTAAAAGAGATTTACCGGAAGGAAATCGCTCCGAAACTTAAGGAAGAACTTAAGCTTTCGAACGTGATGGAAGTTCCGCGCGTTACCAAAATCACCCTGAACATGGGTCTGGGCGAAGCGATCGGCGACAAAAAAGTCATCGAGCACGCTGTTGCTGACCTGGAAAAGATCACCGGCCAGAAAGTCGTTGTGACCTACGCTCGCAAATCCATCGCTGGCTTTAAAGTCCGTGAAGGTTGGCCGATCGGCGTCAAAGTGACCCTGCGCCGTGAGCGTATGTACGAGTTCCTGGATCGTCTGCTGTCGATCTCCCTGCCTCGGGTTCGCGACTTCCGCGGCCTGAATGCCAAGTCCTTCGATGGTCGTGGCAACTACAGCATGGGCGTGAAAGAGCAGATCATCTTCCCGGAAATCGACTACGACAAGATCGATGCTCTCCGCGGTCTGGACATCACCCTGACCACCACTGCCAAGAACGATGATGAAGGCCGCGCTCTGCTGCGTGCGTTCAAATTCCCGTTCCGCAACTGATTGGAGTAGGACCATGGCCAAGATGAGCATGAAAAACCGCGAGCTGAAGCGTCAGCTCACGGTTGCCAAGTACGCCAAGAAGCGTGCAGCACTGAAAGCTATCATCGTTGATCTGAACGCAAGTCCAGAAGCGCGTTGGGAAGCTACAGTTGCCCTGCAGAAGCAGCCACGTGACGCAAGCGCTTCGCGCATGCGTAACCGCTGCCGCCTGACCGGTCGTCCACACGGCGTTTACCGCAAGTTCGGCCTTGGCCGTAACAAACTGCGTGAAGCGGCAATGCGTGGTGACGTACCAGGTCTGGTTAAAGCCAGCTGGTAAGTACTGTCAAAGTCTCGGTGCGAGGGTTCGCAAGAACCTGACCACCGGTGGCCTTGAATCTGGATCAAGCCCCTTTTGGGGCTTGATTCATTTCTGGGGTGTGTCTAGAATACCCGGCTCGCCTGAGCCCGTGTTTTTTATGCCCGGAGATTCTCGGCGACACGTAGTAGCCGCAAGGCTAATTTTTCTGTATTAGGAGCGTCTAGCCCATGAGTATGCAGGACCCGTTAGCGGACATGCTAACTCGAATCCGTAATGCCCAGATGGCTGAAAAGTCCGTCGTAAGCATGCCATCTTCCACGTTGAAGGTAGCTGTTGCCAAAGTCCTGAAGGACGAAGGTTACATCGCGGGTTATCAGATCAGCAGCGAAACAAAACCACTGCTGTCTATCGAGCTGAAATACTTCGAAGGCCGTCCGGTTATCGAAGAAGTGAAGCGCGTTAGCCGTCCAGGCCTGCGTCAGTACAAGTCCGTCGATGATCTGCCAAAAGTACGTGGCGGTCTCGGTGTGTCTATCGTCTCCACCAACAAGGGTGTGATGACTGATCGTGCTGCGCGCGCTGCCGGTGTCGGCGGCGAAGTTCTTTGCACTGTGTTCTAAGGGGGGATAAGCATGTCTCGCGTCGCTAAGAACCCCGTTAAGCTGCCAGCCGGCGTCGAAGTAAAATTCGCAGGCCAACAGCTTTCGGTGAAGGGTGCCAAGGGCACTCTCGAACTGAACATCCATTCGTCCGTTGAGATCGTTGAAGAAGCTGGTGAGCTGCGTTTCGCTGCTCGCAATGGCGATCAACAAACTCGCGCAATGGCTGGTACCACTCGTGCGTTGGTAAACAACATGGTCCAAGGCGTAAGCCAAGGCTTCGAGCGCAAGCTCCAGCTGGTCGGTGTTGGTTACAAAGCGCAAGCAAAAGGCACAGTGCTGAACCTGGCTCTTGGCTTCTCGCATCCAGTGGATTACGAACTGCCGGAAGGCATCACCGCTGAGACTCCTAGCCAGACCGATATCCTGATCAAGGGCATCGACAAGCAGCTGGTAGGTCAAGTGGCCGCCGAGATCCGCGACTTCCGTCCACCAGAGCCGTACAAAGGCAAAGGTGTGCGCTACGCGGACGAAGTCGTCCGTCGTAAAGAAGCCAAGAAGAAGTAGGGCATAGCAAATGACCGACAAAAAAGTTACTCGACTGCGTCGCGCTCGCAAAGCACGCCTGAAAATGCACGAACTCGAAGTCGTGCGTCTCTGCGTGTTCCGCTCTTCGCAGCACATCTACGCCCAGGTCATTTCGGCCGACGGCAACAAAGTCCTGGCAAGCGCCTCGACTTTGGATAAAGAACTGCGTGATGGCGCCACTGGCAACATCGACGCGGCCACTAAGGTTGGCCAGCTGGTCGCTACGCGTGCTAAGGCCGCTGGCGTCTCGCAGGTGGCTTTCGACCGCTCTGGCTTCAAGTACCACGGCCGCGTTAAAGCGCTGGCTGATGCTGCTCGTGAAGCTGGGCTGGAGTTCTAAGTTATGTCAAATAACGACCAAAAGCGCGACGAAGGCTACATCGAGAAGCTGGTTCAAGTTAACCGCGTAGCCAAAACCGTTAAAGGCGGCCGTATCTTCACTTTCACCGCGTTGACCGTGGTTGGTGATGGTAAAGGGCGTGTTGGCTTCGGCCGTGGCAAGTCGCGTGAAGTGCCTGCTGCGATCCAGAAGGCAATGGAAGCTGCTCGCCGCAACATGATCCAGGTTGATCTGAACGGCACCACCCTGCAGTACGCAATGAAGTCCGCCCATGGCGCTTCGAAGGTGTACATGCAGCCTGCTTCTGAAGGTACCGGTATCATCGCTGGCGGCGCAATGCGTGCCGTTCTCGAAGTTGCTGGCGTTCAGAACGTTCTGGCCAAGTGCTACGGCTCGACTAACCCGGTAAACGTGGTTCACGCCACTTTCAAGGGTTTGAAAGCAATGCAGTCTCCTGAGTCCATCGCTGCCAAGCGTGGCAAAAGCGTCAAGGAGATCTTCTGATCATGGCTACCGTTAAAGTTACGCTGATCAAAAGCATGACCGGCCGCATCCCTAACCACAAACTGTGCGTTAAGGGTCTGGGTCTGCGTCGCATCGGTCACACTGTAGAAGTCCAGGATACTCCCGAGAATCGCGGGATGATCAACAAGGCTTACTACATGCTGCGTGTCGAGGGTTAATCGATGAAACTCAATGATCTGAGTCCAGCGCCGGGTTCCCGTCGCGAAAAGCATCGTCCGGGCCGTGGTATCGGTAGTGGTTTGGGTAAGACTGGTGGCCGTGGTCACAAAGGTCAGACCTCCCGCTCCGGTGGCACCATTGCTCCAGGCTTTGAAGGCGGTCAACAGCCGCTGCATCGTCGCCTGCCGAAGTTCGGTTTCGTTTCCCTGAAGGCCATGGACCGCGCAGAAGTGCGTCTGTCCGAGCTGGCTAAAGTGGAAGGCGACATCGTCACCGTGCAGTCCCTGAAAGATGCCAACGTGATCAACGTCAACGTACAGCGTGTGAAAATCATGCTGTCCGGTGAAGTGACTCGCGCTGTCACTATCGGCAAGGGAATCGGCGCCACCAAAGGTGCGCGTGCGGCTATCGAAGCAGCTGGCGGCAAGTTCGAGGAATAAATGGCTAAGCAAGGTGCTCTCTCTGCGCTCGGCAAAGGCGGTATGTCTGAACTCTGGGCTCGTCTGCGTTTTCTGTTCCTGGCGATTATCGTCTACCGAATAGGCGCACACATCCCGGTTCCAGGTATCAACCCGGACCGACTCGCGGACCTGTTTCGACAGAATGAGGGGACCATTCTTAGCTTGTTCAACATGTTTTCCGGCGGCGCGCTGGAGCGGATGAGCATCTTTGCACTGGGGATCATGCCGTACATTTCGGCATCGATCATCATGCAACTGATGACCGCCGTCAGCCCGCAGCTGGAGCAGTTGAAGAAGGAAGGTGAAGCTGGCCGTCGCAAGATCAGCCAGTACACCCGCTACGGCACTGTCGTCCTAGCTCTCGTCCAGGCCATTGGCATGTCCATTGGTCTGGCGGGGCAGGGCGTTGCGTTCACTGGTGACTTTGGCTTCCATTTCGTCGCGGTATCCACATTTGTGGCTGGTGCGATGTTCATGATGTGGCTGGGTGAGCAGATTACTGAGCGTGGTGTTGGCAACGGTATCTCGATGTTGATTTTTTCGGGTATCGTCGCCGGTCTTCCGAGAGCGATCGGGCAGTCTTTCGAGTCTGCGCGTCAGGGTGATATCAACATCTTCGCCCTGGTTGCCATCGGTTTGCTGGCAGTAGCGATTATCGGTTTCGTGGTGTTCATTGAGCGTGGTCAGCGTCGTATTGCTGTTCACTACGCCAAGCGTCAGCAGGGCCGCAAGGTCTTCGCTGCACAGACAAGCCACTTGCCGCTGAAGGTGAACATGGCCGGTGTTATTCCGGCTATTTTCGCGAGCAGCATTTTGCTGTTTCCGGCTTCGTTGGGTGCCTGGTTCGGTCAGTCTGAAGGTATGGGCTGGTTGCAGGACATCTCGCAGTCGATCGCTCCTGGTCAGCCGTTGAATATTCTGCTGTTTAGTGCAGGGATTATTTTCTTCTGCTTCTTCTATACGGCGTTGATGTTCAATCCGAAAGACGTAGCGGAAAACCTGAAGAAGTCCGGTGCCTTTATTCCGGGCATCCGTCCAGGTGAGCAGTCTGCGCGCTACATTGATGGCGTTCTGACTCGCTTGACCATGTTCGGTGCTCTTTACATGACGGCCGTGTGCCTGTTGCCCCAGTTCCTGGTGGTTGCAGCCAACGTTCCGTTCTACCTTGGCGGGACCTCGTTGCTGATCGTCGTCGTGGTTGTGATGGACTTCATGTCCCAAGTACAATCGCACCTCGTTTCGCACCAGTACGAATCCCTGATGAAGAAAGCCAACCTGAAGGGTTACGGCAGCGGCATGCTGCGCTGACCCATAAGGTTCGAGGAGTTGGTGATGAAAGTTCGTGCATCGGTGAAAAAGCTGTGCCGTAACTGCAAGATTATTCGCCGCGAAGGTGTTGTTCGAGTAATTTGCAGCGCGGAACCGCGTCACAAACAGCGCCAAGGCTGAGTGTGATCTGCTTGAAGCCCGGCAGCTAGTGCGCTGCCGGGTTGATTATTTGTTATTACAGCGATATTATCTCGCGCCCTATTTCTTGGCTTCCGGGGCGTAGGTAGCTGTCAATTGGAGTCCCACTGAATGGCCCGTATTGCAGGCGTTAACATTCCAGATAACAAGCACACTGTTATCTCGCTGACCTACATCTATGGTGTTGGTCGCACTACTGCGCAGAAAATTTGCGCAGAGACTGGGGTAAACCCAGCCGCAAAGATCAAAGATCTGAGCGACGAGCAGATTGAGCAGTTGCGTGGCGAAGTGGCGAAGTTCACCACTGAAGGTGACCTGCGTCGCGAAATCAACATGAAAATCAAGCGTTTGATGGACCTCGGTTGCTACCGTGGTCTGCGTCATCGTCGTGGTCTTCCAGTACGCGGTCAGCGTACCAAGACTAACGCGCGTACCCGTAAAGGTCCGCGTAAGCCGATCCGCAAGTAATCGCCCACGCGAATCGACAGGAAATTAATCATGGCAAAACCTGCTGCTCGTCCTCGTAAAAAAGTTAAAAAGACAGTGGTTGATGGCATCGCCCACATCCATGCTTCTTTTAACAACACCATCGTGACCATCACCGACCGTCAAGGTAACGCGCTTTCTTGGGCTACCTCCGGTGGTTCGGGTTTCCGCGGTTCCCGCAAGTCCACCCCGTTTGCTGCTCAAGTAGCTGCTGAACGTGCTGGTCAAGCTGCGCTGGAATATGGCCTGAAAAACCTCGACGTAAACGTCAAAGGTCCAGGTCCAGGTCGTGAGTCTGCTGTCCGTGCATTGAACGGCTGTGGCTATAAGATCGCCAGCATCACCGACGTGACGCCAATCCCGCACAACGGGTGCCGTCCGCCGAAGAAGCGCCGCGTGTAATCCAGGAGATTGTAAAGAATGGCTCGTTACATTGGTCCAAAATGCAAACTCGCTCGTCGCGAAGGCACCGATCTCTTCCTGAAGAGCGGCGTGCGCGCGATCGAATCGAAGTGCAACATTGAAGCAGCACCTGGTATCCACGGCCAACGCCGCGGTCGCCAGTCCGACTACGGCACCCAACTGCGTGAAAAGCAGAAGGTCCGTCGTATCTACGGCGTTCTCGAGCGTCAGTTCAGCGGCTACTACAAAGAAGCTGCTGGCAAGAAAGGTGCAACCGGTGAAAACCTGCTGCAACTGCTCGAATGCCGTCTGGACAACGTTGTATACCGTATGGGCTTTGGTTCGACTCGTGCCGAATCCCGTCAGCTGGTATCGCACAAGTCGATCAGCGTAAACGGTCAGACCGTTAACGTTCCGTCCTACCAGGTTCGTGCTGGTGACGTGGTTGCTGTTCGCGAGAAAGCAAAAAACCAACTTCGCATTGTCCAAGCTCTCGATCTGTGTGCCCAACGTGGCCGCGTAGAATGGGTAGAAGTAGACACTGAGAAGAAGTCGGGCGTTTTCAAGAACGTTCCAGCTCGCAGTGATCTGTCCGCCGACATCAACGAAAGCCTGATTGTCGAGCTCTACTCCAAGTAAGGGCTAGAAAATAGGTGCATCCATGCAGATTTCGGTAAATGAGTTCCTGACACCTCGCCATATTGATGTGCAAGTTGTCAGTCCAACCCGCGCCAAGATCACGCTCGAGCCTCTCGAGCGTGGCTTTGGCCACACCCTGGGCAACGCGCTGCGCCGCATCCTGTTGTCCTCAATGCCCGGCTGTGCAGTAGTCGAGGCCGAGATTGACGGTGTGCTCCACGAGTACAGCGCCATCGAAGGTGTACAGGAAGACGTAATTGAAATCCTGTTGAACCTTAAAGGTCTGGCTATCAAGCTGCACGGCCGTGACGAAGTTACGCTGACCTTGTCGAAGAAGGGTTCGGGGGTGGTTACCGCTGCCGATATTCAGCTGGATCATGATGTCGAGATCGTTAATCCCGATCACGTAATCGCTAACCTGGCGTCTAACGGCGCCCTGAACATGAAGCTCGTAGTAGCTCGTGGTCGTGGTTATGAACCGGCAGACTCGCGTCAGAGCGATGAAGACGAAAGCCGCAGCATCGGTCGCTTGCAGCTTGACTCTTCGTTCAGCCCGGTTCGCCGTATCGCATACGTGGTGGAAAACGCCCGTGTCGAACAGCGTACTAACCTGGACAAGCTGGTTATTGATCTGGAAACCAACGGTACCCTGGATCCTGAAGAGGCTATCCGTCGTGCTGCAACCATCCTGCAACAGCAGTTGGCTGCGTTCGTCGACCTCAAAGGTGACAGTGAGCCAGTGGTTGTCGAGCAGGAAGACGAGATCGATCCGATCCTGCTTCGCCCGGTTGACGATCTGGAACTGACTGTACGTTCGGCTAACTGCCTTAAGGCGGAAAACATCTACTACATCGGCGACCTGATTCAGCGTACCGAAGTAGAGCTGTTGAAGACTCCGAACCTGGGCAAGAAATCCTTGACTGAAATCAAGGACGTTCTGGCCTCCCGCGGTCTGTCCCTCGGCATGCGCCTCGACAACTGGCCGCCTGCAAGTCTTAAGAAGGACGACAAGGCGACTGCCTGATCGTCGTAATCACCGAACGTAGTGTTTGGTAAGGAATGAACCATGCGTCATCGTAAAAGTGGTCGTCACCTGAGCCGCACCAGCTCGCACCGCAAGGCCATGTTCCAAAACATGGCGGTGTCGCTGTTCGAGCACGAGCTGATCAAAACTACTCTGCCAAAAGCTAAAGAACTGCGCCGCGTTGCCGAGCCGCTGATCACTTTGGCCAAGACAGACAGCGTTGCTAACCGTCGTCTGGCTTTCGACCGTACTCGTTCGAAAGCTATCGTTGGTAAGCTCTTCAACGACCTGGGCAAGCGTTACGCTACCCGTGAGGGTGGCTACCTGCGCATCCTCAAGTGCGGTTTCCGCGCTGGCGACAACGCGCCTATGGCGTACGTCGAGTTGGTTGATCGTGCTACTGCTGGCGAAGCTGTATCCGCCGAGTAAGACGTCAGTCTGAAACAAAAAACCGGGCCTAGTGCCCGGTTTTTTGTGCCTGTAAGTAAAGCGCGCTGCGTACAAGCTTTTAACCGCTTCAAGTGGTCATCATGGGGCGGAGATGATAATTAGTAATTTTCTATCGATGCTTGCAGGTTAATGAATTTGTAGGTGTCACATCGATGATCAATACTCCTTCTCAGCCGATTAGCCGGCAGTTCAAGACCGACAGAGGAAGGAAGATCACATGAGCCAAAACAACACGCTTACAACCGCCAGTGGCGCTCCTGTCGCCGACAACCAGAATTCTCGCTCCGCCGGTCCTCGCGGCCCATTGCTGCTCGACGATTTTCACCTGATCGAGAAGCTGGCCCACTTCAACCGTGAAAACATCCCGGAGCGTCGTGTGCACGCCAAGGGCTCGGGTGCTTACGGTACGTTTACCGTTACTCGAGATATCACCCAATACACCAGCGCCAAGCTGTTTGAGGCGGTCGGCAAGCAAACGCCAACCTTCCTGCGATTCTCTACTGTCGGTGGCGAGCGCGGTTCGGCGGATACCGAGCGTGATCCTCGTGGCTTCGCGCTGAAGTTCTACACCGAAGAAGGCAACTGGGACATTGTCGGCAACAACACGCCGGTATTCTTCATCCGCGATCCACTCAAATTCCCGGACTTTATCCACACCCAAAAACGTCTGCCGCAAAGCAACCTCAAAAGCGCCCAGGCAATGTGGGACTTCTGGTCGCACTCTCCGGAAGCGTTGCACCAGGTCACCATTCTGTTCTCCGACCGGGGCATTCCTGACGGCTACCGTCACATGCACGGCTTCGGCAGCCACACCTACAGCCTGATCAGCGCCACAGGCGAGCGTCATTGGGTGAAATGGCACTACAAGACCCAGCAAGGGATCAAGAATCTCGCACCTGCAGAGGCGGCGCGCCTGGCAGGTACCGATCCGGATTACGCCCAGCGCGACTTGTTCGAAGCCATCGAGCGCGGTGACTTCCCGAAATGGCGTGTGTGCATCCAGATCATGACCGAGGCTCAGGCTGCAGCGCACTACGAGAACCCGTTCGACGTGACCAAGACCTGGTCACAGAAGGAGTTTCCGTTGATCGAAGTCGGTGAGTTGGAACTCAATCGAAATCCACTGAACTACTTCGCCGAGGTCGAACAAGCCGCATTCGGCCCAAGCAACATGGTGCCCGGTGTAGGTCTGTCGCCCGATCGCATGCTGCAAGGTCGCGTGTTCGCTTACGCTGATGCGCACCGCTACCGTGTCGGCACCAATCACCAGCAGTTGCCGGTGAATGCGCCGCGCAGCCCGGTTAGCACCTATCAGCGCGATGGCTCGATGGCTTTTGGCAGCAATGGTGGTGCGGCCCCAAACTACGAGCCCAACAGCTATATCGAGTCGCCAAAGCAGGCGCCCCGTTATGCTGATCCCGCGCTGGCATTAAGTGGTGCGGCAGATCGCTACGACCATCGTGAAGACACGGACTACTACAGCCACGCTGGCGCCCTGTTCCGTCTGATGAGTGATGAGCAGAAAGCGCTGCTGGTCAACAACATTGCAGGTGCCATGGCGGGAGTTTCAAGCGACGTCGTCGACCGTCAGTTGCAGCATTTCTTCAAGGCCGATCCGGCGTATGGAGAAGCACTCGCAACGCTGCTCAACGTACAGCTTAACGAAGTCTAAATGAGAAGCAGAACCGCCCTTATTTGGGCGGTTTTTGCGTTATTTAACCTGCTTTTCTCAGAATATCTTGGCTTTTATTGCGTCTTTCGAGTGACGTTATGGCCACGTTGGTTCAAACTACAGACTTTAAAGCAGGGAGATGTAGGGCGATGCAAGGCCACCCAGACGTTATCGATTACCTCAACACGTTGCTGACCGGCGAACTGGCCGCGCGTGATCAATATTTCGTCCACTCGCGGATGTATGAGGACTGGGGTTTCACCAAGCTCTACGAACGAATCAACCACGAGATGGAAGAAGAAGCCGGGCACGCTGATGCATTGATGCGTCGGATCCTGATGCTCGAAGGCACGCCGCGCATGCGTCCGGACGATCTGGATGTCGGCACCACGGTGACAGAAATGCTCGAAGCGGACTTGCGCCTGGAATACAAGGTGCGGGCTGCTCTGTGCAAGGGCATCAAGCTCTGCGAGCAGCACAAGGACTATGTCAGCCGCGAAATGCTGCGGGTCCAGTTACATGACACCGAAGAAGATCACACCTACTGGCTGGAAAAGCAGTTGGGCCTGATCAAGTTGATCGGTCTCGAGAATTACCTGCAATCCCACGCCTGATTGCTGCGAATACAAAAAAGCCCCTGTCACCGATGAAGTGACAGGGGCTTTTTCGTGGAGCCCCGGTCAAGCCCGGTCACGCTCCAGCAGGGGCTTGAGGTAGTAACCGGTATGGGATTGCTTCATCTCCGAGACTTCTTCCGGTGTGCCGACGGCAATGATCTGCCCGCCCTTGGAACCACCCTCCGGGCCCAGGTCCACCAGCCAGTCAGCGGTCTTGATGACATCGAGGTTGTGCTCGATCACCACCACCGTATTGCCGTGGTCGCGCAGTCGGTGCAACACGTCCAGTAGTTGCTGGATGTCCGCAAAGTGCAGGCCGGTGGTCGGCTCATCAAGGATGTACAGGGTCTTGCCAGTGTCGCGCTTGGACAGCTCACGAGACAGCTTGACCCGCTGGGCCTCGCCACCGGACAGCGTGGTCGCCGACTGTCCCAGCTTGATGTACGACAGGCCTACGTCCATGAGTGTCTGCAGCTTGCGCGCCAGGGCCGGTACCGCATCGAAGAACTCCCGGGCTTCCTCGATGGTCATCTCGAGGGTTTCATGGATGCTCTTGCCCTTGTATTTGATCTCGAGGGTTTCGCGGTTGTAGCGCTTGCTCTTGCACACATCGCACGGCACATAGATATCCGGCAGGAAGTGCATTTCCACCTTGATAAGGCCATCACCCTGGCAGGCTTCGCAGCGCCCGCCCTTCACGTTGAAGGAGAAGCGCCCCGGGCCATAACCGCGCGAGCGGGACTCCGGCACACCGGCAAACAGCTCGCGAATCGGGGTGAACAGGCCGGTGTAGGTGGCCGGGTTGGAGCGTGGCGTACGGCCGATGGGGCTCTGGTCGATGTCGACGACCTTATCCAGGTGCTCCAGGCCCTTGATGCTGTCATGAGCAGCCGCTTCCAGGGTGGTTGCACCGTTGAGCGCCGTAGCGCTCAACGGAAAGAGCGTGTTGTTGATCAGCGTCGACTTGCCTGAGCCGGACACACCGGTCACGCAGGTCAGCAGGCCGATAGGGATATCCAGATCGACGTTGCGCAGGTTGTTGCCACGGGCGCCCTTTAGCGTCAGCGACAGCTTCTTGTTGCGCGGCGTACGCTTGGCCGGCACCGCGATCTTCACTCGGCCCGACAGGTACTTGCCAGTCAGGGAGTCGGGATGCGCCATCACCTCGGCGGGCGTACCTTCGGCGACGATGTGCCCGCCGTGAACCCCTGCGCCCGGGCCGATATCCACTACATAGTCGGCCAGGCGAATCGCGTCTTCATCGTGCTCTACCACGATCACCGTGTTGCCGATGTCCCGCAGGTGTTTCAGGGTGCCAAGCAACCGGTCGTTATCACGCTGGTGCAGGCCGATCGAGGGTTCGTCGAGAATGTACAGGACGCCGACCAGCCCGGCGCCGATCTGGCTGGCCAGGCGGATGCGCTGGGCCTCACCACCGGACAGGGTGTCTGCGCTGCGATCCAGCGACAGATAATCGAGACCGACGTTGACCAGGAACTGCAGGCGTTCGCGAATTTCCTTGAGGATCTTGTCGGCAATCTCGCCGCGGCGGCCAGTCAGCTTCATGCCTTCGAAATAATCGCAGGCATCGCCGATCGGCAGGTTGGTCACCGCCGGCAGGGTCTTCTCGCCGACCCACACATGCCGCGCCTCGCGACGCAGGCGGGTACCGCGGCAATCGGGGCAGGACTGGGTACTGAGGAACTTGGCCAGCTCTTCGCGCACCGAGGCCGACTCGGTTTCACGATAGCGACGTTCCAGGTTCGGCACGATGCCTTCGAACGGGTGCGAGCGCTTGACGATATCGCCCCGGTCATTCAGGTATTTGAAATCGACGTTCTGCGAACCGCTGCCGTGCAGGATGCTCTTCTGCTGATCGGCCGGCAGTTCGTTGAACGGCACTTCCAGGCTGAATTTGTAGTGGGAGGCCAGCGAGCCGAGCATCTGGAAGTAATAGACGTTGCGCCGGTCCCAGCCGCGTATCGCGCCTTCGGCCAGGGTCAGCTCACCATTGACCAGGCGCTTAATGTCGAAGAATTGCTTCACCCCCAGGCCATCGCAGGTCGGGCAGGCGCCGGCCGGGTTGTTGAAGGAAAACAGCTTGGGTTCGAGTTCGCTGATGGCATGCCCGCAAATTGGGCAGGCGAAGCGCGCGGAGAAGATCATCTCTTCGCCGGGCTCGTCGTCCATCGGCGCCACCAGGGCGATGCCGTCTGCCAGTTTCAGCGCGGTCTCGAAGGATTCGGCCAGGCGCTGTTGCAGATCGGCGCGGACCTTGAAGCGGTCGACCACCACATCGATGGTGTGTTTTTTCTGCTTATCTAGCTTCGGCGCTTCGTCCAGTTCATACAGCTTGCCGTTGATCCGGGCACGGACGAACCCTTGAGCGCGCAGTTCTTCAAAGACTGAAAGGTGCTCACCTTTGCGCTCGCGAATGACCGGGGCCAGCAGCATGAGCTTGCTGCCCTCCGGTTGGGCAAGGACCAGGTCGACCATCTGGCTGACGGTCTGCGCCTCCAGGGGAATGTCGTGATCCGGGCAGCGCGGAATGCCCACGCGTGCATAAAGCAGGCGCAGGTAGTCGTAGATTTCGGTGATGGTGCCGACGGTAGAACGCGGGTTGTGCGAGGTCGACTTCTGTTCGATGGAAATCGCCGGCGACAGGCCCTCAATGGTGTCGACGTCAGGTTTTTCCATCATCGACAGGAATTGCCGGGCGTAGGCCGACAGCGACTCGACATAACGGCGCTGGCCTTCGGCGTACAACGTGTCGAAAGCCAGGGACGACTTGCCCGAGCCGGACAGGCCGGTGATGACGATCAGCTTGTCCCGTGGCAGGGTCAGGTCGATGTTCTTCAGGTTGTGGGTTCGAGCCCCACGAATCAGGATCTTGTCCAAGGTGGCCTCGCTCGGCGGGCGTCGAAAACGTAGGAGTATACGGCCAAATACTGGATGGATGCACACTATCGAATGTTGCAATTGCTGCCTTACATGAAAGCTCTGTCATCTACACGCGGCAAAGCGTCGCGATATACCCTGCCAATCGATGGGACTGGTAGAATCGCCGCCGGTTCACATGAGGTTTTTCCATGCACGATCCCCACAGCGAACGCATGAGTGGCAGCGAGACCCGCGCGGCAAGCGGTCTGGCCCTGGTGTTCGCCTTCCGTATGCTTGGCATGTTCATGGTGTTGCCGGTCCTGGCGACCTATGGCATGGACCTGGCAGGAGCGACCCCGGCCCTGATCGGGCTGGCGATTGGCGCTTACGGCCTGACCCAGGCGATTTTCCAGATTCCCTTCGGTTTCATTTCCGACCGCATCGGCCGTCGTCCGGTGATTTACCTCGGGCTGATCGTCTTCGCCCTCGGCAGCGTCCTGGCGGCTAACGCCGACTCGATCTGGGGCGTGATCGCCGGGCGCATCCTGCAAGGTGCCGGGGCGATTTCCGCGGCGGTCATGGCACTGCTTTCAGACCTGACCCGCGAACAGCACCGGACCAAGGCCATGGCCATGATCGGCATGACGATCGGCCTGTCGTTTGCTATCGCCATGGTAGTAGGGCCGTTGCTGACCCGTGCTTTCGGGCTGTCCGGATTGTTCCTCGCCACCGGTGGCATGGCGCTGATTGGCATCGTCATTGTGATGTTCATGGTGCCGCGCTCCACGGGGCCGTTGCAGCACCGTGAATCCGGCGTTGCGCGCCAGGCGCTGATCCCGACGCTCAAGCACCCGGACCTGCTGCGCCTGGATCTTGGTATCTTCGTGTTGCACGCGATGCTGATGTCGAGTTTCGTTGCCTTGCCGCTGGCGCTGGTCGAAAAAGCCGGGCTGCCGAAGGAGCAGCATTGGTGGGTGTACCTGACCGCGCTGCTGATTTCCTTCTTCGCCATGATCCCGTTCATCATCTACGGCGAGAAGCGACGCAAAATGAAACGAGTTTTGCTCGGCGCCGTCGTGACGCTGATGCTCACTGAGCTATTCTTCTGGCAGTTCGGCGACAGCTTGCGGGCTCTGGTGATTGGTACCGTGGTGTTTTTCACCGCCTTCAATCTGCTGGAAGCTTCGTTGCCGTCGCTGATCAGCAAGGTTTCACCGGCGGGCGGCAAGGGCACGGCGATGGGGGTCTACTCCACCAGTCAGTTCCTCGGCTCGGCACTGGGCGGCATACTCGGTGGCTGGCTGTTCCAGCATGGCGGTCTGTCGGTTGTGTTCCTTGGATGCGCCGGTCTGGCTGCCCTCTGGCTGGCCTTTGCTGTTACCATGCGTGAACCTCCCTACGTGACAAGCCTGCGCTTGCCATTGTCGCCCGAAGCGATCCGCGAAGCGGGCCTGGTCGAGCGCCTGAAGGCCGTCGTAGGGGTAACAGATGCAGTGATAGTCGCAGACGAAGCGGCGATTTACATCAAATTGGACACCGAACTATTGGATCGCACCACCCTTGAAAGCCTGGTGAACAACCCGGCCGGGGCAGCGTGCGTAGCCTAGGAGAACGTAATGGCCCGTGGGGTTAACAAAGTCATATTGGTCGGCACTTGCGGCCAGGATCCTGAAGTTCGTTACCTGCCGAATGGCAACGCCGTGACCAACCTGAGTCTGGCAACCAGCGAACAGTGGACCGACAAGCAAACCGGTCAGAAAGTCGAAAAAACCGAATGGCACCGTGTGTCGATGTTCGGCAAAGTTGCAGAGATCGCCGGCGAGTACCTGCGCAAAGGTTCGCAGGTCTACATCGAAGGCAAGCTGCAGACCCGCGAGTGGGAAAAAGACGGTATCAAGCGTTACACCACTGAAATCGTGGTCGACATGCAAGGCACCATGCAACTGCTGGGCGGTCGTCCACAACAGGGTGACCAGCAAGGCCAGGGCGGCGGTAACTACCAGCAATCCGCTCCGCGCCAACAGGCTCCGCGTCCACAGCAGTCGGCACCGCAACAGTCGCGCCCGGCTCCTCAGCAGGCCGCTCCGCAGCCAGCTCCGGACTTCGACAGCTTCGATGACGATATTCCGTTCTAAGCATTTGCTTTCCCGAACGGCATAAATGAAAAGGCCCGTAACGATCAGTCGCTACGGGCCTTTTGCGTTTCCGGGGTTTAATCAGTTGGCCCCGAGAAACTCGTCAGTGGACACCACCTTGGCATAGGCAAAACCCAAAGCCGACATGAACGCGGCGTGCACATGGGCCGCCGGAACGGTGAGGCCGTTGAACTCCAGGTCACGGGAGGCACAGGCATCGTGGATCACCGTGACGCTGTAGCCGAGGTCGTTGGCGGCGCGGGTGATGCCGTCGACACACATGTGGCTCATGCTGCCGACCACCACCAGCTCCTTGATGCCCTGCTCGTCGAGAATGGACTGCAGTTCGGTTTCGCGGAACGAGTTGACGAAGTGCTTGAGCACCACCGGTTCATTGCCCTGGTTGAGGACTTTCGGGTGCAGCTTCGCGCCGTCGGAGCCCGGGGTGAAAAATGGTGCTTCTGCGGAGGTGAATTCGTGGCGGATGTGTACCACCGAATCACCGGCGTCACGAAAGGCCTTGAGCAGACGAACGGCGTTGTCCGCGGCAGCATCGGCGCCGGCCAATGGCCACTTGCCTTGGGGGAAGTAGTCTTTTTGGATATCGACTACGATGAGTGCTTGCTTGGCCATGACTGTTTCCTCGAAGTGCGGTTTGAATGTGGGATGAAGTATTGACCCTGGCAGACCGTCCGGGGATTGGCCGCACCGACAATAGAGGGGGGAAAACTGACAATGGATGCACAAAGGGCAATCGTCGAGTTGGGCGTGTTGATCTACCCCGGCGCGCAGATGGCGGCGGTGCATGGGTTGACGGACCTGTTTGGGGTGGCCAACCGCATCGCCGCGGAGCATCAGGCCGCGCGCTTGCCTTTGTTGCGGATCAGCCATTGGCAGGTCGATGGCGAACAGGCGCCGTTTCGGGTCTATGACAGCCATCCCGCTGCGGACGGCGCATTGGTGGCGGTGTTGATTCCACCGTCGATTGCCGGCTTCAGCGAAGCCCAGGCGCCGCAGGCGCTGCTGCGCTGGCTTTGCCAGCAACACGCCAATGGCGCGACCCTGGGCGGTGTCTGCGTGGGTTCGCTGCTATTGGCTGAAAGTGGACTGCTCGACGGTCGTAGCGCCACCACTCACTGGACTTCCGCCAAAACCTTCGCCGAGCGCTACCCGGCGATCAAGCTCAAAGCCGATACGCCCATCGTCGATGACGGTGACCTGATTACCACTGCCGGGCTGATGGCGTGGTCTGAATTGGGTCTGCGCATGGTGGATCGTCTGTTGGGCCCGAGCATTGCCACCGGCACTGCGCGTTTCCTGGTGGTGGAACACAGTGACAGCGCCAGTGAATGCGGCAGCAATTTCGCGCCGATTCTCAACCATGGCGATGCCGCGATTCTCAAGGTTCAACACTGGTTGCAAAGCACTGGGGCCACCGATGTCTCGCTGGCGGCGATGGCTGAGCGGGCAGGGCTGGAGGAGCGGACGTTCCTGCGTCGATTCCGCGCGGCAACCGGGCTCAAGCCCACTGAGTATTGCCAGCACCTGCGAGTCGGCAAGGCCCGGGAAATGCTCGAATTCACCAACGGCACCATCGATCACATCGCTTGGTCCGTGGGCTATCAGGATCCCGGCGCATTTCGTTCGACATTCAAGAAGATTACCGGGCTGGCGCCGAGTGATTATCGGGCGCGGTTTGGGGTGATGCCGAGCGCGGCACCCCGATAGACGCTTCACCACAAATCCCCTGTGGGAGCGAGCCTGCTCGTGATGGCGGCGTGTCAGGCAACTTAAATGGCGAATGTAATGGCCTCATCGCGAGCAGGCTCGCTCCCACAGGGGGAATAGCTAGCTTGGGTCGTGCAAAATGCCAGAGTCTTGCAGCGAGTCGTGCAGAATAAAATAGGCTCGGCGCTATACCTTTCCCGCAACGGACTGACTTTAAGAGATTTTTTCTCGAGAGGACGCTTGGCCTGAACCCTGCACCCCATCAGCTACATTCATTTAGCGATATCTGAAGGGGGACGCATGACCCCAACAAGCCGCAAGAAACTGGTAGTCGCCCATTCGGTGCGCCCCGATGCGCCGCAGCACGAAGTCGAAACCAATCGCGCCCTGGCCCGTTGGCTGGCGCAAATACTCGGGCTCAAATTCGCTGGCAGCTACGACCCGCAGGTGCATGGCGGGCGGGACATCTATCTGTTGCCGACCCAGACACTGGTGGGCGCCGCTGCCGCGAGGCAGTTGGGCGTCAAGGGCCCAGAGGACTTGTGGGGCGGTTACGTCGAGCACGATTTCATCTGCACCAAAGCCATCAGCCATGGTTTGTTGAACCAGCATGCCCATGCACCCAAAGGCTGGGCGCCGATGTTTTCCGAGCGGGTGCGCACGGTGGTGCTCGACGGTCTCAGTGTTTTCTCCTTCGACGATGCGCGGCCGGCGGCGGAGTATCTTCTCTACAGTGGTCCGATCCGTATGAAGCCGATTCATGCCTGCGCGGGGCGCGGTCAGGAAGTCATCAACAGCCTCGACCAGTTCGATGAGATCCTCGCCCGCCCTGAAGCCAAGGCGATGTTCAATGAGGGTGTAGTGCTGGAGCAGGATCTGGAGCAGGTGATCACCCACAGCGTCGGGCAGAGTTTCATCGGCGCAAAGGTGCTGAGTTATTGCGGTGATCAATACTTGACCAAGGACGCTCGCGGCGAAGAGGTCTATGGTGGTTCCAACTTGCTGGTGGTGCAGGGCGGCTACGACGATCTGCTGAAGCTGGACTTGCCGGACGAGGTGCGACTGGCGATCAGGCAGGCCAAGGTGTTCGACGCTGCCGCCGATGAAGCCTATCCCGGTTTCTACGCCTCGCGGCGCAATTACGACATCGCCCAGGGTATCGCCAGTGACGGCCAGCGACGCAGCGGCGTGCTCGAGCAATCCTGGCGCATGGGCGGGGCCAGCAGTGCTGAAGTGGCAGCCTTGCAGAGCTTCGTCAACGATCCTGGGATGCGCGCGATTCGCGTGTCGTCGGTGGAAACTTACATCGATCAGCCGCTGCCGGCGGACGCCATCGAGGTTTACCGCGGGCCGGCGGAAAGCAGTGATTTCCTCCTCAAGTACGTAACGGTCAAATCCTATGACGGCTAGAAGCGAAAGCATTCAAATCGACATTGACGACGAACAGATGAGCGGGACTTTTCTCAGCCCCAAATCGAAAGTTCCCGGCGTATTGTTCGTGCACGGTTGGGGCGGGAGCCAGGAGCGCGATCTGGAACGGGCAAAAGGCATCGCCGGGCTGGGTTGCGTGTGTTTGACCTTCGACCTGCGCGGGCATACCGGCGGCACGGGTATCCCGTTGACCCGCGTCACCCGTGAAGACAATCTCCGTGACCTGCTGGCGGCCTACGATCGCCTGCTTGCGCACCCAGCGCTGGATACCTCGGCGATTGCCGTGGTCGGCACCAGTTACGGCGGGTACCTGGCCTCGATCCTGACCTCGCTACGGCCGGTGCGCTGGCTGGCGTTGCGGGTACCGGCGCTGTACCGCGACGATCAATGGCATACACCCAAGCGCGATCTGGACAAGCTCGATCTGCGCGATTACCGCAGTACGCTGGTGCGCGCCGATGGCAATCGGGCGCTGCATGCCTGCTCTGAATTTACCGGCGATGTGCTGTTGGTGGAGTCGGAAACCGATGACTACGTGCCCCACGCGACGATCATGAGTTATCGCGCGGCGTGTCAGCGGACGCACTCGCTGACCCACCGGATTATCGATGGTGCGGACCATGCCCTCAGCGATCCTGTTTCGCAGCAGGCCTACACTTCGATCCTGGTGGGCTGGGTTACGGAGATGGTGGTGGGTGAGCGTTTGAGCATTATTCAATCCAAATGAATTGTGGTGTCGCTCATGGCGCCTTCGCGAGCAGGCTCGCTCCCACAGTGGAATGCATTTCAAATGTGGGAGCGAGCCTGCTCGCGAAAGCGCCCGCAAGAACAGCAAAAATCATTTGGGTTTTTTCGAGATCCGCAGCGACTTGGCCTTGGCCTCCACCAGCAGATACATCACCAGCGTGATCAACAACGGCAACAGGAAATAAATCGCCCGATACGCCAGCAACCCCGCCACCAGGCTGCCTCGCGATACCTCGTGTTGCAGCAGTGCCACGAACACCGCTTCCAGCACGCCGAGCCCGGCCGGGATGTGGGTGATGACCCCGGCGATGGCGCTGATCAGCAACACGCCAAGCACCAGCGGATAGTCCAGCTTGCTCGGTAGCAGCGTGAAAATGACCGCGGCCATCAACGACCAGTTCAGCGCCCCGAGTGCCAGTTGCAGGACCGCCATGCGCAGTGATGGCAGGTTGATTTCGACCCCGCGAATCGCCCACTCGCGGCGTTTGGAAAACTGGCAGGCGGCGAGGTATCCCGCGCTCACCAGCAACAACAAAACGCCCACGGCTTGCAGCGCGCCGCTACTGAGTTTCCAGCCTGGCGGCATGCGCACTAGTCCGCTGCTGAACACCGCGCCGGCAATCACCATGTAGCCGAACCAATTGGTCGCCAGGCTCAGGCCGAGGATTTTCGCAATGTTGGCCTTGCTCACCCCGAGCCGCGAATACAGCCGGTAACGCATGGCAATCCCGCCGACCCAGGCACTCAGGTTGAGGTTGAAGGCGTAGCTGATGATGCCCACCGGCAGGATCTGCTTCCAGGTCAGGTCCTGGCGGATGTAGGTGCGGCCGATCAGGTCGAAGCAGGCGTAGACCAGGAAACTCACCAGGGTCAGCCCCGACGCGATGATCAAGGTGCGTACCTTGAAATCGGCCAGGGTGTCGAGTACTTCGTTCCATTCGATGCGCTGGGCAAACATCGTCAAGAGGACGATTAGCGCCAGGAAAAACAGCATCGTCAGCGGTCTTTTCCAACGGCTCCAGCGCGACTTCGCCGGGTGCTCGGCGTGAGGCGCCGCGTGTGCTTCAGTGCGGCTCATGTTGATCGCTCCCGGTCGGTGGGGTGAACGCTTTCAGGCGTGGTTTATGCGCGGGCAACCAACCGGCCCATGCCGGGAAATGCCGCAGGAAGTGGAACACTAGAAAGCCCACGGTCATGTGCCAGATGCGTCCGCGTGGGGCCTTGTCCACCGACATGGCCTTGCAATGGTGATCGCTGAGTTCTTCAAGCCGATCGAACAGGTCACGGTTGAATGCGCGGTCCCGGATCAACACGTTGGCCTCCAGGTTCATCGACAGGCTCAACGGATCAAGGTTGCTGGAGCCGACGGTGCTCCAGTCTTCGTCCACCAGTGCGACTTTGCCGTGCAGTGGCCGGTCGCAGTATTCGAAGATTTTCACCCCGGACTTGAGCAGGTAGTCGTACGTCATGCGCGCCGCCAGTTTGGCCACCAGCATGTCCGGCTGGCCCTGCAGGATCAGGCGCACTTCAACGCCGCGGCGCGCCGCGTTGCGGATCTCGCGCAGCAACCTGTAGCCCGGGAAAAAGTAGGCGTTGGCGATGACCACGCGCCGCTGTGCTGTGCGCAACGCCAGGCGGTAAACCTGTTCGATGTCGGTCGCGTGCTCGGCGTTATCTCGGTACACCAGCCGCACCTGGCCATCGTGATCGGTGACGGTCAGTTCCGAACGCCGTTGCCGACGCCGTTGCCACCAATATTTGGCGCGGGCCGGGCGACCGCATTGCAGCAGGGCAAAGTGATGGATGTCGGCCACCGCCGGGCCTTGCACTTCAACCGAATAGTCCTGCTTGGCCTCGGGGCCGAAGTCGGCCAAATGATCGGCGGAGAAGTTGATCCCGCCAATGAAGGCAATCGTCCCGTCCACCACCACGATCTTGCGGTGCAGGCGTCGGAACCAGTTGGTGCGAATACCCAGGCGCTTGGGCGCCGGGTCGAACATTTGCAGATGCACGCCGGCACCGCTCAGGGCGGTGAGATACCCGGCCGTCAGCTCTCCGCAGCCAAACCCGTCGAAACTGGCCGTCACTCGAACGCCCCTTTGTGCCGCCTCGATGAGCACGGTCTTCAGTTCTTCGCCGACCTTGTCCTCGAACACAATGAAGGTTTCCAGGAGGATTTCGGTCTTGGCCTGGCGCATGGCCTCGAACACCCTGGGGAAATAGGCTTCGCCGTTTTCCAGCAGTTCGACCCGATTGTTTCCTTGCCAACCGTACTCGACGTCGACGGCTGTCGGCTTGCTGATGGGCGGCGCAGCAATGGTGCTTTCCAGCGTGTTTTTTTCCATCGACGGGATGCTCATAGCTCGATCTCCACCGACAACGGTGCGTGATCCGAGAGGTGCGACCAGGGGCGGGTCGTCAGTACCTGCGGACGGCTGGCCTTGAGGTTGCGTACGTAGATGCGGTCCAGGCGCAGTGTCGGCAATCGTGCGGGGAAACTGCGCGCCGGCTTGCCGTGGTGCTCGACGAATACCTCACGCAAGCCGCAGGGCTTGAGCAGGGCATCGGCGCGTTGGCGCCAGTCGTTGAAATCGCCGGCGACGATCACCGGCGCGTCGCCTGGCAACGACTCAAGACGGCGCAGCAGCAATTGGAGCTGTGCATTGCGATGGGTTTCGCGCAAGCCGAGGTGGACGCAAATGGCATGCACCTCCGGGCCTTCACCCGGCAGGCGCAGCACGCAATGCAAAATGCCGCGGTTCTCGTGGCCGCTGATGGAGACGTCGAGGTTGTCGTGCCGGACGATCTGGAATTTCGACAGCAAGGCGTTGCCGTGATCGCCTGCCGGATAGACTGCGTTGCGGCCGTAGGCAAACTGCGGCCAGAGGGTGTCCGCGAGGAATTCATACTGGGGCATCGCCGGCCAATTGTCGTAGCGCTTGTGGTGATGTTCGTGGGTGCCGTGCACCTCCTGCAGAAACACCACGTCGGCGGATACGCTGCGCACCGCTTCGCGCAATTCAGGCAGGATAAAACGCCGGTTCAGCGCAGTGAAACCCTTGTGGGTGTTGACCGTCAGTACGGTGAAACGGTGCACCGTGGGATCGATGCTCGCCTGCTCATCGGTGGCGCCAACCGGTTCGGAAATGCTCATGGCAGCACGCCTTCGGCGACCGGTTCGCCGGGGGTGGTGAGCAGGTCTTTGTCGAGATCGAAGCGTTCGAGCAAGCGGCGCGCATCGAAGGGCGCGCGGACCTTGATGTCGTTATCGAAGTAGCAGAACACTTCTCGCGACTTGCGCACCCTGGGTTTCAGGCGCGGCGCGATCAGCTGCGCATCAGTCGGTTGTCGCCCGTGATGCCAGGTATCGATCCGCTCAGCCCAACGCTTGAGGGCCTGAGGGGTGTAGCCGCTGGCGTAGAGCTCTTCGGCACCGTGCAGGCGCACGTACACGAAGTCGCTGGTGAGGTCTTCGCGATACGGCCATTTACCGGCGGTGTCGGCGATCACCAGGGCGGTGTTGTAGCGTTTGAGCAGGCGGACAAATGCAGGGTCGATGAAGCTCTCGTTGCGGATTTCCACGGCATGGCGCAAGGGCTTTTTCCTGCTCGCCTTGAGGCTGGCGTGGCCGTTCACGTGGGCATCGTGCTGGCGGGCGAGGGCGGCGGCCTGTTGGGTGTCGTGGGGCAATTGCTCGAGGAAGGTCTCGAACAATTCGGCGTCGAATTTGAAGTTGGGTGGAAACTGCCAGAGTATCGGGCCGAGCTTTTCCTTGAGTTCCAGGACCCCTGAGGCAAAGAAATTCGCCAGGGGTTTGTGGATGTCACGCAGGCGCTTGATATGGGTGATGAAGCGTGGCGCCTTGACGCTGAACACAAAGTGCGCGGGCGTTTCGGCATACCACTGGGCGTAGCGTTCGGGCCGTTGCAGGGCGTAGAACGATCCATTGATTTCGATGCTGTTGACCGCCCGCGAGGCGAATTGCAATTCGCGCTTGTGGGCCAGCCCCTTCGGGTAGAAATCCCCCCGCCAGGGCGTGTAGCGCCAACCTGAAATGCCGATGTGAATCGCCGCCATGTCGCCTCCGTCTGACTGCCCCCTGATCTTTTGATGACTGCCAGACGGTGACGAAAGTTTCGGTGGGGCTACGGACGGTACACACTCGATAGACCACTGCAGATCAACTCTGTAGGAGCTGGCTTGCCAGCGAATGCGGTGGGTCAGGCAACGAAAATGTTGAATGACACATCGCTTTCGCTGGCAAGCCAGCTCCTACAGGGGTTGATCAGTGGCCCGTGATAACGCGGGCAGACCCTTCGGCCGGCTCGGCATACACCGGCCCACGGCGGTCCAGGCGACCGCTCCACGCAGTCAACGCCAACGCCACCAACACCACCAACCCACCGATCCACGCGGTATGGATCAGCCCCATGTGCGCAACGATCAAGCCACCCCCCCAGGCGCCACCGGCGATGCCGAGGTTGAACGCGGCGATGTTCAGGCCGGAAGCCACGTCCACCGCATTGGGCGTGTGGTGTTCAGCCTGGCGCACCACATACACCTGCAACCCTGGCACATTGCCGAACGCCACGGCGCCCCAGACGAGTACGGTGGCCAGTGCCAGCCACGGATTTCCGGCGGTGAAGGTCAGCACGAACAGCACCGCGGCGAGCAGGGCGAAAATGAGTTTCAGGGCGCTGATCGGGCCACGCTTGTCCGCCAGTTTGCCGCCCCAGATGTTGCCGACGGCCACCGAGATGCCGTAGACCAGCAGTACCAGGCTGACGGTGCTGGCGCTGAAACCGGCGATGTCCTGGAGGATCGGTGCCAGGAACGTGAACGCGATGAACGAACCGCCATAACCGACCGCCGTCATGGCGTACACCAGCAGCAGGCGTGGCTGTTTGAGGACCTGCAACTGCTGCAGCAGCGAAGCGGGTTTGCTGTGGGCGATGTTTTTCGGCACATAGAGCAGGCTGCCGATAAAGGCGATCACACCCAGGGCCGATACGGCGAGGAAGGTCTCCCGCCAGCCGAAATGCTGACCGATGAAAGTCCCCAGCGGTACGCCCGTCACCAGGGCCACGGTCAGGCCGGTGAACATGATCGCGATCGCGCTGGCGGCTTTTTCCTTGGGCACTAGACTGGTGGCGATGGTTGAGCCAATCGAGAAAAACACCCCGTGGGCCAGGCCGGTGACGATTCGCGCCAGGATCAGCGACTCGTAGCTCGGCGCTTGCCAGGCCAGAAGGTTGCCCAGGGTGAACAGCACCATCAAGGACAACAGCAGCAATTTACGCGGGACTTTGCCGGTCAGGGCGGTCAGTACCGGGGCGCCGACGGCGACGCCCAGCGCATACAGGCTGACCAGCAGGCCCGCCGACGGCAGGCTGACGCCGAGGTCGGCGCCAATGGTGGGTAACAGGCCAACGATGACGAACTCGGTCGTCCCGATGGCAAAGGCGCTGAGGGTCAGCGCGAGCAAGGCAATGGGCATGGCTGCAACTCCAGTGGGTTGATTTGATGGAGCGCAGTGTCGGGGTTTGGGTTGTGCGGAAAAATACAGGGATGAGCATTTGATATTTGTCTTGAGCGCAAAGATTGCCGGGCATTTGCCGGCCAGCACCGAACTAGTCCGGCATTTCTCGATCAGTTCCTTACAGTCCTATCCAAAGGAGCGGGTGCCTTGATCAGGCTCAAGACGGCGATATTGCTGGGGGCGCTATTGTTCCTCGGCAGCGAGGAACTGGAGGCCGCGGCGATACCAGGTGTGCCGGCAGCTGCCACCGCCGCCACACCGCCGGCACACCCTGAACCCCTGGTACAGGGCGGGTTGCTGGGCGCCATCAGTTCGAGCATCGATGGCATCCAGGACAAGCTCGATTTCAACAAGGATCTGCTCGCCGCCTGGCGCCTGCGCGCGGACCGTGCGGCCGACGAGGTGGATCAACTGGTCAATCGTCCATCGGCCCGTTCGAGCTGGAGCGTGGCGGGGGATTTCCTGCTGCTGACGGCGGTGTGGGCGGGTGTCTTCGGCTTGCTCTGGATGTTCGGCAAGTTCTTGACCGAACGTCTGTGCCGCCATCGCTTGCTGCTCAGTCGAGAGCGCGGGCAGGCACTGCTTGGTTATGTATTGCCCTACAGCCTCCCGGCGGTGATCAGCCTGCCGCTGACGATTTATGCCAGCCAGTTCATGCCTGTATCGGCGGGGCGGGCGCTGGGGTTGTGTCTTGCCTATGCCACCAGCAGTGGCGCGTTCGCAGCAGCGTTGGTGATGTCCCTGGTGGTGCTGTTCAATGTCGGGCACAAACGCCGGGCGGTGCAGATCATTCGTCATGACAGCCCACGGCCGCTGTTCGCCATCGGCTTCCTCGTAGCCCTTAGCGACGCCTTGACCAGCCCGCAGATCGCGCACCAACTGGGGAACAATCTCACCAGCAGCATCGCCGTGTTTACCGGGCTGGCGGCCTCGATTTCCTTTGGATTGCTGGTGTTCCGCATGCGTCGCCCGGTTGCCCATGTGATCCGCATCCTGCCACTGGCCCAGCGACGCAAGCAGCCGGCCTTGCGCGAAACCCTGCGGATTTTTTCCGGGCTCTGGTACTGGCCGATCCTGTTGATGGTGCTGGTCTCTATCATCAACCTGATCGGCATTGGCGATGACAACCAGCAAGTGCTGCGCAGCGCGCTGTTTACCACGGTATTGCTGATTGCGACGGTGTTTCTCAGCACCACGCTGCACCACTTGTTCAAGACCCGTAGCGAGTCCGACGTGCGCCGCAGTGGCGCCTACAAAGAACGCTTCCTGAGCCTTTCTCACGCGTTGTTGCGTATCGCCATGGCCATCGTGTTCATCGATATCCTCGGACGAATCTGGGGCGTGTCGCTGTTCGATTTTGCGGTCAGCAATGCCGTGGGGCGGGCGATCAGTGACTCGCTGAGCCATATCGGCTTGATCTTCCTGGTGACGTGGATGGTCTGGGTCGTGCTCGACACGGCGATCCAGGAAGCCCTGAAACCACCGGCCAACAAACGCGGGGCACGCCAGCCGAGTACGCGGGTCAAGACCATCCTGCCGTTGCTGCGCAATGCGATCAAAATCATCCTGGTGGTGATCTGCGCCATCACCACCATGGCCAATCTTGGAATCAATGTCGCGCCGTTCCTGGCCGGTGCCGGGGTCATTGGCTTGGCCATCGGTTTCGGCTCCCAGCAACTGGTGCAGGACGTGATCACCGGGTTGTTCATCATCATCGAAGACACCCTGTCCATCGGCGACTGGGTGGTGCTCGATTCCGGGCATGCCGGCACGGTCGAAGGCCTGACCATCCGCACCTTGCGCCTGCGCGACGGCAAAGGGTTCGTGCACTCGGTACCCTTTGGCCAGATCAAGGCCGTGACCAACCAATCGCGGCAATTTGCCTATGCCTTCTTCTCTGTACAGTTCACCTATGACACCGATGTCGACAAGGCCATCGAACTGATTCGCGAGGCCGGGCATTCGATCAGCGAAGACCCGTTCCTCAGGTACAACCTGCAAGGGCCGCTGGATGTATTCGGCGTCGACAGGATGGACCTCAATGGCGTGGTGTTGACGGCACAATTTCGCACCGTGTCGGGGGGGCAGTATGCGGTGAGCCGGGCCTTCAACCAGCGATTGAAAAAGCTTGTGGATAACAGTCCGTGGGTGCATTTCGCGCAGACTTATCCACAGCAGGTCTTGATGCCGAGGCAACATGAGCCGCTGCAGGATGGGGCGGCGGAGCCGCAGCATGTGGCGGTGATGATGCCGGATCGGCCTCGTCCCCAATAAATTTGTCGGTTTTGAGGGCCCCATCGCCAGCAGGCTGGCTCCCACAATGGATCTGTGTACACCACAAATCCCCTGTAGGAGTGAGCCTGCTCGCGATGAGGCCAGACCAGGCAACATCAATGCCGGATCAGCTTGCTCTGCACTTCAGCCATCACCTGCTGATCCAGCTCCAGCCAAAAACACGGCTTGCCAGCTATCTGCGTGGCAGCCGGCAAACCATCGCGATACACCAGTCGATTACTCGCCAGTGCCGGCACTTTCGCACCGGGCAGCAGGGTGCCGGCGAGGTTCAGCGGATCGACCCCGCAGACCGCGATCAAGCTGCCGTCATAAGGCCGGCGCCGTACTTCGCGCAGCAATGGAATCGCCTCCGGCAGCGCGAACTGTTCGCCCGCCAAGCCACTGACAAATCGCCCGCCACGAATCTCGCCGCGCGCTTCCAAGCGATGGAAGGTGCGCAGCAATTCCCGCCAGCTCGGCAACCAATCGGCCTCACGCTCCAGCAATCGCCAGAACACCACGCCGTAGCGGCGCAACAAGGTCATGGCGATGTGTTCCAGGGTATCTGCCGGTGTGGGCGCCGGCCGCGAGTTATCCACAACCGGCGCGGCCACCCCGCGGCGCAACAGTGCCCAGCGTCCGGCATCGTCCATGCCGCCGACAAAGGCCCCGCGTCCGCGTCGGCTGCTACGCTGCTGGCGCTTGCTGGCCGGCGTGATCAGCGCCCGCAGGCCGGCAAAGCTGTCGGCGTTCAACAGCCCGGCACCGACCAGTTCCTGCAAAGCGATTTCCAGTTCCGTACGCAACAGATGGGCTTCGTGAATCAGCTCATCGAAAAACAGCGCGCCGTGCTGGCTGAGGGCGGCGTGAACCTTCTGAGTTTTGGGCGACAGTTCGCTGACGGGCGTTTGTTCGGTCAAGTCGCTCCAGAGACCGACCCGTTGGCGCGGCAACAGCAGGATCGGCGTGCTGCGCAGCGCGGTACCGGTGCTGCGGTTGCGCGCGGTCAGCCGGGTCCAGACCAGCTTGCCGCTACGGCAAGCCTCATCGAGCCAGGTGGGCGAATAGTCCTTGAGCCTCGCGGGCAAAAGGTCGCTGTCCCAGGCCGAGGCGGCGGCGGGATAGCCTTCGAACTGAGCGACGATCGCCGGTAACATCGCGCTGCCCTGGCCACGGGTGGCATTGGACAGGTGCTGCCAGTCGAACAGAAATCGCATGAAATCCTGCAAGGCCACGGGCTCGATTTCCCGGCGCAGGCGCTTGACGGTGTAGCGATGTATCCGCGCCAGCAAATGTCGCTCGCACCACTCATCTTCAGTGCTGCCCGGAGTGAAACGACCGCGCAGCACGTAGCCTTCGCCTTCGAGTTGCGCCAGTGCCTGGGTGATTTGTGTATCCGGCAATTGCAGCGGTGCGGCAATCGACTTCAGCGGCAATGGACCAAAAGCGCTGAGCCGTGCGCGGATCACTTCAAGCACGGCGTCGTCCGCTTCCCAGTGTTCATCGAACCCCGGCAACGCCTCCAGCGCCGGCAACAAAACAGCCTGTGGATAAATGGCCCGCAGGCAGGTCAGTCGTTCCCGCGCCAGCCAGAGTGAAGGGTTGATGCGACAGGCACGGCCGCTGTCGGCCAGGGTATTCAACCAATCGTGCCAAGGGGCGTTGGCGCGGGCCTCGGCTTCGGTGATACACGCCAGGCTCATCAACGCTTCGTGCATTTCATCGACACCGCCGGGTGTCGGCCAGGCTTCTTCGCGCACCGCGGCAATCGCCTCGGCGTCCAGCGCGCCGAGGTCATCGGTGGATTGCGGCTCGCTCCAGCGCCGATTGATGACGGCTTGCGTGCGGCGCTCTTCCAGCGGCGCATCGTCAAGAAAGGTGTAAGGCCGGGCGCTGAGTATTTCCGCCGCCAGCGGCGAGGGCGCCGGCAGGTCGCGGCTGATCAGGCGGATCTCCCCGCGCTCCATGCGCCGCAACAACGCCAGCCAGCCTTCGCTGTCCATGGCTTCGTGCAGGCAATCGTCGAGGGTTTGCTCCACCAGCGGATGCTCGGGAACTTCCCGTTCGCCGACCAGGTTTTCCACGCAGGCAATCTGATCGGGAAACACGCTGGCGATCAGGTCCTCACTTTTCATGCGCTGGATCTGCGGCGCGACCTTCCGTCCGCCGGTGTAGCGCGGCAGCGCCAGCGCCACGCCGGCATTCCAGCGCCAGCGCACGCCGAACAGCGGTGCGTCGAGCACCGCCTGGGTCAGTATGTGTTCCGCGCTGTTGCTGTGCAGATAGCGCCAGACCTCGTCCAGCTCGAAACTGTGGCTGGTGGACAGCGACAAGACGATGGCGTCCTCGCTGGCGGCGGCCTGCAATTCGAAATTGAAGGTGCGGCAAAAGCGCTTGCGCAGGGCCAGGCCCCAGGCGCGGTTGATGCGGCTGCCGAACGGGCTGTGGATGATCAGTTGCGTACCGCCCGACTCATCGAAAAACCGCTCCATCAGTAGCGTGTCTTGCGAGGGCAGGGCGCCGAGGGACTGGCGCGCACGGGCGAGGTATTCGACCAACTGTTCGGCGCTGGCCAGGTTCAGGCCGAGGTTATCGGTCAGCCAATCGAGGCTGGGTTGCAAGTTGCCAGGCGTGGCGCCCAGCAGCGCATCGAGACGCGCTTGCAGGCGCGCGACGGCGAACGACAGTTCCGCACTGCGCCCCGGCGCTTCGCCAAGCCAGAAGGGAATGGTCGGGGGCTGGCCCTGAGCGTCTTCAACCCGGACCTTGCCGGTTTCGACCCGCAGGATCCGGTACGAGGTATTGCCCAGCTGGAACACATCGCCAGCGATGCTTTCCACGGCGAAATCTTCGTTGACGCTGCCGATGTTCAGCGCTTGCGGCTCCAGCAACACGCTGTAGTCGGCGTTGTCCGGAATCGTCCCGCCGCTGGTCACGGCTGTCAGCTTGGCGCCGCGACGACCGCGCAGGGTACGGTTCACGGCGTCGCGATGCAGGTAGGCGCTGCGGATGCCCTGGCGCCCGTTGTAGCCCTCGGCAAGCATCCGCAGCAACGCCTGATAATGTTTTTCGTCGAGGGCGGCGTAGGGCGAGGCGCGTCGGAATAGCGCGAGCAATGCGTCCTCTGACCATTCCTGGCAACTGACTTCGGCGATGATCTGTTGCGCCAGGACGTCCAGCGGCGCCTCGGGGATCAGCAGGGTGTCGAGCTCGCCCCGGCGCACGCAATCGAGCAGCGCGACGCATTCAATCAGGTCGTCGCGGGTGGTGGCGAACAAGCGGCCCTTGGGGGTGCCGCCAACCTGGTGCCCGGAGCGACCGACCCGTTGCAAAAAGCCGGCAATCGAGCGCGGCGAAGCGATCTGGCACACCAGGTCGACGTCACCAATGTCGATGCCCAGTTCCAGCGACGCGGTGGCGATCAACACCTGTAGCTCGCCGCGCTTGAGCCGCTGTTCGGCGTCCAGGCGAAACTCCTTGGCCAGGCTGCCGTGGTGGGCGGCCACGGCGCCCTTGCCCAGGCGCTCGCTAAGATGCCGGCTCAGGCGTTCGGCCAGGCGCCGGGTGTTGACGAAAATCAGCGTGGTGCGGTGTTCGCGGGCGAGGGCGGCAAGACGGTCGTAGACCAGTTCCCAGACATCGTTGGCCATCACCGCCGAGAGCGGCACGGGCGGTACTTCGATGCCCAGGTCCCGTGGGCGGGCGTGGCCGATATCGACGATCTCGCAAGGGCGCTCGTGGCCCACCAGGAAGCGCGACACCGCCTCGATGGGTTTTTGCGTGGCCGACAGGCCGATGCGCACCAGCGGTTCGGCGCACAGTGCCTGCAAGCGTTCCAGGCTCAGGGCCAGGTGGCTGCCGCGCTTGCTGGCGGCGATGGCGTGTATTTCGTCGACGATCACCGTGCGTGCGGTGCCGAGCATTTTTCGGCCTGAATCGGAGCCGAGCAGCACGTAAAGCGATTCCGGGGTGGTGACCAGGATGTGCGGCGCGGTCTTGCGCATCGCCGAGCGGTCTTTTTGCGGGGTATCGCCGGTGCGCAAGGCGGTGTTGATCCGCAGCTCGGGCAGGCCCATCACCCGCAACTGTTCGGTGATGCCGGCCAACGGGTCTTGCAGGTTGATCTGGATGTCGTTGGACAGCGCCTTGAGCGGCGAGACGTACACCACCAGGGTTTCGTCCGGCAGGCCTTCAGTGGTTTCCAGGCCACGGTGGACCAGGTCGTCGATGACGGCGAGGAAAGCGGTGAGGGTCTTGCCGGAACCGGTGGGCGCGGCAATCAAGGTCGAGCGGCGCTGGCGGATCAGCGGCCACGCCCGGGCCTGGGCGGCGGTGACCGTCGCGAAAGTCTTGCTGAACCAGGCGCTGACGGCGGGGTGGAAGCCGCTCAGGGCACTGTCTGCGGGGATGGGCAGGTTCATGTTCTGATTTATGCGGGTGACTCAGTGAAGATGCAAGTACCGCTCAGGATCTCCGTTGACTGGCAAGGCCTCTTCGCTGGCAAGCCAGCTCCTACAGGGCCGGCGGTGCTCTTGTAGGAGCTGGCTTGCCAGCGAAGGGGCCAGTAGCAGCACTACAAAACCGGGACATCTACACTTTACGGATGACGGTTGCGCACTAAACCCGCAAAATGCAACGATTCCGGCAACTATCGACGACATCGCCCGCGGGCGCTGTCGATAAAGCCATCGTTCCAATCAGACTGGGCCTGCTGACTCTATGCGAATGCGCCTTATGTTACTGGGCGGCGGAAATGCCCTTGGGCAGGCGCTGATTCGCCTCGGTGCGGAGGAAGACATCGGTTTCCTCGCCCCCCGCCCACCGCAAGACGGCTGGGATGCCGCGAGCCTGACGCAACTGCTCGACGACACCCGTCCGGACGCGTTGATCAACCTTGCCTACTACTTCGACTGGTTCCAGGCGGAGGCGGTCAGCGAACAGCGCCTGGCCGGGCAGGAGCGGGCGATCGAGCGCCTGGCCGAACTGTGCCAGCATCACAACATCGTTTTGCTGCAACCCTCGAGTTATCGCGTGTTCGACGGCTCCCGGGCCACGGCCTACAGCGAAAAAGACGAGCCAATGCCGCTGGGCCTGCGTGGCCAGGCCTTGTGGCGAATCGAGAAAAGCGTGCGCGCCACCTGCCCGCAACACGTGTTGTTGCGATTCGGCTGGCTGCTCGATGACAGTCCCGACGGCACCCTCGGGCGCTTCCTTGGTCGCGCCGAGCAGGCCCAGGAACTGTTGATGGCCGACGACCGCCGGGGCAATCCGACACCGGTGGACGACGCGGCTCGCGTGATCATTTCGGTGCTCAAGCAACTGGACTGCAGCGCGCCGCTGTGGGGCACCTACCACTACGCCGGGCACGAGGCGACCACGCCGCTGGCCCTGGGGCAGGCGATTCTCACTGAAGCCCGCGCCCTGCACCCGCTAGCCATCGAAGCGCCGACCGCCCAGGCTCACGCCACGCGACCGGACGCCGCGGAAGAACCGCAGCACGCGGTACTGGCCTGCAAGAAAATTCTGCACACCTTCGGAATCAAGCCACGCGCCTGGCGTGCGGCCCTTCCGAGTCTTCTGGACAGGTTCTATCGTCATGGCTGATCGCCCCGTTTTGATTACCGGGGGTGCCGGCTTCATCGGCTCCCATCTCACCGATGCCTTGCTCGCCAAGGGCTATTCGGTACGGATTCTCGATGATCTGTCTTCCGGTAAACGCAGCAACCTGCCGCTGGACAATCCCAAGGTCGAGCTGATCGTCGGCGACGTGGCCGATGCCGCCTTGGTCGCCCGTGCGATGGCCGGTTGCAGCGCCGTGGCGCACCTGGCGGCAGTGGCGTCGGTACAGGCATCGGTGGACGACCCGGTGAAGACCCACCAGAGCAACTTCATCGGCTCGCTGAATGTCTGCGAAGCCATGCGCCAGACGGGCGTCAAGCGCGTGCTGTTCGCCTCCAGTGCCGCGGTCTACGGCAACAATGGCGAAGGCGAGTCGATCGATGAAGACACGCCCAAGGCACCGTTGACCCCCTACGCGTCGGACAAGCTGGCGAGCGAGCAATACTTCGACTTCTACCGGCGCGAGCATGGGCTGGAACCGGTGATTTTTCGCTTCTTCAACATCTTCGGCCCACGTCAGGATCCGTCATCGCCGTACTCCGGGGTGATCAGCATTTTCAGCGAGCGCGCCCAGAAAGGCCTGCCGATCACCGTGTTTGGCGACGGTGAGCAGACGCGGGACTTTCTCTACGTCGAGGATCTGGTCGATTGGCTGGTGCAGGCCATCGAGAAACCACAGGTGGAGGATGGCGCGGTAAACGTCGGCTGGAACCAGGCGACCAGTCTCAAGCAAATGCTTGCAGCCCTCGAGGTGGTCGTTGGCAAGCTGCCACCGGTGAGCTACGGCCCGGCGCGCTCCGGTGACATTCGTCATTCACGGGCTAACAACCAGCGTTTGCTTGCGCGCTTCAGAGCGCCCGAGCCGACACCGTTGAGTGTCGGGCTGGCGCGGTTGCTGGGACAATAGAAAAAGGCGCCTGTAGAGGCGCCTTTTTTTGTTGCTGGATCGTTCCCACGCTCTGCGTGGGAATGCCTCAATGGACGCTCTGCGTCTGCTCTTTGGACGCGGAGCGTCCCTGGCTGCATTCCTTTGCTGCGCATGGGAACGATCAATTCACCACCACGTGAATATTGCTTAGAACTTGTAACCCAGACCGACCATGTAGATGAACGGATCGACATCCACGTTCACCCGTGCCCGGGTGCCCGGCGCCACGGCGTCGTTTTCCACGGTGGCGCGGGTATCGATGTCGATGTAACGCACCTGGGCGTTGAGCATGATGTGGTCGGTGATCATGTAGTCCGCACCGACCTGGAACGCCATGCCCCAGGAGTTTTCTGCCTTGAAGTTACTGAAACCGTTGGCCTGGGCTTCGCTGCCGACATGCTCGTCGTAGATCCAGGTGTAATTGATACCGGCGCCGAGATACGGCTGGAAGTCGGATTTTGCATCCAGCGGGTAGTACACGACGCTGAGGGTCGGTGGCAGGTGTTTCAGCGTACCGAGTTTGCCATTGGCTGCGCCCAGGGCGGTGCCTTTGAGTTTCACGTCATGCTCGAACGGCGTGGCCGCGAGCAGTTCGATACCCCAGTGGTTGGTGAGCATGTAGGCGACGTTGAGGCCCAATTGCGTGTCGCTGCTCATGGTCGCCTTGCCACCCAGGTCGGCGCCGCTCAGCGGGCCTTGGTCGACCTTGACCGTGGAACTGTCGGCCTTCGGGTTGACGGTGATGGCACCGGCACGAAGGATGATGTCGCCGGCTTCGTGGGCATGGGCGAACGGGGCAGCGAGCGCCAGCGCTACCAGCGAGGCGCCGAGCAAGGACTTGTTCATGGGGGCTCCAGAGGACGTTAAAAATGTTCGATGTCCAATGGTAAGCCGGCTAACGATTCGGTCTTTTGACTCAGCTCAAGGAAAGTGGGATGGAATTGGTTTTTGTAGCCGATTCCCTGTGGGAGCGAGCCTGCTCGCGATGACGATCGATCAAGCAACACATGAATACCGGACTCACTCCGGCAATTCATACAAGTAGATCTTGTCCGCCTCCATCTGGTAACCGGCATCCGCCAACTCGCTGGTGGATGGCTTGACCTGCATCGCACCCTCGATCCAGTACGGCTGATACAGCTCGTCGAGCTTCACGCCGACTGCGCTTTTGACATGCACGATCTGGTTCGACGGCGGTGGCGGAACGTGAATGCAGGCGCCGAAATACGGCACCAGCAGAAAGTCCGTGGTACGGCCTTCCTCGCTCACTTCCAGCGGCACGATGTAGCCCGGCAAGCGAATATTCTGCCCGTCGAGGGCCTTGACCACCGGCGCGTTGGGCATGTCCTGCTTCGCTGCCGGCGCCGATTCGGCGGACAGGGCATCGCTCATTTTCGACAGGTCATGCAGCGGCGTCATGTTCGGCACTTCCGGCGCCGCATCCGGCGGGATCATTTCCGACCAGGTCAGCTCTTTCGGCGCATCTGCCCACAACGGCAAGGTGACCAGCATCAACAGCGCAAAGACAGCGCGGCGCATTTCAACATCCTCATAAACGGATCGACAGGCCATCGGCCAGGGATTGGCGATAGGCGCGCCAGGCAGGCACGCTGCCCATCAGCAACGCAGCGATCAGGATGCCACCGAGTAGCGTCCATTCATATTCACTTGGCCACGCCAGTGGCAGAAACAGGCCGTAATTGGCTTGCACATAACCCTGGGCCGCCGCGATGCACACGTACAGCAGCGCCACGCCGGCCAACACGCCGGCCAGCGCCAGGGCAAACGCCTCCAGCACCAGCAGCGTCGCGACATGCCACGGCCGCGCGCCCACCGAACGAAGGATCGCCATCTCGCGCCGGCGTTCGTTGAGGCTGGTGAGAATCGCCGTGAGCATGCCGATCAACCCGGTCAGCACCACGAACAGCGACACCACGAACAAAGCTTTTTCCGCCGTGCTCATCAAACTCCACAACTCCTGCAGCGCAACGCCCGGCAGGATCGCCAGCATTGGTTCGCCACGGAATTCGTTGATTTCGCGCTGCAAGGCAAAGGTTGAAATCTTGCTGTTGAGGCCGAGCATGAACGCGGTGATCGCCTGGGGCGTCAGGTCCATGTTGCGCGCCTGATCGGCGCTGATCCGCCCGTTGCCCCGGGCCGGCACGCCGTTGTGCCAATCGATGTGAATGGCCTCCATGCCGCCGAGGCTGATGTGCAGCGTGCGGTCCACCGGGGTGCCGGTACGCTTGAGGATGCCAACCACGGTGAATGGCTTGTCGTCATGCTTGACCAGGCTGATCACGGCCACGCCGTGGGCCAGCACCAGCTTGTCGCCGAGTTTGTAGTGCAGAGCATCTGCGACTTCGGCACCGAGCACCACTTCGAACGGGTCGGTGGCGAAAGCACGGCCATCGGCCAGTTCCAGGTGTTGCTGGCGGCCGTACTGGTAGTGTTCGAAGTACGCCTCGGTGGTGCCCATCACCCGATAGCCGCGATGGGAATCGCCGAGGGACATGGGAATGGCCCACTTCACTTTCGGGTTGTTGGCGAAGTGTTCGAAGCTGTCCCAGCGGATGTTGTTGGTGGCGTTGCCGATGCGGAATACCGAGTACAGCAGCAGGTTGACCGAACCGGAACGCGCGCCGACGATCAGGTCGGTGCCGCTGATGGTGCTGGCGAAGCTGGCCTTGGCCTCGGTGCGCACCCGTTCCACGGCCAGCAGCAGGCACACCGACAGGGCAATGGCGAACGCGGTGAGGATCGCGGTGAAACGGCGGTTAGCCAGGCTGGCCATGGCAAGACGGAACAGATACATCTCAGACCTCTGCAGATGTGGCGGCGCGATTGAGTTCGGCCAGCGACAGGTGGCGATCGAACAGCGGTGCCAGGCTCTGGTCATGGCTGACGAACAACAGGCTCGAACCGGCTTCGCGGCATTCGGCGAACAGCAGGCGAATGAAGTTCTCCCGGGCGTCGTAGTCGAGGGCCGAGGTCGGCTCATCGGCGATCACCAGTTCCGGTTGACCGATCAACGCGCGCGCGGCGGCCACTCGTTGTTGCTGGCCGATGGACAGGGAGTCGGCGCGGCGAGCGAGGATATTGTCATCCTTCAAACCCAGGTGGGCGAGCAGGGTGGCGGCGGCCTGATCAATGCTGCCATGGCGCTGTTTCGCCCGCTGGGCGCGCAATTTGGAGAAGTGGCAGGGCAGCTCGACGTTCTCGCGCACTGACAGAAACGGCAACAAGTTGAACTGCTGGAAGATGTAGCCGGTGTGATCGACGCGAAAGTGATCGCGGGCGCCGGCCGAAAGTGCGGTCAGCTCCTGGCCCAGCAGGCGGATGCTGCCGCGATCGGGCTTTTGCACTCCGCCGAGCAGGCCGAGCAGGGTGGTCTTGCCGCTGCCGCTGGGGCCCTTGAGGAACAGGGTTTCCCCGGGCTCCAGGCGAAACGCCGGGATATCCAGCAAAGGCGGATGACCGGGCCAGCTAAAGCCCAGGTCGGACAGTTCGATGAGTGCTTGGGTCATGTGAAACCGGTCAGGTAGATGGTGAACTCTTGTAGGAGCGAGCTTGCTCGCGAAGGTATATCAGCTGCATTGATGTCGACTGACACACCTTCGCGAGCAAGCTCGCTCCTACAAGGGGATCTTCGGTGGATCAGAGTTTGAGGGCGGCAGCCTTCGCCGTCACTTCAACCCCTTGCTGCCCGCTCGGGCCGATCAGTTGTACCTGAATTTTCTGTGTGGCCGGGAATGTGTTGAAAATATTCGCCAGGTCCAGCGTCTTCAGCGCGCCGGGCGTGGCGCAGGTGAATCGGTAGTGGGCGTGGATTTCGCTGTGGTCGTGGTGATGTTCGTCCTTAGCGTCTTCGTCGTGATCGTCATCGGCATCCGGTTTGTCACCGAACAGCGGGCTCTCCAGTTCCTGGCTCGCGACCACGCAACCGGCGGCTTTCGCCAGGCTGAACAGCGCCAACGGCTTCTCGAGTTGAGCGCGGACTGCGGCGACCTTGGCTTTGTCTGCATCGGTGGTGGCGGCATGCTCGAACCCCACCAGGTTCATCGCCGGACTCTCCAGTTCCAGCTCCAGGGTCTGGCCGTCCAGCGCCGCGTTCAGGCGACCGACGCCATGCTCGTGGGCGCCGAGGCTGCCGTGCTCATGGTCGTGATCATGTTCGTCGGCGGCATGGGCGACAGTCAGCGGCAACAAGGCAAACGGCAGAGCGAGAAGCAGGCGACGCATGGCGAGTCTCCGAAAGACAAGATGAAAAAAATGTTATGTAATCTTATAACGTTAGTGCGCGGATTGTGACTGCCAGCTTGGCGTTGCACAAGCCCCATGGGAGCATGGGCATGAAGAAATGTTCGGGAGCTGACTCATGTTGCGAATTCGCGGAAGCATCGGCGACTGGCCGGTGGATTTGACGCTGGAGATGGATGACGCCGATTGGGCGCGGCTGGGTGCGCAGTTGCAGGTGGAAAAAACCGAGGTCAGTGCGCCGGCGGCGAAACCGCTGACTCAGGACGATGCGCTGTGGCAGGTTGCCAGGGATTTGCTGCGCAAGGCCGGGCAATTGAGCGGGCCGGATCTGCTCGATCAACTGGAAGGGCTGACCGGTAGTGCGGCGTCGGGAAAACGTCTGTTGGTGCGTTTGCGCCATAGCGCGGATGTGAAAGTCGAGAGCGGCGGCGATACGCCTATCTTTCATTGGATCACAAAACTGTAGGAGCACAGCTTGCTGGCGAAGCGATCTCAAGGACGCCATCGCCGGCAAGCCGTGCTCCTACAGGTGGTTAATCAATACAACGCAGCAAATAGCTTGCGGCGGTACGTCGTCACCAGCGGGTGATCGTTACCCAGCAATTCGAACACCTGCAGCAAGGTCTTGTGCGGCAAGCCTTCGCTATAGCTGCGGTTGCGGATGAACAGTTTGAGCAGCCCATCCAGCGCCGCGTCGTACTGCTGGCGGGCCAGTTGTTGCACGGCCAGTTGGTAGACCGCTTCATCGTCCTGCGGGTTTTTCGCCAGGCGTGCTTTCAGGTCGGCGGCATCGGGCAAATCCTTGGCCTGGCCGAGGAACTTGATCTGCGCCTTGGCGCCGGCCAGGGCGGCCTTGTGTTCATCGCTCTTGACCGCGTCGAGCACGGTTTGCGCTTCGCCCAGCTCACCACGCTCGGTGAGGCAGCGGGCGTAAAGAATCAGCGCCTTGGCGTTGGTGTTGTCTTCGCCCAGCAGCACTTTGAGCAGGGCTTCGGCATCGGCGAAGCGGCTGTCGTCGAACAAGGCCTGGGCCTGTTCGAACGGATCGGCGGCGGCCGGTGGCGGCATTTGTACATGGGGCTCGAGCAGCGCCCGTACGGCCGACTCCGGCTGCGCACCGGCAAAACCATCCACCGGCTGGCCATCCTTGAACAGCACCACGGTCGGCAGGCTGCGAATACCGAAGCGGGCGACGATGTCCTGTTCGAGGTCGCAGTTGACCTTGGCCAGCAGCAGCTCACCCTGATAGCTCTCGGCAATGGTCTGCAGCATCGGCATCAGCACCTTGCAGGGCGCACACCATTCGGCCCAGAAATCCACCAGCACCGGTTTGTGGAAGGAGTTCTCGATCACCGACTGGTCGAAATCGGCAGTCGTGGCGTCGAAGATGTACGGCGTTTGCTGACTCATGGGGGATCTCTTGGAAGCGTGAATGGGGCAACTATACGGCCTGGCGGGGGGCGGCCGGAAGTATGGGCAGTCTGAGAGAATGCCTTCGCGGGCAAGCCTCGCTCCTACAGGTCCGTTATCCGTTTTGAAATCGGCGCGGACCTGTAGGAGCGAGGCTTGCCCGCGAAGCTTCTAAGCGCGGCTTGCGTGGTAGAGGCTCACATGCCGAAACTCTTCGGGTTCACACAGATCCGGCAGGGTCATGGCCTCCAGCATTTCGATGCGCCGATACAACGGATGCCGGAAGTCCCGTACCCGTGAATCCGCCACCAAGGCTTCGCGCCCACGACTGAGGAACTCATCGAGCAGCGGCAGGTTCGCCCGGTCGTACAACACATCTGCCACCAGAATCAGATCAAAGCGATCGGCCTCGGCGAAAAAATCCGTCGAGTAAGTGAGCTCTACGTCATTGAGTTCGGCATTCGCCCGGCAGGCGGCAATTGCCAGCGGGTCAAGGTCGCAGGCCACCACTTCCAGCGCCCCGGCCTTGACCGCGGCAATCCCGGCCACGCCAGAGCCGGCTCCGAAATCCAGCACCCGCTTGCCTTCGACCCAATGCCGGTTCTGCGCCAGGTAACGGGCCACGGCCAGGCCGCTGGCCCAGCAGAAACTCCAGTACGGCGGCTCATGCAGAATGCGCCGGGTTTCTTCCGGGCTGAAGGCGCGGTCCATGTTGTCGCCATCGATCAGCCACAGCTTCAGATCAGTCTGCGGCAACCCGCAGGCGACCAGTCGCGCATCTCCGAGCAATTCACCCAACGCCTGTTGCAGGTCCAGCGGCGTCTTCATGGGGCTTTGACGAATTGCAGCTGGCCCAGCACCTGGGTGGTCGGCTGATAGATCCGCTGTGATGGCAGGTGCAGGATCAGTTGGCCCGACTGGCTGGCGCGGCCGCGCAGTTCAACACGGGCACCCGCCGGGAACGAGTCTGGGTTGAAACGCAGATGAAACGGCAATACCTGGTTGGTGCCGATCAGGTTGGAACTGGCGAGCAATTGTTGCGGGCGGTCCCTTTCGTCGATCACCAGCAGGGCCAGCTCGACTTCGGCGCCGTCCGGTACGCCTTGCAGGGTACCGCTCAATTCCCGTTGATAGGCCGGCAGCGGGCCGAGGTTGGCCGACTCCCGGGCTTTCTTCTGCGCTTGCTGTGGCGCCGGGCCTGGCGTTGGTGGCTGGGGGGCATCGCTGCTGCAAGCCACCAACAGGCTGAAAAGGCTGAGCAAAACGAGCGGTCGTAACGGCATTGGCAGCTCCGGAAGGGTGAAATCCATGGATCATGTGATCATCCCGTCTGTATACCGCAAACCCTATGGCTTGTCTTGCCACCCGGATGCGCTACCATGGCCCTCCCTTTTTTTGTTGCCTGCCACCATGCACTGTCCCTTCTGCGGTGCCAACGACACCAAGGTCATCGACTCGCGTCTGGTCGCCGAGGGCGAACAGGTGCGCCGCCGGCGTGAATGCCTGGCCTGCGGCGAACGTTTCACGACGTTCGAAACCGCTGAACTGGTGTTGCCGCGCCTGATCAAAACCGACGGCAGTCGCCAGCCGTTCGACGAAGAAAAACTCCGCGCCGGCATGCAGCGTGCGCTGGAAAAGCGCCCGGTGAGTGTCGAGCGCCTCGAATCGTCGCTGGTGCACATCAAACACAAACTGCGCGCCACCGGCGAACGCGAGGTCAAGTCCCTCGTGGTCGGTGAGCTGGTGATGGCCGAGCTGCAGAAGCTCGACGAAGTCGCCTACATCCGCTTCGCCTCGGTGTATCGCCGCTTCCAGGACCTCAATGAGTTCCGCGAAGAGATCGATCGCCTGGCCCGGGAACCGGTGAAAGAATGACCACGCCAGCAGAGCTTGCCATCCTTGACGCCCACTACATGGCCCGCGCGCTGGAGCTGGCGCGCAAAGGTCATTACACGACTCACCCCAACCCGCGGGTCGGCTGCGTGATCGTGCGCGACGGGCAGATCGTCGGTGAAGGCTGGCACGAGCGCGCCGGTGAGCCCCACGCCGAAGTCCACGCCTTGCGCGCCGCCGGTGAGCTGGCCCGTGGCGCCACCGCCTACGTGACCCTCGAGCCCTGCAGCCACCACGGTCGCACGCCACCGTGCGCCGATGCGTTGGTCAACGCCGGCGTGGCACGGGTCGTGGCGGCGATGCAGGACCCGAACCCGGAAGTGGCCGGTCGTGGCCTGCAACGCCTGGCCCAGGCCGGCATCGCCACCGAAAGTGGTGTGCTGGAGGGTGAGGCGCGCAAGCTCAATCAAGGCTTCCTCAAGCGCATGGAACAGGGCTTGCCGTTCGTGCGGGTCAAGTTGGCCATGAGCCTGGACGGTCGCACGGCGATGGAAAGCGGCGAAAGCCAATGGATCACCGGGCCCGCGGCGCGTTCGGCGGTGCAACGCCTGCGTGCCCAGGCCAGCGTGGTGCTGACCGGTGCCGACACCGTGCTGGCGGACAACGCCCGCCTGACTGTGCGTGCCGACGAGCTGGGCCTGGATGCCGAGCAAACCGCTTTGGTGATGAGCCGTCCGCCACTGCGCGTACTGGTCGACGGGCGTTTGCGCGTGCCGCTCGATGCCCCGTTCTTCAAGGCCGGCCCGGCGCTGGTTGCCACCTGTGTGGCGGTGGAGGAGCAATACGCCAATGGCCCGGAATGCTTGATCGTGCCCGGTTACGATGGCCAGGTCGATCTGCGTCAGCTACTGGTCGAGCTCGCCAACCGTGGTGTCAACGAGGTGCTGGTGGAGGCCGGTCCGCGGTTGGCCGGTGCTTTCGCTCAACTCGGTTTAGTGGATGAGTTCCAGATTTTCATTGCCGGCAAGTTTTTGGGCTCTTCGGCACGGCCGCTGCTGGACTGGCCGCTCGCGCAGATGAAGGATGCACCCGAGCTCAAAATCACCGAAATTCGCGCGGTGGGCGATGACTGGCGAGTCACTGCCATTCCTTCACCGGCAGCGAGCGTATAATTTCCGGCCATCGCTATAGCGCTGGCCCTGTTCTCGAGGAGAACCCCATGTTCACCGGCATCATCGAATCCATCGGCAGTATTCGTGCATTGACCCCTAAAGGCGGAGATGTGCGGGTCCACGTCGAAACCGGCAAGCTCGACCTGAGCGACGTCAAACTGGGCGACAGCATTGCGGTCAACGGCGTGTGCCTGACCGCTGTTGAACTGCCGGGCAATGGCTTTGCGGCTGACGTCAGTCGCGAAACCCTCGACTGCACCGCCATGAATGACCTCAAAAGCGGCAGCCCGGTCAACCTGGAAAAAGCCCTGACCCCGACCACTCGCCTTGGCGGGCACCTGGTCAGTGGCCATGTGGATGGCGTGGGCGAAGTGGTTGCCCGCACCGAAAACGCCCGTGCCGTGGAATTTCGCATCCGCGCGCCCAAGGAGCTGGCCAAGTACATCGCCCATAAAGGTTCGATCACCGTCGACGGCACCAGCCTGACCGTGAACGCGGTCGATGGCGCCGAGTTCCTGTTGACGATCATTCCGCACACCCTGAGCGAAACCATCATGGCGTCGTACCAGCCAGGTCGCCGGGTGAACCTGGAAGTGGACTTGCTGGCCCGTTATCTGGAGCGCCTGCTGCTGGGCGACAAGGCCGCTGAGCCTACCTCCAGCAACATTACTGAAAGCTTTCTGGCCGCCAACGGCTACCTCAAATCCTGAAACTCAATTTTTAAAAGAATGGGGGTGCCTTGTGGCGCTCAATAGCATCGAAGAACTGGTTGAAGACATCCGCCAAGGCAAGATGGTCATCCTCATGGATGACGAAGACCGCGAGAACGAAGGCGACCTGATCATGGCCGCCGAGTGCTGCCAGGCCGAACACATCAACTTCATGGCCAAGCACGCCCGTGGCCTGATCTGCATGCCGATGAGCCGCGAGCGCTGCGAACTGCTCAAGCTGCCGCTGATGGCCCCGCGCAACGGTTCCGGTTTCGGCACCAAGTTCACCGTATCGATCGAAGCGGCCACCGGTGTGACCACCGGCATCTCTGCCGCCGACCGCGCGCGCACCGTGCAAGCGGCTGCCGCCCGTGATGCCAAGGCTGAAGACATCGTCAGCCCCGGCCACATCTTCCCGCTGATGGCCCAGGCCGGCGGCACCCTGGCCCGTGCCGGCCACACCGAAGCCGCGTGTGACCTGGCGCGCATGGCCGGTTTCGAGCCGAGCGGCGTGATCTGCGAAGTGATGAACGACGACGGCACCATGTCCCGTCGCGCCGAGCTGGAAGCTTTCGCCGCTGAACACAACATCAAGATCGGCACCATCGCCGACCTGATTCACTACCGGATGATCCACGAACGTACCGTTCAGCGGATTGCCGAGCAGCCTCTGGACAGCGAACTGGGCCAATTCAACCTGGTGACCTATCGTGATTCCGTGGAAGGCGACGTGCACATGGCCCTGACCCTGGGCACTGTCTGCGCCGAAGTACCGACCTTGGTGCGCGTGCACAACATGGACCCGCTGCGCGACCTGCTGATGGTCAAGCAACCGGGCCGCTGGAGCCTGCGCGCCGCCATGTCCGCGGTTGCCGAGGCCGGCAGCGGTGTGGTGCTGTTGCTCGGCCACCCACTGGATGGCGATGTATTGCTGGCGCACATTCGCGAAACCGCCGACCACCTGGCGGTGAAAAAGCCGACCACCTACAGCACTGTGGGTGCCGGTTCGCAGATCCTGCGCGACCTCGGTGTGCGCAAAATGCGCCTGATGTCGGCACCGATGAAATTTAATGCGATATCCGGTTTCGATCTGGAAGTTGTAGAATACGTGCCCTCCGAATAATGACCGGTCGTTTCCGGACTTGAATTCGCGGCAAATAAATCACCGAGGGACGCGTACGAGACGCGTCCCGGCTCTTTAAGAGATCTATCGAATGACCCTGAAGACCATCGAAGGTACCTTCATCGCCCCTAAAGGCCGCTACGCTCTGGTAGTGGGCCGTTTCAACAGCTTCGTCGTTGAAAGCCTGGTCAGCGGTGCAGTTGATGCCCTGGTTCGCCACGGCGTGAGCGAAAGCGACATCACCATCATCCGCGCACCTGGCGCCTTCGAAATTCCGCTGGTTGCGCAGAAAGTCGCCCAGAAAGGCGAGTTCGCGGCAATCATCGCCCTGGGCGCGGTCATTCGTGGCGGCACTCCGCACTTCGAATACGTGGCTGGCGAGTGCACCAAGGGCCTGGCCCAGGTGTCCATGGAGTTCGGCGTTCCGGTCGCTTTCGGCGTCCTGACCGTTGATTCCATCGAGCAAGCCATCGAACGTTCCGGCACCAAGGCCGGGAACAAAGGTGCCGAAGCTGCCCTGTCCGCTCTGGAAATGGTCAGCCTGCTGGCGCAGTTGGAGGCCAAGTGATTAGCGACGAAAGCGATCGTTTCAACCCGCGCGATCCAAAACCTGCGGATGCTGGCAAGCCATCGAAAAGCGTTAAGCGTCGCGAAGCCCGTCAGCTCGCGACCCAGGCGCTGTACCAATGGCACATGGCCAAGCAGTCGCTGAACGAGATCGAAGCGCAGTTCCGGGTCGATAACGATTTCACCGATGTCGATGGTGCGTACTTCCGCGAAATCCTCCACGGGGTTCCGCAGTTCAAGACTGAAATCGACACCGCGCTCAAGCCTTGCCTGGACTTGACCATCGAAGAGCTGGACCCGGTTGAGCTGGCGGTTCTGCGCCTGTCCACCTGGGAACTGCTCAAGCGCGTCGACGTACCGTACCGCGTTGTGATCAACGAAGGGATCGAACTGGCCAAGGTCTTCGGTTCCACCGACGGCCACAAGTTCGTCAACGGCGTGCTTGACAAGCTGGCCCCGCGCCTGCGTGAAGCTGAAGTTAAGGCGTTCAAGCGCTGATCGGCGCTTGAACACTTTGTCTCAGCCATGGGCGAGTTTGAGCTGATCCGCAATTTCTTCGCCGCCGCGCCTTGTGCGCAGGGCGGCGAAGGCGTTGCCCTCGGAATTGGCGATGACTGCGCCTTGCTGGCTGTTCCTCCCGGGGAGCAGTTGGCGATTTCCACCGACACCCTGGTGGCCGGCGTGCATTTCGCCGACCCCTGCGATCCGTTTCTGCTCGGTCAGCGCTCGCTGGCCGTGGCCGTCAGCGACCTGGCTGCCATGGGCGCCACACCCGTTGCCTTTACCCTTGCCCTGACCTTGCCGACGGTGACCGCCGAATGGTTGCAAGCCTATGCCCGTGGTTTGAACCTGATGGCGCAAAGCTGCGGCGTGGCACTGGTCGGCGGCGACACCACCCGTGGGCCCCTGAGCCTGACCATGACCGTGTTCGGGCGCGTGCCGGGCGGTCTGGCGCTGACCCGTAGCGGTGCGCAACCGGGCGATCTGCTGTGTGTGGGCGGCGATCTGGGCAATGCCGCCGGTGCCTTGCCATTGGTGCTCGGCCAGCGCACGGCCCAGGCGCGCATTGCCGAGCCGCTGCTGGCGCATTACTGGTTTCCGCAACCGCAGCTCGGCTTGGGCCAGGCGCTGCGTGGCAAGGCCACGTCGGCCATGGATATCTCCGATGGCCTGCTCGCTGATTGCGGGCATATCGCGCTGGCCTCGAAGGTCGGAATCGAAGTCGAGCGGGATCGTTTGCCGCTGTCGCAGAGCCTGGTCGATTTTCTCGGCCAAGCGAACGCGCAGGTTGCGGCCCTGAGCGGCGGCGACGATTACGTCCTGGCCTTCACCCTACCGTCCGTCGAGTTACCACTGTTGCTGGCCGACGGCTGGCCGATTCATGTGATTGGGCGGGTGGTGACGGGGCAGGGCGTGACGCTGCTGGACGCCGAGGGCAAGGACATCACCCCGCAAACCCGGGGCTATCAACATTTTCGGGAGACACCGTGACAGATCACCCCAAACAGGTTCCGGCGGAGTTCGTACCGCCTTCGGTCTGGCGCAATCCCTGGCATTTCCTCGCGTTTGGCTTTGGCTCGGGCACCTTGCCAAAGGCTCCGGGCACCTGGGGGTCGCTGGTTGCGCTACCCTTTATCCCGTTATGGCAGATGTTGCCCGACTGGGGTTACTGGTTGATGCTGGGCATCACCATGCTGTTCGGCTTCTGGCTGTGCGGCAAGGTGGCCGATGATTTGCGGGTGCATGACCACGAAGGCATCGTCTGGGACGAGATGGTCGGCATGTGGATCACCCTGTGGCTGGTGCCGGAAGGTTGGCAATGGCTGCTGGCGGGATTCCTGATGTTCCGCTTCTTCGATATCCTCAAGCCGTGGCCGATTCACTGGGTTGACCGGCATGTGCATGGAGGCGTCGGCATCATGCTCGATGATGTGTTGGCCGGGGTGTTTGCGTGGTTGGCGATGCAGGGGCTGGTATGGATTTTCGCCTGAGGGATTAATTGGGAGAACTAGGGATGGCTCGACGCTGGTTGGTAGCGATGGTGTTTGCGGTGTTCGGTGCACTCGCCCAGGCGGAGGAAGCAACCACCGCGCCGTCGGTGATTCATCTGGCCAGCGAAGACTGGGAAGACTATACCGCTGCCGACGGCCACGGCCTGGGTTGGGACGTATTACGCAAAGTCTTCGAGCCGGCGGGGGTCAAGCTGGACATCCGCAGCGAACCCTATGTGCGCTCGATGGGCCTGGCCGAACGGGGTGAAGTCGACGCCTGTGTCGGCTCCTACCATGAAGAATCCAGCGATGTGCTGTATCCGCGCTGGAACTTCGATACCGATCATATCTATGCCCTGGGCCTGGCCAGCAGTCCGCAGCCGACCCCGCAAACCCTGGGTAATTACCGCCTGGCGTGGGTACGTGGCTACGACTATCAGGATTATCTGCCAAATATTCGCCGCTACAACGAAGTGTTAAGGCGGACCGGCATCGTTTCGATGCTGACGCAGAACCGCGCCGACTTCTACATCGACGCACTGACCGAAGTCGATTGGGTGCTCAGTCGGGCCAAGGATCCTTCCCAGTTCCGCCGCACGCATATCGCCGAATTACCGCTGTACCTGTGCTTTGCCAAGACCCCGGCGGCCCGCAGCCTGATGGCGTTGTTCGACCAGCGCATGGCGCAATTGGTGAAAAGCGGTGAGCTCAGGCCGATCTTCGAACGCTGGAAGCAACCCTACCCATTCGATGAGAATGAGCAGCTGAGCGGCCAGTAATCAAACTTTTTGATAGTTATGGCCGATAATTCAGCCTAAGCGTCGGTTGGAACCTGCTGTTACAATGCCGGCCTGCGAATCTTCAGACTTTTAGATCAGGAGCACACCGGTGCCTGTCGTTTTTGTCGCCGCTTCCAAGCTGCCAACGCCTTTTGCGCAATTCATCATGCACGGCTTTCTCGATGAGGCCACCGGTCGCGAGCACGTCGTGCTGAGCCTGGGTGAGATCGCCGACGGTGCCCCGGTACTCGGTCGGTTGCACTCCGAATGCCTGACGGGCGATGCCTTGTTCAGCCAGCGTTGCGACTGCGGCTCGCAACTTGAGGCCGCGCTGCAGGCCATCGCCCGTGAAGGTCGGGGCGTATTGCTGTATTTGCGTCAGGAAGGCCGTGGCATTGGCCTGCTGAACAAGATCCGCGCCTACGAGCTTCAGGACGGCGGTGCCGACACCGTTGAAGCCAACGAGCGCCTGGGCTTTGCCGCCGACCAGCGTGATTACGCCATGTGCCTGCCAATGCTGGAGCACCTGGGGGTGAAATCCCTGCGCCTGATGACCAACAACCCACGCAAGGTCAAAGCCTTGACCGACATGGGCATCGCGGTTGCCGAGCGCGTGCCGCTGCACACAGGCCACAACCCGCACAACAAGCTCTACCTGGCGACCAAGGCCAGCAAACTCGACCACATGATGGGCAACGAACATCAGGGCGAGGTAGGCCGGGCGTGACCCGCGGTCAGGTACGGCGGCGACTGTCCGTCAACTGGTGGCAATACCTGGCGTTGGCCTTGTTGCCGCTGTTCGTGATCAACGCCGTGTTCGGCCAGGGTGAAGCCATCCTGCCGGTGCTGGCGATGCCGTTGTTCATCGCCGGTGTTGCCTCGATGTTTGTCAGCCTGAAATTTTTTGGCGGCTACAAACATGCGCTGATCGCCACCCAGAAAGCCCTCGATACCCCTGAAGAACCTGGCGCATGGATCCACCTGGCGGCCAAGCGGCGCACGGCGTTCCTCGCGGCTGGCCTGCCGGCCTGGATCGGTGCACTGGCGGTGTTCGTCGGCCTCGAAGCGGTGCCGCTGATGCTGCTGGCGCTGTCGACCGCGGTGCTGTTCTACCTCTACCGTATTCCGCGTCAGCTCGGTTGATGCGTCTTGCCTGGCTGGCGCTGTTGCTGCTGGCCACCAGCGGCTCGATCGGGGCGGTGGAACGGGTTGTCAGCCTTGCCCCGTCCCTCACTGAAATGGTTGTTGAACTGGGTTCGGCCGACTTGCTGGTCGGCGTGCTAGACGCCGGTGAGCGTCCTGCCGAACTCAAGGACTTGCCCTCCGTGGGCCGCTACGGTCAGCTGGACATGGAGCGCTTGCTCAGCCTCCAGCCTGATTTGCTGCTGCTCTGGCCCGGCAGTGTCGGCCCGGCCCAGCGTGAGCAACTCAAGCGCTTGAACATCCCGACCTACGTCGCCGAACCCCACGATTTCCAACAACTCACCGCGCAGATCGAAGCGATCGCCTTGCAGCTTGGCCGGCCTGAGCGTGGGGTCGCCTTGGCTGGCGGTTTGCGCCAGCGGTTGGCTGAGCTGCGCAAGCGTTACCGGCGCGACCAGCCGTTGCGGGTGTTCTATCAGGTCTGGGATCGGCCGCTCTATACCGTGGGCGGTGGGCAGATCATCAGTGCTGCGCTTGACGTCTGTGGGGCGCAAAACGTGTTTGCCGATCTGGCGCTGCCGGCACCGCAAGTCAGCGTTGAAGCGGTGTTGCAGCGCAATCCCGAGGTGATCCTGGCCGGCGATCAGGCGCAGCTGAATGCGTGGAAGGCGTGGCCGCAGGTGGCGGCGGTGCGGCAGGGGCAGTTGCGATTGGTGGCTGACAAGGGCCTGGAGCGGCCGAGCGGGCAGATGGTCGAGGCGACGGCCAAGTTGTGCCAATTGATCGCGCCCGAGCGCTGAGACCGAGGTGCATTCATCGCGGGCAAGCCCGCTCCCACAGGAATCACTCTGACCCTGTGGGAGCGGGCTTGCCCGCGATGAGGCCGGCCCAAACACCGGAATTCTTGGTCAGATCTCCGGGGTCCAGGTCACCCCAAACATCCACGCCCGACCTTCCTCGCGATACCCGTACTGGCTGCCTTCATGGCTGTACAGCGCCCGGCTGTACCCCTTGTCCAGCAAGTTATCGACCTTCAGCTCCAGGCTGACCTCAGGGTTGAGCGCCCAACTGCTGCGCAATCCCAGCAACCCATAACCACCCAATGGCTGTTGATTCTTCAAGTCGTCATAGCTGCTGCTCACCGCTTGCCAGCTGGCGCCCAGGCCCAGGCGGTCGAACTGTCGATCCAGGTCCCAGCTCAACGTACGACGTGCACGACGAGCCAGGGTATGCCCCGTGTCGCGGTCCCGGGGGTCGATAATCGCCACGCCGAGGTTGCTCTGCCAGCCGAACAGTTGCTGTTTCAACGCCGCTTCAAAGCCGTTGATGCGTGCCGAGGCCACGTTTTCGGGCCGGTAGTTACTGCCGGGGATGATCGCGTCTTCGAGGTCCGTGCGGTACAGCGAGGCCTCCAGGCGACTGCTCTCGGTCAATTGGCTGCGCCATTGCAGTTCATAGCTCTTCGAGGTCTCGGGTTTCAAGTCCGGGTTGCTGAAGTCCGGGTAGTACAGGTCGTTGAAGGTCGGTGCACGGAAACCTTCGCTGTAGGTTAGCAGCACATCGTTGTCCGGGTTCAGCGGCAGGGTGAAGGTGCCGCTCCAGCTGTTCTGGCCGCCGAACTGCTGGTTCTGGTCGCGCCGCAGGCCCAGTTCGGTAGAGAAGCTATCAGCCTGGTAGCGATGCTGGATAAATGCCGCGCGGTTCCAGCGACTGTCCTCGTCGAACGGCGTGCTGCTGTTGACCCGGTCTTCGTACCAGTCGCCGCCGAGGATCAGGCTGTTGCGCTCGTTGAGCGTCAGGTCGTTCTGCCAGTTCACCGAGTTGCGGTAGGTGTTGAACACGCTGCGCTCATCGCTGAGCTTGTCGAACGTCTTCTCGCGGTTTTCGCTGTGGCCGAACTCGACGCGGGTTTTCCACAGGTCGTTGACCCGTGCGTCGACGTAGTTGCTGACACTGCTCACGTCGAATTCGTTGTAGGGCTGCTGCTGAAAGGGGCCGAACGGATTGTCGAATTCGCTTTTGCCACGGTTATCCAGCAGGTTGGCGCCGATCTCGACGTCGTCGGTGAGGGCGTGACTCAGGCTCAGGCTCAGGGACTTATTGCGGTACGCGTCGTGATCGCCGTCGCTGGGATACGACTCATGGGTGCGATCGATCCCGGCGGTTTCGTCCAGGCTGGCGCCAAGGTTGAAGCGGGTCTGCTCATCGCCGCCGGACACGCCGAGGCTGCGTTCCCAGGTCTGGTTACTGCCAAACCCCATATGCAACCTCGGTTGCAGGCCGGGCTCGCTGCCACGTCGGGTGAAGATCTGGATCACCCCGCCAATCGCATCGCTGCCGTAGATCACCGAACGGGAGCCGCGCAGCACTTCCACGCGCTCGACCTGGTCGATGTTGATGTGTTGCAGGTTGCTGTCGCCGGAGGACGAGTTGCCGATCCGTTGGCCGTCCACCAGCACCAGGCTCTGGGCCGATTGCGTGCCGCGAATGTAAATCCCCGGCAGGCTGCCACGCCCACCCAATTGTGCCACTTGCACCCCCGGTACACGGCGCAGCAGATCAGTGATGCTATTGGGTTGCAGTCGGTCGATGTCTTCGCGGGTGAAGACCGTGTTGGCGGCGCTGCTGTCGTTGCGCGCCTCGACCTGGCGGTTGGCGCTGATCAACACGTCGGGCAGCTTCAGGGCCTGGTCGCGTTCGAAAGTGTCGGCCAGCAGCGGGCCGGCTGGCAGCAGGGTCAGCGTCAGGGCCAGGCGAGTGAAGTTCATGGTCAATTCTTGTGTATCAAGGACGGTGCGGTCCTTGTAGGAGCTGGCTTGCCAGCGAAGCTTCTGGCGTCCATGAGGGCGCCTTCGCCGGCAAGCCGGCTCCTACAGGGGATGGTATTTAGATGGCGAGCAGTTGCAGGCGTTCGCGAATCGAAGCCTCGATCCCGGCTTCATCCAGGCCACACTCAGCCAGCATCTGCGCAGGCTTGGCGTGTTCGACGTAAATGTCCGGCAAGCCCAGGTGCAGCACCGACTTGAGGATGTTTTCGCGAGCGAGGAATTCGCTGACCGCACCGCCGGCACCGCCCATGATGGCGTTTTCTTCGACGGTCACCAGCAGGTCGTGGCTGGCGGCAATCTCGCGAACCAGTGCTTCATCCAGCGGTTTGACGAAACGCATGTCGACCACGGTCGCGTCCAGCGTCTCGGCAACCTTCAGCGCCTCGGCCAGTTGCACGCCGAACACCAGCAGGGCGACCTTGCTGCCCTGGCGGCGAACCACGCCCTTGCCGATTTCGATCGGCTCGAGGTCTTTCTCGATGGTCGCATTCGGGCCGTTGCCGCGCGGATAGCGCACGGCTGCCGGGCCTTCGTACAGATGGCCGGTGGTGAGCATCTTGCGCAGTTCGTTTTCGTCGCTCGGGGTCATCACCAGCATGCCCGGGATGCACCGCAGGAACGACAGGTCGAAGCTGCCCGCGTGGGTCGGACCGTCTTCGCCGACCAGGCCGGCACGATCGATAGCGAACAGCACGTCGAGGTTTTGCACCGCGACGTCATGCACCAACTGGTCGTAACCACGTTGCAGGAAGGTCGAATAGATCGCCACCACCGGCTTCGCGCCTTCGCAGGCCATACCGGCCGCCAGGGTCACGGCGTGTTGCTCGGCAATCGCCACGTCGAAGTAGCGCAGCGGGAAACGCTCGCTGAAGGCCACCAGGTCCGAGCCTTCCTTCATCGCCGGGGTGATCCCGACCAGGCGCGGGTCGGCAGCCGCCATGTCGCACAGCCATTCACCGAACACGCCGGAGTACTTCGGCCCGCTGGCCTTTTTCGGCGCAGCGGCCGGAGCGTCCAGGGGTTCGAGCTTGGTGATGGCGTGGTAACCGATCGGGTCGACTTCCGCCGGGGCGAAGCCTTTGCCTTTCTTGGTGACGATGTGCAGGAACTGCGGGCCCTTGAGATCGCGCATGTTGCGCAGGGTGGCGATCAGGGTTGGTAGGTCGTGGCCATCGATCGGGCCGATATAGTTCCAGCCCAGCTCTTCGAACAGGGTGCCGGGTACCAGCATGCCTTTTGCGTATTCTTCGGTACGACGGGCGATTTCCCAGGCGCCGGGCAGGCGCGACAGGACTTTCTTGCTGCCCTCGCGCATGCTCGCGTAGGTGCGGCTGGAAAGGATCTTCGCCAGGTAGTTCGACAAGCCGCCGACGTTGCGCGAGATCGACATGTCGTTGTCGTTGAGGATCACCAGCATGTTGGCGTCCACTTCCGGCGCATGGTTCAGCGCTTCGAACGCCATGCCGGCCGTCAGGGCGCCGTCGCCGATCACGGCAATCGCCTTGCGATCACTGTTTTGCAGGCGGGCGGCAATGGCCATGCCCAGGGCTGCGCTGATCGACGTGCTGGAATGGCCGACGCCAAAGGTGTCGTATTCGCTCTCGGAACGGCGCGGGAAGGCGGCAACGCCGTCCTTCTGGCGCAGGGTGCCCATGCGCTCGCGACGACCGGTGAGGATCTTGTGCGGATAAGCCTGATGACCCACGTCCCACACCAGCCGGTCGTCCGGGGTGTCGAAAACGTAATGCAACGCGATGGTCAGCTCGATGACGCCCAGACCTGCACCGAAATGCCCACCGGTCTGACCGACCGTGTAGAGCAATTCCAGGCGCAACTCATCGGCCAGGGTTTCCAGCTCGGCTTCGCCTAACCGGCGCAGGCCGTCCGGCGTGTTCGCGCGGTCGAGCAGGGGCGTGGTCGGGCGCTTGCGGGGAATCTCATGAAACGTCGTGGGCATCAGGCGAATCGTTATAGGTATAAAAGATGCGGCAGTTTACCTGATGCATCGGCCCCTGCCCACGCGTTGGTCTTTTTTGGCGCATACGCCGTCAGCTACGTCGCTCGACGATGTAGCGGGCCAGTTCACGCAATGGCTCGGCAGCCGCGTCAAACGGTCGCAGCGCATGCAGCGCCTGATCGCGCAGTTCCAGGGCGTAGGCCTTGGCGGCGTCGAGGCCGAGCAGGGCCGGGTAGGTTGGCTTGTCGCGGGCAATGTCGGCGCCCTGGCGTTTACCGAGGGTTTCGGTATCGCTTTCGACGTCGAGAATGTCGTCCTGGACCTGGAAGGCCAGGCCGATGGCCTGTGCATAAGTCTGGAGGGACTTGAGTTCGTCCTTCTCGGCGTGGCCACTGGCCAGGGCGCCAAGCTTGACGCTGACTTCGATCAGCGCGCCGGTCTTGTGCCGGTGCATGTATTCGAGGGCTTTCTGGTCGAGCTTCAGGCCGACGGAGCCAAGGTCGATGGCCTGGCCGCCAACCATGCCCGCCGGACCTGCCGCCAATGCCAGCGCACTGACCATTTGCAGGCGGATCTCTGCGTCGGCATTGCTCAGGCGTGGGTCGAGCAGGGCGCTGAACGCCAGGCTCTGCAAGCCATCGCCAGCGAGGATCGCGCAGGCTTCATCGAATTTCTTGTGGGTAGTCGGCTGGCCGCGACGCAGATCGTCGTCGTCCATGGCCGGCAAATCGTCGTGCACCAGCGAATAGGCGTGGATCAGCTCCACCGCACAGGCCGCGCCATTGGCTTGCTCGGCCTTACCGCCCAGCGCTTCGCAGGCGGCGTAGGCCAGCAGCGGGCGCACGCGTTTACCGCCGTTCATCACGCTATAGCGCATGGCTTCGTACAAGCGCGCCAGCTCAGGGCCAGGCGCGACAAACAGGGTTTCCATGGCGGCGTTGACGCGGGCCTGGCTGGTCGCCGAATACGCTGCAATCATTCTGGTTGATCCGCGTCGAAGGGTTCCTCGGCCAACTCGCCATCACGCTCGAGCAGCACCTGAACCTTTTGCTCGGCCTGGGCCAGCGCCGCCTGGCAATCGCGGGTCAGGCCGATGCCTTGCTCGAAAGCGGCCAGCGAGTCTTCCAGCGATAATTCGCCATTCTCCAGACGCTCTACCAGCGTTTGCAGGTCAGCGAGGGACTGTTCGAAATCCAGTGCAGCTTTTTTGCGGGCCATGGCGGCGATTTCCGGTTGACGTTAAACCGGCGCGACACTAGCAGATAGGGGGTTTATGGGCAAATGAGCGGGGTGCTCGGAACCATGGATTCGGGGTTCAGGTGAGCGCGTCATCGGGGTGTCTGATCCGATACCGGGTGCTGCGCCCGCCGCCGGGCAGGCGCTGCAGGCAGCCCTTTTCCAGCAGTTCAGCCAGATGGCGAGTCGCGGTGGCTTTGGATACTTTCGCCACAGTTTGATATTGCGCGGCGCTGATCCCGCCTTCGAATCCACGCTCCCCACCATCGAGCAAGCGATTGAGCACCTTGGTCTGCTCGGCCAACAGCCCGGATTGCCGGTGCGCCTGCCAGAAGCGGGCCTTGCCCAGCACCGACTCGATCCGCGTCATGGCCTGCTGCAAACTGCGCAACAAGGTCTGGAGAAACCACGCCAGCCATTCGGTGATGTCGAGGGTGGCTTTCTGGCTGTTTTCCAACACGCGGTAATAGCCAGACCGATCTTCCAGGATGCTCGCCGACATGGCGTAGAAACGAATCGCCTGAGCCTCGCCCTGAGCCAGTGCTAGGTCGGTAATGGTTCGAGTCAGTCGGCCATTGCCGTCATCAAAAGGGTGAAGCGTGACGAACCAGAAATGCGCGACCCCGGCCCGCAGTAACGGGTCGAGTCCCGTCTGATTCCGGCTGCTTTCAAACCAGTCGAGGAAACTGTCGACCTGGCGCTCGAGGCCATGGCGTGGTGGCGCTTCGAAGTGAACGGTCGGCCTGTCGAGGCGGCCGGACACCACTTGCATTGGATCATCTCCGCGCAATGTACCAACACGCATGCTCCGGGTGGCGAGGGCGGTATCCTGATCAGGAAACAACCACGCATGCCAATCCAGCAATCGTTCCAGTGTGAGTGGTTCCTCGAAGTGCTGTGTAGCATCGAGCATCAATTGCGCCAGGCCTTCGCTGCGTTGGCTGACATGATTGCCATCAAGCTGCTCCAGCCCTAGGCGCCGCGCCAATGAAGAGCGCACCGAGCCAACATTCAGCTGCTCACCTTCAATCGCGGACGAGGTGACGATATTTTGCAGCAACGCATCCAGTTCGCTCTGCGCACTGAGCGAGGCGCCCACGGAACTGGCCATGCCCATCAATCGACCTTGTGCCTGGACGCACTCGCGCAGCAACGGCGCCAAATGCTCGGCATTCCAGGAAAAATTCGGCCAATCGGGCTGTTGCCAGATCCAGAAAGGTGCCATGAACTCGCTACTCTTGGGGGGTGTGAGCCGATTAGAGAGGCTAATCGGCTCATGTTATGAGCCGAATATGATCGTTATTCGGCTCATCGTCCAGCCATGTGCGTGATTCCCACCGCATTTTCAGACAGATCTGATTGTTAGGCGCTGACTGAGCGTCTAACCTTCGCGCCATCTACGACCCGAACGTCATGGGTCTTTCAGACGAAACGCAGTATCCCCATCTGTAACGCGCCGAGGATCAGGCGCAAGGTTTCGTCATGCATGGCAGGAGGCGTCACATGCGCTCATTTCTTTTGCTGCTGATCGGGTGGGTCTGTGCGCCCGCCCTGGCCGCGCCGAGTGCCGAGTTGTCGGACCCGGTGGGCGGCTGGCGTTTCAACGGTTTGTTGGACCGCACGGAAAACCCGCAAGTCGCCTATCCCACGCCGCCCATCGACCGCGGTGTGCAGCGCAATCGCACGATGATCCAGGGCCAGCTCAAGGCCATCGGCACGCAACGTGGACCCCACACGTTGGCGGTCAACGGAAATCCTCTGAACCTGTACACCGACGACCAGGGTCGTTTCGCCCGGCCGTATGCGTTCGGCGCTGGTTCCAACAGCGTGGAAGTGCGCAGTGCCGAGGGCCAGTCGCTCAAGCGTGTGCAGTTCTATGAAGCCAACAACCTGCGCACCCCGGCGCGGATTCGCGTGGTGCTGGGCTGGGATGATCCGAAAGCCGAACTCGACCTGCACATCGTGACCCCCGACGGCCAGCACGCGTTCTGGGCACGGCCGGCGATGAGCAATGGCGGTGGCCTGGACCCGGACGGCGTCGATGGCCCCGGTCCGGAAATGTTCACCATGACCGCGCCGCTGCATGGCACCTATCTGGTTTACGTCAACTATTGGGGCAACTTCGGTAGCGGCGGCTATAACTTCGATGAGACCAGCAACCAGAACGAGGTCATCACCTCGCAGATCAACCTGGTGCTGAACGAAAACACCGTCGACGAAAAACGCGAAACCTTCATCGTGCCCCTGCGCGCAATCGGTGACCTGCTGCTGGTCAAGACTTTCAACTATTAAGCATCCCGCTCCACGGATGACTTCGGGTTTTGTGAAATGAGCGATAACACTGTTTCCCCAGCCGCCGACACACCGAGCGCCAAGCCGTCCCGCCGTTGGCCGGCCATTGTCGCGGGCTTGTGTCTGGTCGTGGGCGTGGCCGCCGGCTTGGGCTGGCTGATGCAGAAAAGCAAAGCCCCGGCACCACAACTGGCGGCGGAAAAACTCGGCATGAGTCGCCCCGATGGCTTGCTCGAAACCCACTCCCTGAGCCAGTTGCCCAAGGACCTGCTGGCGGTGCCGTTCCTCAAGGAAACCCTGACCGAAGATTTCGTCTTCTATTACGAAACCCACGCCGATCGCCTCGGACTGATCGGCAGCCTGCGGCGGATCATCTACGAGCACGACCTGAAGTTGCAGGACACGCTGATCGAGCAACTGTTCGATCAACCGGCGGATGTTGCGTTATGGCGCGGGGCGGATGGCCGGCTCAAGGATTTCCTGCTGGTGATGGATCGCGGTGGCTTGGCCAAGGTGCTGGAGCCGCTGGCCAAGGTGGCGCTGGATGATTCGCAGTTGAGCAAGCTCGCAGACGTCAAAGTCGGCAACGACGACGTGGCGCTTTATCAACTCACCTACAACGCCAGCAAGGCGCTGCTGTTTGCCTCCCATGGCGACAAACTGGTGGTGTTGTCCAATCCGGTCAAACTCTACGATCCGCAAAGCGGGGCGACGCAGGAATCGGGCAGCGTCTCGACCCAAGCCATCGCCGCGCTGCTCAACGGTGACAAACTGTTCCCCGAAGCCTTTGGCCTGCAACCACGCGCGCCAGAGGTGAAACAGCGGCTATCGGTCAATGCCAGCGTGCTGGCGATGGGGTACCAGCGCTTCATCCCGAATTTCGCCGGGCTGCGCTTCGACATGGATGACAAGGGCTGGCACAGCTTCCTGGCCATGGATGAACTGGACGACCAACCGGACTTCGATTTCAAACCGATCTGGCAAGCCATGCCCATGGGCGCCAGCGCTTGCGTGGCTCTGCCGCTGGCCGCCGAACAACAGAAACCGTTGCTGCTCAAGCTCGGTGCTGATGATACTGCGGCCCAGGCGTTGACCGAGCACATGGCCGGCGCGGCGGGCCTGTGCTGGTACGCCGATTCGCGGCTGTACACGCCATTGCTGGTGGCCAGCCTCAAGGATGAAGACAGCGCGAGCCTCGATGGCGAACTGGGCAAGCTGTTCGGCTCGATGGTCGGCGCTTATGAAAGCAAGGTCGATGAGCACGCGTTCCCGGTGGTCGAGAAGCAGCTTGGCAACAACCGCCAGTGGCAGCGTCAGGTCAGCTCCAGTTTCGGTCCCTATGCGGCCAAGGATGCCGAGAATCCCGATGCGATCACCGGCAAGGCATTCATGAACGTCAGCCTGGCGCGGCACGGTTCGACGCTGCTGTTTTCCCTCGATGACAAGCTGCTGGACAAGGCCCTTGGCACCCTCGACAAACGCTTCCCGCCGATGGCCGACGTGGTGCCCAAGGATCTGCTGATGCCGGTGTACTTCGGCCCGGACGCCATGGCGCAACTGATGCAGCGCGAAACCCTCGACAGCCTGCCACAAGACATGGAACCGGTGTTCTACAACGCGGCGCAAACCTACCTGATCCCCAAACTGCACAAGCTCGGCGGATACGGCAAGTACGCCCTGACCCTGCCCGAGGGCAGCGAGCCCGATGGCCACTGGCAATGGTTGCCGCTGCAATGGAAAGCCCTGTGAACGTATTGATCCGCAGCCTCGGCGTGCTCGTTTTGCTGTTGAGCGCGGGCGCCCGGGCGATCGAAACGCCGGCGCTCGATCCGCAGCAATCCCAGGTGTTCCGGGCCTGGTTCGTGCGCATCGCCCAGGAGCAACTGAGCCGGGGCCCAAGCCCGCGCTGGTATCAGCAGGACTGCGCGGGGCTGGTGCGTTTTGCCGCCAACGAAGCGCTGAAAGTCCATGACGACAAATGGCTGCGCAGCAATGGCCTGTCCAACCGCTACCTGCCGCCGGAGCTGCAATTGAGTGCGGCCCAGCGCGGCCTGGCCCAGCAGTGGCAACAGGGTGGCGGCAAGGTCGGACCCTACGTCAACGCAATCAAGCTGATCCAGTTCAACAGCCGGCTGGTTGGCCGCGATGTCGCACAGGCGCGCCCCGGCGACCTGATGTTTTTCGACCAAGGCGACGACCAGCACCTGATGATCTGGATGGGCCGCTACATCGCCTATCACACCGGCACCACGACTCCCACCGACAACGGCATGCGTTCGGCAAGCCTGCAACAACTCATGACATGGAAGGACACCCGATGGATACCCGATGCAGCCAACCCCAACTTCATCGGCGTCTATCGACTGAATTTTCTCTCCCAATGATGGGTGCCCGCATGCTGCGTCTTCTGCCTCTGCTGTTGGTTTTGCTGCTGCCATTTTCGACGGTCAACGCCGACGACACCGTGGAGCCCAGCGGCTACACGCCGGTGGCCGGTGAAAGTTTTTTCCTGCTGGCCGACAGCAGTTTCGCCAGCGACGAACAGGCGATGGTTCGCCTTGAAGCGCCGGGTCGCGACTACCGTCGCCTGCGCATGGAACCCTACGGCGGCGCCGACATTCGCGTGTATCGCATCGACAAGCCGCTGGACTTCCTCAAGCGCCAGAAGAACCTGCACCGGGTCGTCAGTGACGGCCAGTTCAAGGGCGAAGGCCTGTCGAATACGCTCGCCTACCTGTGGGACAACTGGTACCGAAAATCCCGTCGGGTCATGCAGCGGGCGTTTTCCTACGAGTCGCGTAAACAAGTCACCGAGGAAGTACCGGAACTGAAGATGGGTAGCGCCATGGCCGCGCCAACGCCCTACGACGCACAGCCACAATTCGCACTGATTCCGGGCCTGCCGGTGGTCAGTCAGTTTCGTTATCCGCTGTGGCAAGCCAAACCCATCCAGCCGCCTGAAGGCGTGAACCTCGCCGGGTCTTCCAGTGAGTTCGTCAGTGTTGCGCCGGGCAACGTCTACATCCCGTTGGGCAACTTGAAACCGGGGCTGTACCTGGTGGAAGCGCTGATCGGCAAGTACCGCGCAACCACCATGGTCTTTGTCTCCAACACCGTGGCGGTGAGCAAGATTGCCGGGGATGAATTGCTGGTGTGGACCGCGCGCAAACACGAGGGCAGTTCGGTGCCCAAGGTCAACGTGCTGTGGACCGATGGCCTGGGTGTGATGAGCAGCGGCGCGACCGATGCCGATGGTTTGTTGCGCCTGAAACACGTCAGTCCCGAGCGCTCGTTCGTGATTGGCGAGGACGAAGAGGGCGGCGTTTTCGTCTCGGAAAACTTCTACTACGACAGCGAAATCTACGACACCAAACTCTTTGCCTTCACTGATCGCCCGCTCTACCGGCCGGGGGATTGGGTGTCGCTGAAAATCGTCGGGCGCGAGTTCAAGAATGCCCGGGATTCAGTGCAGCCCGTCGCGGCCGACGTTAACGTGACCGTGCTGGATGCGACCGGTACGGCGCTGCAAACCCTCGATTTGAAGCTCGATTCCAAGGCCGGCACCCAAGGCCGTTTCCAGTTGCCCGACAATGCGGTGGCCGGTGGCTACGAGTTGCGTTTCAACTACAAGGACCAGGCCTACAGCAGCGCCTTTCGCGTGGCTGAATACATCAAGCCGCACTTCGAGATTTCCCTGAACCTGGCCAAGCAGGATTACCGCACTGGCGAGCCGGTCAAGGGCAACCTGGTGCTGCTCTATCCGGACGGCAAACCGGTGGCCAACGCCAGGCTGACCTTGAGCCTGCGCGCCCAGCAACTGTCGATGGTCGACAACGAGCTGCAATACCTCGGGCAATTCCCGGTGGAGCTGACCAGCACCGAACTGACCACCGACGCCAAGGGCAATGCCGTCCTCGATTTGCCGGCCGCCGAGAAACCGAGCCGCTACATGCTCACCGTGTTCGCCAGCGATGGCGCGGCGTTTCGGGTCAAGACCACGAAGGAAATCCTCATCGACCGCGGTGCGGCGAATTTTCGCTTGAGTGCTCCGCAGCGCTTCAGTGCGGTGGGCGACAAAGTTGTGTTCAGCTACGTCAATGAAAGCGAGCAGGCTGAGGCGGTCACGCCCAGCAGTTATGGCTGGGTTCGCCTGGAAGACCAGAGCACTGGCGAAAGCAGGCTCGCGGCAACCGACAAGGGCTTCACCCTGGCTTTCGAGCGCCCGGGCACCTACAACCTGACGCTCAAGGATGCCCATGGCCGAACGCTCGGCGCCACGGGGCATTCCGTCACCGGCGAGGGCGTCAAGGCGGTACCCGGAACCGTGGAAATCGTCCTCGACAAACCCGAGTACAAGGCCGGCGATGAAGCACTGGCGCTGATCACCTTCCCTGAGCCGATCAGCGATGCGCTGCTGTCGCTGGAGCGCGACAAGGTCGAGGCCACGGCGCTGCTGTCCAAGGGCGGCGACTGGCTGAAGCTGGAAAAACTCAGCGACACCCAATACCGCGCACGCATTGCGGTGCAGGACAGCTTCGCGCCGAACCTGACGTTCTCGGTGCTGTACACCAAGGGTGGTCAGTACAGTTTCCAGAACGCCGGCATCAAGGTGATCACGCCGCAGATAGACGTGGCCATCGCCACTGACAAAGAGACCTACCGACCCGGCGACACCGTGTCGGTGGACCTGACCACGCAGTTCGCCGGCAAGCCGATCCCGGCGCATCTGACGGTCAGTGTGGTCGACGAAATGGTCTACGCCTTGCAACCGGAAATCGCGCCGACCATCGACCAGTTCTTCTACCATCCGCGACGTAACAACGTGCGCACCAGCGCCAGTCTTTCGTTCATCAGCTACGACGTCGCGTTGCCCGGCAGCCCTGGCGCGCCCGGCAAAGCCAACCGCAGCGAGCGCGGTGTGAAAGTGCTGGAGCGTCCCCGTCGCGAAGACGTCGACACCGCCGCCTGGCAACCGGAGCTTGTGACCGACGCCAACGGCAAGACCCGTTTCACCTTCAGGATGCCGGACTCACTGACCCGCTGGCGCATCACCGCCCGGGCCATCGCCGATGACGGCCAGGTCGGACAGAAGAAGCAGTTCGTGCGCTCGGAGAAACCGCTGTACCTGAAGTGGAGCGGGCCGACCCGTTTCCGCGATGGCGACAAACCGGATCTCGGTGTGTTTGCTTTCAGCCAGGCGCAAAACCAGGTCAAGGCTGAGCTGGTCATTCATTACGCGGGCAGCGAACAGCGGGTTCCCGTCACGCTCGACAGCGGCATCAACTACATACCGTTGCCCGCGTTCGGGTTGGTCAATGGCGACTGGAGCGCGGAACTCACGCAGGACGGCAAAACCGTCGATGCTTTGGCCGTGCACCTCAATGCAACCGGCGAAGGTTGGCAAGTCACGCAAAGCCAGCGCCTGGACGTGACCAGCGCAGACACGCCGTTGAGCCTGCCGGCGGATGCATCGGATATTCGTCTGCGCCTGGATGACAGCCCGCAAGCGCTGTTCCGTTCTGCCCTCGATGATCTGCTGGGCTACCCGTACGGCGGCGTCGAGCAAACCGCCAGTCAATTGCTGCCGCTGAGCATCGCCTATCCAGCCTTGTCGTCGAACCCGCAGGTTCGCGATCGCCTGCGCCTGATCATGCAGAACAGCCGCCTGCGCCTGGTGCAAATGGCCGGCCCTTCGGCGAGCTTCACCTGGTGGGGCATGGACGGCGAACCGGACGCGTTTCTCACCGCCTACGCGTACTACGCCGACTGGCACGCCAGCCGGGTGCTGCAACTGAACCTACCGCCGGAGCACTGGCAGCGGGTGCTGGAGGTGTACGCGAAACAGGCGAAGAACACGCCGCTGTTGCAACGGGCGCTGATTCTGTCGTTCGCCAGGCAGATGCAATTGCCGGTTGACACTTTGCTCAGCGGATTGATGGAAGACCTGATGCGCGCCGGTGAGGGCAGTGCCGCAAACGTCATGGATGTGGCTGGCGATAGCCTGGTCATGACTGATCCGGACTCGGCGCTGGGCCTGGCCGCTGCGCGGGCATTGAGTGCTTCACTGGCCGGGCAATCGAAGGTCGCTCTGCCGGCCGCATTCAAACGGCAATTGGCTGACGCACAGCAGCGACTGGCCACCAGCTCCGAGCCCTTTGCCGAAGCGCTGAATGCATCGCTGCAGCCGTTCGATCAGGCGCATGCGCAAGCGTTGTTGCTGCGTTTGCTGCCACAGCAATCCACGCTGGAACGTGCATTGGCACTGACCTGGTTGCAACGCAGCATTGAACAGGCCGCACCGGCTGTAGCCCTGAAACCGGGCGATGGCTGGAAGCAGGAGCTGGGCGCGACGGGTGAAGTCTATTGGACATGGCAAGGCGCGCAGGTCCCCGGCGTGTTGTCGCTGAGCGGTGCGCAGGAGCGTCCGCTGAGCGCCGCGTTGAGTTTCCAGAGCAAACAGCCAGCGGTCGATCCGCTGCCTGTGACCATAACCCGTCGCCTGTCGCGTCTGGTGCCGGGCGATGAAGCCTTCACCTTCAAACTGCAGCCGGTCGGCAGTGCTCCCTTGTCCAGCGACAACCTGTATCTCGACGAAGTGATCCTGACCAGCAAAGCCGCCAGGCCCTTGCGTTATGGCCTGCTCGAAGTGCCGCTGCCACCGGGCGCGGATGTCGAACGCACGACCTGGGGCATCAAGCTCATGGGCAAGGCCGGGACCGAACCGACAGCGCTGGAGAAGGCCCGTTTCGAACCGGGACAAATGGCCTATGCAGTGCCGGTGGATGCCTTGAGCGGTGAACTGCGCTTGCGTCATCTGGTGCGTTTTTCGCAGAAAGGCCAGTTCAGCCTGCCGCCAGCGCGCTTCACCCAAGTGTACGCGCCACAGCATCAAGCCCAGGAGCAGAAACCGGCGCTCGGTCAGGTGACGGTTCACTGATATGCGTCGGCCTTGGGTCTGGTTGCTGCTGAGTCTGATTCCCGCGCTGGCCACCGCGCAGGAAGAACCGTTGCGGCTGGCGTTCAAGGATCAATTACTGACGTTGAGCCGCACGCAGCTGATATCCCGCGAACCGTTATCCGACAGTCTGCAGGCACCCTTGGGCAGTGTCTGGAAACTGTTTGTTTACGACTGGCTGGTGGATACCGGTGCGCGTGAGCCGGCGTATAACTGTCACGGGCAGTCGAAAGAGGAAGTCTATTGCTGCGCCGCCGGTGGCACGATCGAACGGGATCAGGCGTTGGTGAAGTCCTGCGGGCTGTATTTCGAACCGGCGCGTCTTGCGCTCGACCCTGGCGCCTGGCGTGAATATTGGCAGGCACGACAGGCACCAGAGTGGCTGCTGGACTTGCCATCTTTGCAGCCCGCCACCCGGGTTCCGGTGGTGGAATTGTTGCGTATGTTGGCGGCGATGCCGGCGCAGGACCAGGCGCGTCGCGTGTTGCTGGATGTGTTGTTGAACGCGGCGGATGGCAACGTCGTGGGCGAGCTCGGCAGCCGCTTGCGGGTAAAGACCTGGAGCTGGCTGGGGGATCGGGATGCGGCGTCGCGCCAGGGTGGGTTCGCCGGTTGGACGGCGGATGGCACGCCGATCTGGGCGGGAGGGCGCGGAACCAGCCAGCGGGTCCTGCGCGATTACGCCCAGGCGTTGGCGAGGGTGCTGCCGACATCCTGGCCGGCGGAGGCGGGGAAGTGCGTCGAGGTCGACCTGTTCTCCCGCTATCCACTGCAGCGGGTGGTGTCAGGTGACCCTGTCATGTCGTCCCGCCAGTTGCAGGGCGACTACCGTGTCGAGTTCGTCAACGGCAACCAACTGGATATCCACAGTGACGGCGAACTGTTTCTGCTCAACGACGGCCCTTCACCCAAACTGGTTGCGCGCCTGGACCGTGAAGAGTATGTCGCCCGTGTGCTGCAGCGTGAAGCCAGTGCCGAACCCGCTGAAGCCGCCAAGGCCCTGGCCGTGGCCATCCGCACCTACCTGCTGCAAAACGCCACGCGCCGCGGTGATTGCCTGAGCATCGACGACAGCAGCCAGCGCCAACGCGTCGCGCCACGCCCGGCCTCGGCGCAGGCGCGCAGCATTGCCTCGTGGACCAGCGACCTGGTGCTCGCCGGCAGCAGCGTGACCTACCACTCCAACCAACCAGGTCTCGACAGACTGTCCTGGCAACAAGCTGTGGAGCAAGCCAACGCCGGTCAGCGCTACGACGCCATCCTGCTCCACGCGTACCCAAGGGCCAACCTCAGCCGCTGGGACAATCCTGTTGCCTCCTGCGAAGGGCTGCCCGCCGCGCAAGACTGGCTGCAAAAGCAGCGCCGCGGATGGCGACCCCGTCTTGAAAGCGAAGTCGGCTACAACGAAGTCAGCACCTTCGCCGTATGCCGCCTGGCATTCGGCCGGCCCTTCGTCGACCGCGAACGCCAGCGTATTTACGCACGCGGCGTGCTCTCGCTGCAGGACCGCCTCGACCTGACCCACGAATACCTGCACCTGGCCTTCGAAGCACACCCCAACGGCCAGGATGAAACCTACATCGAAGGGCTCGCCCGCCACCTCTTGCTGGAATAGGCCATGACAGATCGTTATCCACAGGTCTTGCTGCTGCTCTGCGCGTTCGCCGTGCTATCGCCGGCAACCGCCGCCGACAGTGTCAAACTCGACACCCCCTCTGGCGGCTGGCGAACCGGCGCTCCTGAAGGCGAGGGGGAAAGCTTCCGCCAGACCGTCAACTACCCGGCTTCATCGGTGAACACCCCGGCGGGGCAGGCCAACACCGCGCGCATCAAAGGCCAGATCAAGGCAGCACCGAAAAACGGCGAACCCGGACGGCTGATCGTCAACGGCGTCAGCATGCCCCTGAAAATCGATCCAGCGGGCGGCTTCGATCGGCCATTCTCATTCCCCAACGGCAGCAACAGCGTCGAAGTCCGCAGCCCTGACGGCCAGCAGCGCCGCCGAACCCAGTTCCTCAACACCAGCGTCGGCGCCACACCCGCCAAGCTGCGCGTCCTGCTGGCCTGGGACAGCGACGGCACCGACCTCGACCTGCACCTCATCACCCCCGACGGCGCCCACATCTGGTACGGCGACCGCGCCGTGCCAAACGGAGCCGCCCTCGACGTTGACGTCACTACCGGCTACGGCCCGGAAATCTTTGCCATGCCGGCGCCGATCAAGGGGCAGTATCTGGTGTATGTGAATTACTTTGGCGGTGGGTATCGCAGTGATGAGGAAGGGCAGGAGGATGCGGTTCAGCCGCTGACGACGGCGCAGGTGACGGTGATAACGGAGGAAGGGACGCCGAGCGAGAAGATGGAGACGTTCTTGGTGCCGATGCGGGCGGTGGGGGAGTTGACGTTGGTGAAGTCGTTTAGTTATCCGTGAGGGGAATCGTTGGACCACGTTCTTGCGGGCATTAAAAAGCCGGCTTGTGGCCGGCTTCTCGGGGACTGGCTTGGTTCATTTTTGGTAAACCGCGCCAGCCTTCAAAACGTACACCCGGATCTTGCGTCCGGCTGTGGGACTTGGCGAGAAAGTCATCTGCCTTGTCGGTGCGATCAGGGCCGCTTGGCGGGTCGATACGCAAATGTGGGGCGCAGCATACTGATTTTTTTGTGAAATTCCCAGTCTGGTGTGTGAGAAGGGGTTTCCTGGATGTTCGGGTTGGGGGGGATCGGGTTGGCGATTTTTGGTGAATCGACTGGCGTATTCGCGGGCAAGCCTCGCTCCTACAGTGGTACGTCATACCTGAGGGAGCGATGAAAACGCCTGGGTGCTACAGAAACGGCAGCGGTGGCCGTCGTTTGTTCAGGGTCGACCACCAGAACACCCAGCCCAGCACCCTGATGTTTTGCTCTTCGATTTGCGCGGGCCTGAAGATTTCATCCGGGTAATCCGCGCGGTTATGGCTGCGCAAGCGCAGGGAGTTGCCCGGCAATCGGTGCAGGTATTTGATGCGCAGCATGCCGTCATGTTCGATCGCGTAGATCTCGCCATCGATAATCTGGGTTAGCCCGCGATCGATCGCGAGGGTGGAGCCATCATCGATTTTCTCGGCCATGCTGTTGCCGATCATGGCGGCTGCGATGGCGTCGGTGTGATTGATTTCCAGGGAGTCGAGGTGGCTGCGGGGTAGGCGCAGGCATTGTTCACGGTCTTCGATGACGTGGGTCTTGTTGGAACCTGGGGCCGTGATCACTTCCTTGTAGAAGGGCAATTCGATGTCGGTGGGCTCAACCACCGTGTAGACGCCTCGGATCGCCTGGGCGTCGAAGGTGTAGCCGGTGTCGTCGACCAGGCGCAGGTGCCTGGCGTCTTTCGAGCCTTCGCCGGTTTTCAGCCAGTCGCTGTTGACCGAGAGTTTCCGGGCGACTTCTTCCATGCAGTGAGCGGGTACACCGCGGGTGTACCAGTTGTGTACATTTTGCGGAGCCGTATCCAGGAATTCGGCAAATCCTGTAGTCGTGATGTTCGCTGCTTCAAGGAGCGCTTTAAACCGTGGGCCGCTAGTGTTCTTTTTCATGAACGGGAGTCTACTGGCGCCGGTCAGGGCTTTGAATAAACGACTCGTTCAAATTTCGCGGGAAATTTACGACTGGATGTGAGACGTGTTGGGTAAAAAATAAACATGAAAACCTGGGAGTGCAGCGAGATAAACGAATTGTTTAAATCGGCTTTACAGGCGTCCAAAAAAAACCCCGGATAACCGGGGTTCTTCTTGAAGCGGGAGGCTCAAGGCCTGCAGCTGCGCTTAGCCTTTATAGGCGGCAACCGACTTGGTGATCGCTTCGCGGGCGGCGTCTGCACCGGCCCAGCCTTCGATCTTCACCCATTTGCCTTTTTCGAGATCTTTGTAGTTCGCGAAGAAGTGCTCGATCTGCTGGATCAGCAGCGCTGGCAGGTCGGTGTATTCCTTCACGTCGACGTACAGCTGGGACAGCTTGTCGTGTGGGACCGCGATCACTTTGGCATCGCCGCCGCCATCGTCGGTCATGTTCAGGATGCCGACTGGACGCGCGCGGATCACCGAACCTGGAGCAACCGGGTAAGGGGTCACGACCAGCACGTCGAGGGGATCACCGTCGTCTGCCAGGGTGTTCGGGATGTAACCGTAGTTGGCCGGGTAGAACATCGGGGTGGCCATGAAACGGTCAACGAACAGGCAATCGCTGTCTTTGTCGATTTCGTATTTGATCGGCGCGTGGTTGGCCGGAATCTCGATCGCGACGTAGATGTCGTTCGGCAGGTCTTTGCCAGCCGGAATCTTGCTGTAGCTCATTGGGCGTTGCCCCCGTTAGTTGACCAGAAACACTTGGCCGGATTGACCAAAAAGTGGCGGCGATTATAGGCATATTCCTACGGCGACGCCACGTACCAGAAGTCGTGTAGACCTTAGTCGTGTGCCTGATAGACAGGGTTTTCGGCCAGAAGTTGCCGCAGCCTTGCCAGTGGGTCTTGGCGATAGAACAGCTTGAGTTGCCCGTAGACCTGTGGATAAGCCTCGTGCAGCAAATCCGGGGCACTGAAGAAGTATTCGCTGGTGACGGCGAAGAACTCGGCCGGGTTTTCCGCGGCGTATGGATCAATGGCGGTCTCGGCGTGCGGGTTGCGGTCCAGTTGGCGGTCGAGGTCGTCGTAGGCTTCTTGCATGACCCGGGCCCAGTCACTGACCCGCATGTCGGCGTGCAGCGGGGGCAGGCCGTTGGCGTCGCCGTTGAGCATGTCGAGCTTGTGCGCCAGTTCGTGGATCACCAGGTTGTAGCCTTCCCAGCCGCCGCTGGCCATGACGCCGGGCCAGGCCAGGATGATCGGCCCTTGTTGCCAGGCTTCGCCGCTGTGCTCGCCGTCCCATTCGTGCTCGACCCCGCTGGCGTCACGATGGCGTTGGGGGCTGAGGAAGTCGTCGGGGTAGAGAATGATTTCGTGAAAACCCTGATACCAGTTCAGGTCACCCAGATGCAGCAGCGGCAGTTGCGCCTGGGCGGCGAGCAGCAGGCGTTGTTCCTGATGCAGTTCGACACCGGGGAGGGCGGTCAGGTGCTTGTCCTGTAGAAACAGTACGCAGGCTTCGCGCAGCCACTGGTCTTCGGCGACACTGATGCCGTCCAGGAAACTCAGGTGATGGCGCACCCGCTGCCACATGTCGTCGGCTATCGGGTGCTTGGCCAGGATGCGCCGGCGTCGCCAGGCGCCAAGGGACCACATCGTTCAGCGCGAGGCGGTTTTGGAGTTCGAACTGCCAAAACGGCTGCGCACAACGCCAATGATCATTGGCACCAGCGACAGCAGGATGATGCCAACCACCAGCAGCGACAGGTTCGATTTGATGAAGGGCACATTACCGAAGAAGTAGCCCAGGGTGACCAGGCCACCGACCCAGAGAATCGTGCCCAGCACGCTGAAGGCGAAGAAGCGCGGGTAAGGCATTTTCGCGACGCCGGCGACGAAGGGGGCAAAGGTGCGGATGATCGGCAGGAAACGCGCCAGGGTTACGGTTTTGCCGCCGTGTTTGTCATAGAAGTCGTGGGTTTGCTGCAGGTAGTCGCGTCGGAAGATCTTCGAATTCGGGTTGCTGAACAAGCGCTCGCCGGCCGTTCGTCCGATGATGTAGTTGGTGCTGTCACCGAGGATCGCTGCGAGCATCAGCAATCCGCCCAGCAAAACCGGGTCCATGCCGCCACCGGCCGCGACGGCGCCAGCGATGAACAGCAGTGAATCGCCCGGCAGGAAGGGCATGACCACCAGGCCGGTCTCACAGAAGATCACCAGAAACAGAATGGCGTAGATCCATGGCCCGTAGTTGGTGACCAGCAAATCGAGGTAGACATCGAGATGCAGGACGAGATCGAGCGGGTTGAAATCCATGGACGGCACCTGTGGTAACGGCCCGAAACGGCAGGCCTGCGGATGACTTCGCGTAAGACTACAGACGGGAGGTAGTTTTCTTACAAGCCGGAAAGAAGGGAATTATACGGGCTGGGAAGTGAAAAGCGCGTAGGGTTTGTAGCAGGGAATTTCGGAATGTATTGAGTACAAGATCGCAGCCTTCGGCCGAAAGCTGCGATCTTTTTTGACCTTACAACTCGTCGCTGATCGGCAACACGTAGTTCTTGAACTCGGTGTCTTCCTTGAATCCGATGGATTCGTAGGTTTTTTGCGCCACTTCGTTATTGCTGCTGGTGGACACGCGCATGCGCACGGCGTTGGTTTCCTTGGCCATTTTTTTCGCGGTGCGGATCAGGTTGTCGGCCACCAACTGGCGGCGGGACTCCTCGGCAACGTAGATGTCGTTGAGGATCCACACGCGTTTCAGCGAAAGCGAAGAGAAGCTGGGGTACAGCTGACAGAAACCCAACAGTTTGTTGCTGTCGTCATCGGACAGGGCCAGGTAGATCACCGACTCCTTGCGACGCAGGCGTTTCTCGAGGAACGCCCGGGACGAGTCCGGGTATGCCAGGGAGCCATAAAACTCGCGATATTTGACGAACAATGGGGTGAGCAGGTCCAGGTGTTCGAGGGTCGCTTGAATAATCCGCATGGTAGGTCTCGTCTTCAAGTGGCTGTCTTCACGTGCTTTGGCGGCAAAGGGTACTCACTGGCAGCCGTTCGTCGATCCTGCCTGAAAAAGGTGAGAAAGCGCAATGCGGAAGCGGTTCAGGCTTGCGGCGAATCAAGTAGGAAATTTCCTTTAATGTCCGCTCCTGCGTCTGACGCCAGCGTTTGCACCTGCGCTTCGTCCTTCAGGTTGACTCCGGATAACTGTCGCCGGCATGCCTCGCGCATCAAATAAAGCAAACGGTGTGCCGCCATGCAATAAGTCAGGCCCTCAAGGCGCACATTCGAGATGCAGTTGCGATAGGCGTCGGTCAGGCCGACCTTTGGATTGTAGGTGAAATATAGTCCCAGGCTGTCTGGAGAGCTCAGGCCAGGGCGTTCGCCGATCAGGATCACGGTCATCTTTGCGCCCAACAGTTCGCCGATCTCGTCGGCTACCGCGACCCGGCCCTGTTCCACCAATATTACAGGTGCCAGTGACCATCCGTCGGCTGAACTCTGCTCAGCAAAGCGCGCCAGGAACGGCAGTGTGTGGCGATGCACGGCCAATGCCGACAAACCATCGGCGACCACGATGGCCAGGTCGACCCCGGCAGGATTGGCCGCGGCGTATTCGCGCAGTGTTTTTGCCGACTCCCCGCTCAATTTGCGCCCCAGATCGGGGCGTTGCAGGTAGCTGTTGCGGTCAGGCGCGGCGCTATGCAGCAACAGGCTGTCACGACCGCATTCGGCCAGTTGGTCTCTGAGGGATGCATGATCAAACGGCAGGTGCACCGCGTCTCGCGCCTGGGCGTGGGCAAACTGAAAGTCCAGCTGGGCGCGGGTGGGCAGGCTGGTGCCGGTGCGACCCAGGGCAATGCGCGCGGGGGTCAGGCGTCGCAGTTCCAGCCAGGGGTTGTGCGGATCAAAGGGTGGTTTTTCCATATCGACACTCATCCCAATTGTGCCAAGGCCTGGCGGAAGGCCGGCGGCAGGCTGTTACCGAAGAGGACCTTGCCGTCCGGCTGCGTGAAGATGCCCATTTTCGCCAGCCATTGCTCGAACTCCGGTGCAGGCTTGAGCCCCAGCGTCTGGCGGGCGTAAAGCGCATCGTGGAACGAGGTGGTCTGGTAGTTGAGCATGATGTCGTCGGAGCCGGGGATGCCCATGATGAAGTTGATCCCGGCGACCCCGAGCAGGGTCAACAGGGTGTCCATGTCATCCTGGTCGGCCTCGGCATGGTTGGTGTAGCAGATATCACAGCCCATCGGCACGCCCAGCAGCTTGCCGCAGAAGTGATCTTCGAGGCCGGCACGGATGATCTGCTTGCCGTTGTAGAGGTATTCGGGGCCGATGAAGCCGACAACGGTGTTGACCAGGAACGGATTGAAATGGCGGGCCACGGCATAGGCCCTGGTTTCGCAGGTCTGTTGATCGACGCCGTGGTGGGCGTTGGCCGACAGTGCGCTGCCCTGGCCGGTTTCGAAATACATCAGGTTGTTGCCGAGGGTGCCGCGATTGAGGCTTAACCCGGCGTCATAGCCTTCCTTGAGCACATTCAGATTGATCCCGAAGCTGGCGTTGGCCGCCTCGGTGCCGGCAATCGACTGGAACACCAGGTCCAGGGGGACGCCGCGATTGACCGCTTCGATCGAGGTGGTGACATGGGTCAGCACGCAGGCCTGGGTCGGGATTTCGTAGCGCTGGATGATCGCATCGAGCATGTCCAGCATGGCGCAGATTGAGGCGATGCTGTCGGTGGCCGGGTTGATGCCGATCATGGCATCGCCGTTACCGTGCAGCAGGCCATCCAGGATGCTCGCGGCAATGCCGGCCGGTTCGTCAGTGGGGTGGTTGGGTTGCAGGCGGGTGGACAGGCGGCCGCGCAGACCGAGGGTGCCGCGGAACTGCGTGACGACACGGATTTTCTGCGCCACCAGCACCAGGTCCTGTACGCGCATGATCTTCGAGACGGCGGCCGCCATTTCCGGGGTCAGGCCGGGGGCGAGGGCGCGCAGGACCTGTTCGTCGGCGGCGTCGCTGAGCAGCCAGTCGCGAAAACCGCCGACGGTGAGATGGCTGACCACCGCGAACGCCTGTTTATCGTGGATGTCGATGATCAGGCGAGTGACTTCATCGGCCTCGTAGGGAATCAGGACCTCCTGCAGGAAGTGGCTCAGGGGGATGTCGGCCAACACCATCTGCGCAGCGACGCGCTCGCCGTCATTGAGGGCGGCGATGCCGGCCAGGTAGTCCCCGGAGCGTGCCGGGGTGGCCTTGGCCATCACTTCCTTGAGGTTTTCGAAGCGGTAGGTCTGGGCGCCGACGGAATGGGCATAAACGGCCATGGGGCGGGGCCTCCTTTTATGTAGAAGTCTGCGGTTCACGATCGACCCTTGTGGGAGCGAGCCTGCTCGCGATGCGGGCGACTCGGTCTGGCATCTACACTGCGGTGATGCATTCGCGAGCAGGCTCGCTCCCACAGGGAATCGGTGTGCACTTCAATAATGCAGGCGCCAGCCTCATGGCTCGGCGCCGGTGCAACTAGATACCTTCGAGCATAGCGTCCGCCGGTGCTTCGGAGCGTTGCCGCGCGGTCAGCTGGAAATACAGGTAACCGGCAACCATGAAACCGAGGAAGATCAGGCCGATCAAGGTGTTGAACCACGCCATCGCCACCAGGCACACCACCGCCAGGAACAGCGCAATCCCCGGTACGATTGGATAACCCGGTGCGCGGAAGGTGCGCTCCAGATTCGGCTCGGTCTTACGCAGTTTGAACAGGCTCAGCATACTGATGATGTACATGACGATGGCACCGAATACCGACATGGTGATCATTGCCGCCGTCAGCGACATGCCTTGCAGGTTGACCAGGCCATCGCTGTAGATGGCCGCAATGCCGATCACGCCACCGGCCAGGATAGCCCGATGCGGTGTCTGGAAGCGCGAGAGCTTGGCCAGGCTGCGCGGCAGGTAGCCGGCGCGGGCCAGGGCGAAGAACTGCCGCGAGTAGCCGAGGATGATCCCGTGGAAACTCGCCACCAGGCCGAACAGGCCGATCCAGACCAGCATGTGCATCCAGGTCGAATTGTTGCCGACCACCGCTTTCATGGCCTGGGGCAGTGGGTCGTTGATATTTGCCAGTTGACGCCAATCGCCGACGCCACCGGCCATCACCATTGTGCCGATGGCCAGGAACACCAGGGTCAGGATGCCGCTCACGTATGCCCTGGGAATCGTGCGTTTCGGGTCCTTGGCTTCCTCGGCGGCCATGGCCGCGCCTTCAATGGCGAGGAAGAACCAGATCGCAAAGGGAATGGCGGCGAAAATGCCGGGAATCGAGCCCATGGTGAATTCGTTGGCGCCCGACCAGCCATTGAGCACGAAGTTACTGAAGCTGAAGCCTGGCGCGACCACGCCCATGAACACCAGCAGTTCGGCGACAGCCAGCACGGTCACCACCAGTTCGAAGGTGGCGGCGATGCTGACGCCGAGAATATTGAGGGTCATGAACACGAAGTAGGCGCCAACGGCGGCGATTTTCGGGTCCAGTTCCGGGTATTGCACATTCAGGTAGGCGCCGATGGCCATGGCGATGGCCGGGGGTGCGAAAACAAATTCGATCAGGGTGGCGATGCCGGCGATCAATCCGCCTTTTTCACCGAAGGCTCGCCGACTATAGGCAAACGGCCCGCCGGCATGGGGAATAGCGGTGGTCAATTCGGTGAAACTGAAGATGAAACAGGTGTACATCGTTGCCACCATCAGGGCGGTGACGAGGAACCCGAGGGTCCCGGCGGTGCCCCAGCCGTAACTCCAGCCGAAGTACTCGCCGGAGATCACCAGGCCAACGGCAATGCCCCAGAGATGCAGGGTGCCGAGTGTGGGTTTGAGCTGTGTGGTAGTTGTCATAAGTCCTCGCTGTTTTTTTATTTTTTGATCTTGTTGGACTTTCGGGTGCTGCGTTTGCGTGAACTGCGGGCACGCAAAGCCCGTGCCAGAGCGGCCAGGGTAGTTGTGCGGTGTCATTAAGGACGCCTTCGCGAGCAGGCTCGCTCCCACAGGGGAGCGCGGTGCAAATGTGGGAGCTAGCCTGCTGGCGATAGCGGTAGAAAGGGCGACACAGGTATACCTGCATCGCCCCAGGTTTTTAGAAGAAACCCAGCGGATTGATGTCGTAGCTCACCAGCAAATTCTTGGTCTGCTGATAGTGGTCAAGCATCATCTTGTGGGTTTCACGGCCGACGCCGGACTTCTTGTAGCCACCGAACGCGGCGTGCGCCGGGTACAGGTGGTAGCAGTTGGTCCACACGCGACCGGCCTTGATCGCGCGGCCCATGCGGTAGGCGCGGTTGATGTCTCGGGTCCACAGGCCGGCGCCGAGGCCGAACTCGGTGTCGTTGGCGATGGCCAGGGCTTCGGCTTCGTCCTTGAAGGTGGTGATGCTCACCACCGGGCCGAAGATTTCTTCCTGGAACACGCGCATTTTGTTGGTGCCCTTGAGCAGGGTCGGCTGGATGTAATACCCGCTGGCCAGGTTGCCCTCGAGTTTTTCCACCTTGCCGCCGGTCAGCAGCTCGGCGCCTTCGCCCTTGGCGATTTCCAGGTACGAAAGGATTTTGTCGAACTGCTGCTCGGACGCCTGGGCGCCGACCATGGTGTCGGTGTCCAGTGGGTCGCCGCGTTTGATCGACAGGACTTTTTTCATCACCTCTTTCATGAAGTCGTCGTAGATCGACTCCTGCACCAGGGCGCGGGAAGGGCAGGTGCAGACTTCGCCCTGGTTGAAGAACGCCAACACCAGGCCTTCCGCGGCTTTCTCGATGAAGGACGGTTCGGCTTTCATGATGTCTTCGAAGAAGATGTTCGGCGATTTGCCACCCAGCTCCACGGTGGACGGAATGATGTTTTCCGCCGCGCATTTCATGATGTGCGAGCCGACCGGGGTCGAGCCGGTGAAGGCGATCTTGGCGATGCGTTTGCTGGTGGCCAGGGCTTCGCCGGCTTCTTTGCCGAAGCCTTGCACAATGTTCAGCACGCCGGGTGGCAGCAGGTCGCCGATCAGCTCGACCAGCACGGTAATGCCCAGCGGGGTCTGTTCCGCAGGCTTGAGCACCACGCAGTTGCCAGCGGCCAGTGCCGGGGCGAGTTTCCAGGCGGCCATCAGGATCGGGAAGTTCCACGGGATGATCTGCCCGACCACGCCCAGGGGTTCATGGATGTGATAGGCCACGGTGTTGCCGTCGATTTCGGCAGCGCTGCCTTCCTGGGCGCGGATGCAACCGGCGAAGTAGCGGAAGTGGTCGGCGGCCAGCGGGATGTCGGCGTTGAGGGTTTCACGCACGGCTTTGCCGTTGTCCCAGGATTCGGTGATTGCCAGCAGTTCCAGGTTTTGCTCGATGCGGTCGGCGATTTTCAGCAGCACCAGCGAGCGCGCCTGGGCGGACGTGGCGCCCCAGGCATCGGCGGCCGCGTGGGCGGCGTCCAGGGCTTTGTCGATGTCTTCAGCCGTGGAACGCGGGAATTCGGCAATCGGTTGGCCATTGACTGGCGAGGTATTGGTGAAGTACTGACCTTTGACAGGCGCGACGAACTCGCCGCCGATGTAGTTACCGTATTTGGCTTTGAACGAAACGATAGCGCCTTCAGTACCGGGGTGAGCGTAACGCATGATGGTTTCTCCTTGGGTTCTTGTGCTTATAAGGAAGACGCGCATGTGCGCTTGCTTTAAGCGTAGAGCAAAGGTCGGGCCACTGCCTTACAGGTCAGGTAAATCAAGACCTTGCGTGGTTTTTGTCGGACGGGCGGGTGGTGTCTGTGACGCTTTCGGTACAGTCCATGTGACACTTTGTACCGGTTATGGCACAGCCTGTGACTGAACGGTCTTGCCAGCATTGCAATGCGGTCCAGGCTGGAGGATGCTCGGCATCACCGCATGCACGGGTCGCCGAGCCCCGGGGAGAATAATAAGAAATGCACGACAACCATTTGAGTCGCCATGCCCAGCAAGTGTTGACCGTGACCCAGGGTAAAACCCACCTGCACGGCCCTGGCAGCGACCCGTCCATTGCCCGTTCCTGGCTGCGCTGCCTCGAGGACTATCATCTCGACCCGGCCCAGAACATGGCGCCGACGGTGCTGGAGCATGGCCGCGTCCTGGAAAGCCGCGAGCGTTTGCAGCAGGTGCTGCACATCGCCGGCAATGAAATGACCAGTCTTCATCAGCAGCTCTCCGGAGCCGGCCACGCCGTGCTGTTGACCGATGCGCGCGGCGTGATCCTCAACTGCGTGACGGCACCGGCCGAGCGCAAGATTTTCGAGCGAGCCGGCCTCTGGCTGGGTGCCGACTGGAGTGAGGCCTGTGAAGGCACCAACGGTATCGGTACCTGCCTGGTGGAGCGCCAGTCGCTGACCATCCATCAGGACGAACATTTCCGTGGTCGACACACCGGCCTGACCTGCTCGGCCAGCCCGGTATTCGATCCGCACGGCGAGCTGCTGGCGGTACTCGACGTGTCCTCTGCCCGGCACGAGGTATCGCGCCAGAGTCAATTCCACACCATGGCCTTGGTCAATCTGTCGGCGAAGATGATCGAGAGCTGCTATTTCCTGCGTTGTTTCGATAATCAATGGCTGCTGCGTTTTCACCTGCAGGCCGAGTCCGTCGGTTTGTTCAGCGAGGGTCTGCTGGCGTTCGACGGCGAAGGGCGGATCTGCGCGGTCAACCAGAGTGCGCTGAACCTGCTGGGGCATATCCGTGGTGGCTTGCTGGGCAAACCGGTGGAGGCGTATTTCGACTGCTCGCTGGACGAACTGCTCGGCCGCGCGAGCGTCAATGCCAGCGCCAGCTGGCCACTGCGTACCCGGGACGGACGTCACCTGTTTGCCGTATTGCGCGGGCAAGCGCGAAAAGTACCGGTACCGCTGGTGCCGAGCCCAGTGGTTGAAGAGCGCCCGCGCTTGTCGGGCATCTGCCTGGGTGATCCGACGTTGCAAGCGGATTTTCGCAAGGCCCTGCGTGTGTATGAGAGGGACGTGCCATTGCTGATCAACGGCGAAACCGGTTCGGGCAAAGAAGCTTTCGCCAAGGCCGTGCATCAGGCCAGCCTGCGCGCGGAAAAAGCCTTCGTCGCCCTCAATTGTGCGGCCATCCCCGAAAGCCTGATCGAGAGTGAGCTGTTCGGCTATCGCGGTGGCAGCTTCACCGGCGCGCGCAAGGAGGGCATGCGCGGCAAGCTGCAGCAGGCCGATGGCGGGACCTTGTTCCTCGACGAAATCGGCGACATGCCCCTGGCCTTGCAGACCCGTTTGTTGCGCGTGCTGGAAGATCGGCAAGTGGTGCCGATCGGTGGCGAACCGGAGGCGGTCAACGTGCGGATCATCAGTGCCACACACCGTAATCTGCTGGAGCGGGTGCAGGACGGCAGTTTCCGCGAGGACCTGTATTACCGGCTCAATGGCCTGGAAGTCGCGTTGCCGGCGCTGCGCGAGCGCGGTGACAAATCGCAGTTGCTCGACTTCTTGCTGGCCGAAGAGGCGCGCGGGGAAACCGTGCTGATCGACGGACCGGCGCGAGAGGCGTTGTTGGGATTTGCCTGGCCGGGCAACGTGCGGCAGATGCGCAATGTGTTGCGTACGTTGGCGGCGCTGTGTGACGGCGGTCGGATCGGCCTGGAGGATCTGCCGGCGATGATTCGCCAGGCACGGCCGGTGGCCATGCCGAAAATTGAAGAGCCTTGCGAACATTCCCTGGAAGATGCCGAGCGCCTGGCGCTGTTGAATGCGCTGGAGCACACGCGGTGGCATATGACGAATACGGCTGAGCAGCTTGGGGTTAGCCGCAATACCTTGTATCGAAAATTGCGTAAACACGGTATCGCCCGGTAGATCGTGTCGCGCCCAATCGCGGGCAAGCCCGCTCCCACAGGATAACGGGATGAATTCACAATTCGGGAGCTGACCCAGATCTACTGTGGGAGCGAGCCTGCTCGCGATGGCGTCCGCGAGGGCGAAACAAAGGTGCGAATTTTTCCCCCCTACGCTAACCTGCGGCCATGTTTTACGAGGTCGACTATGCACATTCATATTCTGGGTATCTGCGGCACTTTCATGGGTTCGATGGCGGTTCTGGCCAAAGAGCTCGGCCATCACGTGACCGGCTCCGATGCCAACGTCTACCCGCCGATGAGCACTCAGCTCGAGGCGCAGGGCATCGAGTTGACCCAGGGCTACGACCCGGCGCAACTGGACCCGGCTCCTGATCTGGTGGTCATCGGCAACGCCATGTCGCGAGGCAACCCGGCGGTCGAGTACGTGCTGAACAAAGGCCTGCCCTATGTCTCCGGCCCGCAATGGCTGGCCGACCACGTGCTGCAAGGTCGTTGGGTACTGGCGGTCGCCGGTACGCATGGCAAGACCACCACCAGCAGCATGCTCGCCTGGGTGCTGGAGCACGCGGGCATGAGCCCGGGCTTCCTGATCGGCGGTGTGCCGCAGAACTTCTCGGTGTCGGCACGCCTGGGTGACACGCCGTTTTTCGTGATCGAAGCCGATGAATACGACAGCGCGTTCTTCGACAAGCGCTCCAAGTTCGTTCACTACCGTCCGCGCACGGCGATCCTGAACAACCTGGAATTCGACCACGCTGATATCTTCCCGGACCTGCTGGCGATCGAGCGACAGTTCCACCATCTGGTGCGGACCATTCCGAGCGAAGGCCTGGTGATTCATCCGACCACCGAACCGGCCTTGTTGCGCGTCATCGAGATGGGGTGCTGGACCCCGGTGCAAACCACCGGCGCGGGCGGGCAATGGCAGGTCAAGCTGCTCAGCGACGATGGCTCGAAGTTCGAAGTGATGTTCGAAGGCGTCGCCCAAGGTGTGGTCGAGTGGGACATGACGGGCCAGCACAACGTGGCCAACGCATTGGCCACCTTGGCCGCGGCGCGCCATGTTGGCGTGGTGCCGGCCATGGGCATCGCTGCCTTGAGCGCCTTCAAGAGCGTGAAGCGACGGATGGAAAAAGTCGCCGAGGTGCGCGGCATTACCATCTATGACGACTTCGCCCACCATCCGACGGCCATTGCCACCACGCTCGACGGCCTGCGCAAGCGCATTGGCGATGCGCCGTTGATTGCGATCATCGAACCGCGCTCAAACTCCATGAAGCTTGGCGCGCACCGTGACGGCTTGCCGGAGAGCGTCGTCGATGCCGACCAGGTGATCTGGTATGCACCGGCCAATCTCGGTTGGGACCTGGCAGGCACCGCCGCGCTCTGCACGGTACCGTCGATAGTCAGCGACTCGCTGGAAGGCATCATCGAGCGGGTCAAGAGTCAGGCCCAGCCGGGCACCCATGTGGTGATCATGAGCAACGGCGGCTTCGGCGGCCTACACGGCAAACTGGCCGAGGCGCTTAAATGAGTAACGGCCCGGACCGCATCACGCTGGCGATGACTGGCGCTTCCGGCGCCCAGTACGGCTTGCGCCTGCTCGATTGCCTGGTGCGCGAAGATCGCGAGGTGCACTTCCTGATTTCCAAGGCCGCGCAACTGGTGATGGCCACGGAAACCGACGTCACGCTGCCGGCCAAGCCCCAGGCGATGCAAGCCTTCCTCACTGAATACACCGGGGCTGCCGCCGGGCAGATCCGGGTCTATGGCAAGGAAGACTGGATGTCGCCGGTGGCTTCGGGCTCTGGCGCGCCGGCAGCGATGGTAGTCGTGCCGTGCTCCACCGGGACTCTGTCGGCCATCGCGACGGGGGCCTGCAACAACCTGATCGAACGTGCCGCCGATGTCACCCTCAAGGAGCGCCGCCAGCTGATCCTGGTGCCCCGTGAGGCGCCATACTCGAGCATCCATCTGGAGCACATGCTCAAGTTGTCGAACATGGGCGTGACGATTTTGCCGGCATCGCCGGGTTTCTATCATCAGCCGCAAACCATCGACGACCTGATCGATTTCGTCGTGGCGCGGATCCTCAATCTGCTGAACATTCCCCAGGACATGCTGCCGCGTTGGGGTGAGCACCATTTGGCCAGCGATGAATAAGTGGTGGGTGATCGTGCTGGCGCTACAGCTGGCGGGATGTGCCACGGCGCGTACGCTGGATGCGGCCAAGCCGGGAGCGCCCGTGGTGTACTCCGGGACGCGGCTGGATCTTTATGCGCTCAATGGCGGTTGTTGCGCGATGGACCGTTTTGGCGCCGAGGCGCCGAGCTATCCTGGCGTTGATTTGCCGGCCAGTGCGTTGCTCGACACGCTGCTGTTGCCGTTGTCGTTGCTGACAGTGATCGGCGTGAGCTTTCAGGCGACAGGGGGGTTGTAAGAGAGCGCTTTGCGCTCTATCGTCGGAACGCCGCCCGGAGCCGGCTCGCTCCCACATTTGGTCTGTGTCGTTCACAGTTCCAATGTGGGAGCGAGCCTGCTCGCGATGGCGCCCTCCCGGACACCGCCATTTATTTGCCTAGCTTCCTCAACTCATCCGACTCGACAATCCGCACCCCATCCTGCTCCTCCAGGGCGAGGCGCCACATCGCGCGGGCCAATTGGCAGGCTTCTATGCCTCGGTACTTGCCGGGAATCAGTTTCGACAAGGGCCCGGCGAATTGCTCGCCCAGGCGTGGCTCGGTGCGTTCACCCAGCAGCAATGATGGGCGGCAGATGGTCAACTGCGGCCAGTCCTGCGCGCGCAATGCATGCTCCATCTCGCCTTTGACCCGGTTGTAGAAAATCGACGATCTGCGATCGGCCCCCAGGGCGCTGATCACGATCAGGTGCCGGGCACCCATCTCCCGGGCACGTTTGGCGAAAGCCACCACCATGTCCAGGTCCACCGCGCGAAACGCCTGCTCCGAGCCCGCCTGTTTGATGGTGGTGCCCAGGCAGCAGTAGGCGATGTCGACGCGGCCGTTCAATTGCGGCAGAAATTCAGAGGGATCGCCCACCGGGTTTTCCAGGTGGGGATGCTCGGCCAGCGGGCGGCGCGAGGGGGCCAATACTCGCGATATCGTTGGCTCGTTGAGCAAGCGATCAAGTAAGTGTTCACCGGTCAATCCGGTGGCTCCGGCAAGCAACACGTGCTGAGGCGTCAAGTACATAGTGTTTCTCCCTTGATACTGTTCAGCTTAGTTGTTCTTTGCATCCTTGCTGTCAATGGAGACACTTTGCAGGGCTTTTCTTGCCTGCTGCTTACGTAACAGTTGCCAGTGCGAGAGCACGGTTTTAGGTGCCCAGATCTGCGGTTCGGAGGCTTCGAAATTGTCCGCCAGCTCGCGCTCGGCGACGGTGGCCTTGGCCAATTTGAAGGCTTGCTCCAGGTCGTCGGTCTGGTTCAGCGCCCGGGCGAACAGGGCATCGCCGAAGTAGGTGAAGTTGGCTTCTTCGGAGCAGCCGAAAGACACGCGATCCGCGCGCGAGGCGGTCATGATCAGGGTGCGTTCGTCTTTCAGGGCGGGGATGAAACCGCCGGAGTAGCAGGACGAAATCACGATGATCTTGTCGCGGTTTTTCAGTGGCGCCAGCACGGCGGCCAGCTCGTCGGCCGGTAGATCGGCCAGTTCCATGCGCGGCTGGTCGAGCACCAGTTCATGCTCGCTGGTGCCGTGGCTGGTCAGGTAGATGAAAATCAGGTCTTCCGGGCCACTGCGTTCGGCCAGCGTCTGGGCGGAACGCCGCAGGCTTTCCCGGGTGGCCATCGGTCGGTCGCCGAGGTGGTCGCGATGGTTCACCAGGCGGATCTGGCCATAGGCGCCGAAACGGCTGGTAAGCATGTTGGCGACATAGTCGGATTCGCGCAGGAACACGCTCTGCTTGCCGTCGCCGCCAAGGGTCAGGGTGTAGAGCTCCACCGCCGGGGTCGAGGCAGGAACGTTGGTGAACGCTTCTTCGAGCAAGCGCCCTTGGGCCAGCAAGCCAAGCTCGAGGGTGTCGGGGAGCAATTTGCCCTCGGCGTCGCGCACGCGTTGGCCGTTGATCCAGGTGCCACTGAGCACGGTGCCGTCGGTGAGGACCAGGGTGCCGCGTCCGGAATAACTGTCGTTGTCGAACTGGCCGGTGTAAAAACTGCCGTCGGCCAGGTTCAGGCGGCCTTGGCCGGTGAAGCGCCAATCGCTGAAATGGCCGATGTAATGGCTGCCGTCGGCACCGATCAATTCGCCCTTGCCGTTGAGCGAGCCTTCCTTGAATTGGCCCAGCCATACATCGCCGTCGGCATTTTCATAACGACCCTTGCCGTGCAATTGGCTGTTTTTGAACCCGCCGACATAGATGTCGCCTTCAGCGCTGTTGAAGGTTCCGTTACCTTCGAGCTGACCGTCGACGAAGTGTCCGGTGAATTGATTGCCGCTGCCATCGCTGCGCTGGCCTTCGCCATTGGGCTTGCCGTGGGCGAACTGGCCCTGATAGGCGCTGCCATCTTCGAGCTCCAGGCGGCCGAGCCCCGAGTATTGATCGGCCTTGAATTCGCCGCGGTAGATCATACCGTTTTCTTTGAGGGTGCCTTCGCCGTCGCGTCGGCCAAGCTTGAAGCCGCCGGTATAGCTGCCAGTGCTGGTGGTCAGGCTACCTTGACCATCGAACAGGCCTTGCTTGAACTGGCCGCGATAGACCTCGCCATTGCTGCCATGCCACTCACCCTGGCCATGCCATTGGCCCTGGTCGAACGCGCCGGCGTACCAGCTGCCGTTCGGGTAGTCGATGCGACCCTGGCCCTGCAGCAATCCATTGACCAGGTCACCGCGATAGCGTCCACCGTCCGGCAGGCGGGCGTCCGCGGGCAATAGCGATTCGCCGTCGCCGCAAGCGGTGAGCATCAGGGTCAAGGCGAGGAGTGCAAGTGGGCGCATAGCGGGTTCCGGGCAATTAGGCGACCGAGTATGCCGCAGCTATGTGTCCATATACAGCCGGTAGAAAAGCAGCTGGTGCGAAACAGCGTGTGCTGCTTCGCATCCGGGAGGGCTTACACGAAGCAGAGCGACAGGGATTCGGCGACATACGCCGGTTTGTCCATGCCTTCGATTTCCAGTGTGGCGATGGCCTTGAGCAACAATTGACCGGGTTTTTTCTCGGTGACCTCGGACAGTTCGACCTTGAGGCGCACCTTCGAGTCGACCTTGACCGGCTGAATGAAGCGCACGCTGTCCAGGCCATAGTTGACCACCATCTTCAAGCCTTCTGGCATGACGAGGATGTCTTCCATCAGTTTTGGAATCAGCGACAGCGACAGGAAACCGTGGGCAATGGTGCCGCCAAATGGCGTTTGCGCGGCCTTGACCGGGTCGACATGGATGAACTGGTAGTCCCCTGTGGCTTCGGCGAACAGGTTGATACGCTCCTGGTCGATGGTGAGCCAGTCGGAACTTCCGAGTTCCTTGCCGACATAATCTTTGAGCTCTGCAACAGGTACAAAGGGCATTGAGACTCTCCTTGCGTTCATCGGTTTTATAGTTTTTAGGGTGGGGGGATCTGACCTCCCGGATTACCACTTTAGATCAACATGGCAAAACGCTGCGGTCAACTGACCATGCTTATGGCGAATGCCGGTCCATAGCGCAAGCGTGCTTATAATGCGTGGGCCAATGCGGGTGACGGATTTTTGCGGGAGATCATCGATGTTGTTACGTGGCCTGACCTGGCTGGTGCTGTTCCAATTGCTCGGCACCGCGATCAACCATTTGTTTTTACCCTTCCTGCCGGGACCGATCATCGGCCTGCTGCTGTTACTGATATTCCTGATCGGTCGTGGCCAGGTCGGCGAGCCGCTGAACCTTGCAGCCAGCAGCCTGCTGCGCTACCTGCCATTGCTGCTGGTGCCACCGGCCGTGGGGGTGATGGTGTACGCCACGGATATCGCCGCCGATTTCTGGGCCATTGTTGGCGCGCTGGTGTTGTCATTGTTGCTGTCGATGGCGTTCGCCGGAGTCCTCATGCAGCGCATGGTCAAGCGCCATGTTCACCCTGAGGACGGCCAATGATCCTTGACTGGCACGGCGCCTGGACGTCGGTGATTCACCATCCATTGTTTGGCATCGGCATCACGCTCGGCGCCTATCAGCTGGTGCTGGCGGCGTTCGAGAAAACCCGCTGGATCTTTTTGCAGCCCGTGCTGGTCTCCATGTTGCTGGTGATCGGTGTGCTGGTGGGCTGCGGCCTGACCTACGCCGAGTACCGCAAGAGCACCGAGATCCTGAGCATTCTGCTCGGCCCCGCGACGGTCGCGCTGGCCGTGCCGCTTTACCTCAATCTGCGGCGGATTCGACAGTTGTTCTGGCCGATATTTACTACGCTGGTGATAGGTGGTGTGGTCGCCACGTGCATGGGGGTGCTGTTGGGCTGGTGGTTCGGGGCCGAACACATGATCCTGATGACCATGGCACCGAAATCGGTGACATCGCCTATCGCCATGCTGGTGGCCGAGCAGATTGGCGGGGTCGCCGCGCTGGCGGCGGTGTTCGTGCTGATAACCGGGGTGATCGGGGCGATCTTCGGCCCGAGTCTGTTGACCCGGCTCGGTGTCCACAGCCCCGAGGCCCGCGGCATGGCACTGGGCATGACCGCCCACGCGGTTGGCACGGCGGTGGCGATGCAGGAAAGTGACGAATGTGGCGCCTTCGCGGCGCTGGCGATGAGTTTGATGGGCGTGGCCACGGCGGTCTTCCTGCCGTTGGCGGTGTCGATGGTGGTGTAAGGAATATGTCTATGAGTCTGCCGCTTTTTCCGCTGAACACGGTGCTGTTTCCTGGTTGCATCCTCGACCTGCAGATTTTCGAGGCGCGTTACCTGGACATGATCGGTCGCTGCATGAAACAGGGCGGCGGCTTCGGCGTGGTGTGCATCCTTGAGGGGAGCGAAGTCGGTATCGCGCCGCAGGGCTTTGCCATGGTCGGTTGTGAAGCGCGTATCACCGATTTCCAGCAGCAGGACAATGGCCTGCTGGGGATTCGGGTCGAGGGCGGGCGACGGTTCAAAGTGTTGACCACCGAAGTCCAGCGCGACCAGCTGATCGTTGCCGAGGTCGAATGGCTGGAAGACGAACCCGAGCAACCGCTGCAGGACGAAGATGCCGACCTGGTGGCCTTGCTCAAGGCCCTGGCCGAACACCCGATGGTCGAAGCGCTGAACATGGGCACTGAAGCGGCGGGGCAGCAATCACTGGCCAATCAGCTGGCGTACCTGTTGCCCTTCGCCGAAGAGGACAAGATCGACCTGTTGCAACTCGATGATCCGCAGCAGCGCCTGGATGCGATTCAGGCGTTGCTGGATGAGTTGCAGGGCGAGTTGTTTGCCTGACTCTGCTGGCTAATACGCGTACCGCAACATCGTATGCGGCAAATGCCTCAATACGAAGAACCCGAACAATGCCACCAGCGACGGCAGCACCAGCCACCAGACTTTTGGCGGCAGGGCGTTGAGTGAGGTTTTACGCTGGCTGAGCCACAGGCTCGCCGCGCAGATGCACGACGCCAGCATCGCGCCCGCCAGCACATCCGTCGGCCAGTGGGCGCCGAGATATACCCGCGACAGGGAAATTGCCAGCGCCGGCAGGCACGCCACCAACAGCCAGGTCAGGCGCATGCGCGGGGGTTGGCCGCGGCCGGCCAGTACGGCGAGGGTCAGGAACAGCGCAAACGACCCGGAGGCGTGGCCACTGGGCATGCTGTAGCTGGTCAGCGGGTCGCTCAAGACCTCCGGGCGCACCCGGGCAAAGAAGTGTTTGGTCAGGGTGTTGCCCAAGGCGGTGCAGAGCAGGGTGCTGGTGGCGAAGATCAGCTGTCGCCATTGCCGCGTGATCAGCAGCAGCACCACCAGCAAGGCGCTGAAGATCAGCATGTTGCGGAATTCGCCGATGAGGGTGAAGACCACCGCCACTTCATCGAGCATCGGGCTGCGGTGTTCCTGCACCAGGGTCATCACCCCCTGGTCGAGGGCATTGAGGTGCGGATAGCCGATAAACAGGCCCGCCAGAATCAGCAAGCTCATGCCGGCAATGAACACCGTGGCCTTGCGATGGCGGCGCAGGCTGCTGGTTGCGCTCAGTCCGATCATGAGCGCGATGCTGCCGGCAACGATGCCGGCCTCAGGCCAGAAGCCTTCGGGCAGCGGCAGGCGAATCGCCGCGCCCGTGGCCCAGCCCGGTAGTAGGTAGGCCACCGACCAACCCGCGCCGGCCAGCAGGCTGACCGCGAAAAATCGTGGGAATGGCATGTCGAACATCCCGGCGACCATCGGCAGCATGGGGCGCAAGGGGCCTATGAAGCGCCCGACCAGCAGGCTGGCGATGCCGTAGCGCTGGAAATACGCCTCAGCCCCGGCGATCCATTCCGGGTGATGACGCAAGCCGGGCAGGCGCCGGATGTTCTGGTGGAAATGCCGGCCGAGGAAATACGAGACCACGTCGCCAAGCACGCCGGCGAGAAACCCCAGCAGCAGCGTTTCACTCAGCGACAGTGCGCCGCTGCCGGCCAGTACCGCCACGGCGAACAGCAACACCGTGCCGGGCACGATCAGGCCGGCAATCGCCAGGCATTCCACAAAGGCCACGATGAATACCGCTGCCGCCAGCCATTGCGGGTTGACCGTCAACCAACCGGTCACGCTATCGAGCCATGGGCCCATAAAAACAACTCCATTGAATGTTCAAATGCCCCCTGTAGGAGCGAGCCTGTGGCGAGGGGATTTATCCCCGTTGGGGCGCGAAGCGGCCCCAGAATTCCTTCAGGCAAACCGAGTTATCTGGCTCTGCGACTGCTTCGCAGTCGAGCGGGGATAAATCCCCTCGCCACACAGGCTCGCTCCCACAGGGATTTTCATTGTTCAGGACAGCACAAAATAATCGCGACCTTCGACCTGGCCCCGTCGCAGCGGGTTCCGCGTGCAATAAGCCGCGTAGGCCGCGTCGACGAAGCGGTACAGCAGGTGTTCGTCGCGCCCATGGGGAATGCCCAGGCGGGCGGCCTGGATGACATGGAGGGGTGTCTGGCCGACGTCTTCCACCAGCAGCACCTCATGGTCGAAGCGCTTGGCATCCCAGGCCGGCACCTTCAGGCCCAGGGACTTGCACAGTAGAGTTTGTCCCGCGCAGAGCTTTTGCGAAGGGCGAGGGCGCCCTTGGGCGTCGGGGTTGTTCAGCAGCATTTGCGCCAGGCTCGAAGGTCCGCTTAGTTCATCGACCCAAGGGTAGGCGGATTTGATCAGCACCGCGTTACCCGGACCCTGGGCGCTGAAGTTCAGCGAATCGCCACCGCGGGCGTAATACATATAGATGTGCCCGCCATCCAGAAACAAAGCCTTACGCTTTTCTGTGTAGCCGAGGGAGGCGTGGCTGCCTTTTTCTGCGCAATAGTAGGCTTCTGTCTCGATGATCCGGGCGCTGAGCCACAGATCGCCGACCCGATGACGGATGACTTTACCCAGTAATTCCCGGGCAAGGATTTGCGCGTCACGGTCGAAAAACGCGTCTGGAAGGCCCTTGGGCAGGCTCGCGGAGGTCGAATGAACAGGCAGCTTGGACATGATGGGCAGCGTTTATCAGGGCTGAGTGAGTCGTGATGATAACAATTTGCGGCTTAATCCCGGCTGAACGTCGGCAAATTGCCCTCGATTTCGACCATCCGCCCGTCACCGCTGTTAGTCGGCGGACGCGACAGCTATAATCTGCCGCTTTACTCTTTACCAAGACCTTATCAAAGACCACTCCAGACCATGACTGAGTCCGTTCTTGACTACATGACCCGCTTGGGTCGCGCTGCCCGCGAGGCTTCCCGCGTCATCGGCCGTGCCAGCACCGCGCAGAAAAACCGCGCGTTGCAGGCCGCTGCCAATGCGCTGGATGCAGCCCGCGGCGAATTGACCGCTGCCAATGAGCTGGACCTGGCGGCTGGCCGCGCCAATGGTCTGGAACCAGCCCTGCTCGAGCGCCTGGCGCTGACCCCGGCGCGTATCGACGGCATGATCGTGGGTCTGCGGCAGGTTGCGGCGTTGCCCGATCCGGTCGGCGCGATCCGCGACATGAGCTATCGTCCGTCGGGTATCCAGGTCGGCAAGATGCGTGTGCCGCTGGGTGTGATCGGGATCATCTACGAATCGCGACCGAATGTGACCATCGACGCTGCGAGCCTGTGCCTGAAGTCCGGCAACGCGACCATCCTGCGCGGCGGCTCCGAAGCCATTCATTCCAATCGTGCCATCGCCGCCTGCATCCAGCGCGGCCTGGCCGAGGCCGATCTGCCGGCCGCCGTGGTGCAAGTGGTGGAAACCACCGATCGTGCTGCCGTCGGCGCACTGATCAGCATGCCTGAATACGTCGACGTCATCGTGCCCCGTGGTGGCCGTGGTCTGATCGAGCGCGTCAGTCGTGAGGCCCGGGTGCCGGTGATCAAGCACCTGGACGGTATCTGCCACGTTTACGTGGGCGAGCACGCCGACCTGGCGAAAGCCCAGCGCATCGCATTCAACGCCAAGACCTACCGCTATGGCATCTGCGGCGCGATGGAAACGTTGTTGGTCGATCAAACCGTTGCCAAAGATTTCCTGCCGGCGATGGCTGCCCAGTTCCGCGAAAAAGGCGTCGAACTGCGCGGCTGCGAGCGCACCCGGGCAATCATCGATGCCGTGCCGGCCACTGAAGAAGACTGGAGCACCGAGTACCTGGACGCCATTCTGTCGATCCGCGTGGTCGACGGGCTTGACCAGGCCATCGAGCACATCAACCATTACGGCTCCCATCACACCGATTCGATTGTCAGCGAACACCAGGGCGACACCCGGCGTTTCGTGGCTGAAGTCGATTCTTCGTCGGTGATGATCAACACCCCGACCTGCTTCGCCGATGGCTTCGAATACGGATTGGGTGCCGAGATCGGCATTTCTACTGATAAGCTGCACGCCCGCGGCCCGGTCGGCCTCGAAGGTCTGACCTGCGAGAAGTACGTGGTGGTCGGTGATGGCCAATTGCGCGGACAGGAGCCGGTCTGACTTGGGCGACTTCGACCCGTCAGCCCCGGTAACCGCCAGCGCGCCTCGACCCAGACGCATTGGCGTACTGGGAGGGACCTTCGACCCGGTGCACATCGGCCATTTGCGTGGTGCGCTGGAAGTCGCCGAAACCCTGGCGCTCGATGAGCTGCGCCTGACACCAAATGCCCGGCCACCCCATCGGGGTACGCCGCAGGTGTCGGCCAAGGACCGGCTGGCGATGGTCGAGTGCGCGGTAGCCGGAGTGGCGCCGTTGGTGGTGGACGCCCGCGAATTGCAGCGGGACAAACCGTCCTACACCATTGATACCCTGGAGTCGATGCGCGCCGAAATGCCCGCCGAGACCCAGGTTTTTCTGCTTTTGGGCTGGGACGCATTTTGCGGCCTGCCCACTTGGCACCGCTGGGAAGAGTTGCTCCAGCATTGCCATATCCTGGTGTTGCAACGCCCGGATGCCGACAGCGAACCGCCGGATGCCTTGCGCAACCTGCTGGCAGCGCGCTCGGTGAGCGACCCGCTGGCCCTCAAAGGGTCGAGCGGACAGATTGCATTCGTCTGGCAGACGCCGCTCGCGGTATCCGCCACCCAGATCCGTCAACTGCTGGCCAGCGGTAAGTCGGTACGTTTCCTGGTGCCCGACGCGGTCCTGGCCTACATCGATGCGCACGGACTCTACCGTGCGTCGAACTGAATAGGAGTGCCTCAAGGCACGTGGCAACAACGTGTATTGAAGCGCCCGAACATACGAGCAAAACGAGTTTTATATGACGAGCAACAACGAAAGCAAAGTAAAACGCAAAGGCACATTCAAGAGTGCCCCGCTGCCTGAGAAAGTCCTGGCTGCCGAGCCGCCTAAAGGCGACGAACTGGTCAAGATCGCCGTTGCGGCCCTGGAAGACGTGAAGGCCCAGGACGTGCTGGTCATCGACGTTCGCGACAAGCAGAGCATCACCGACTACATGATCATCGCCACCGGTACCTCCAACCGCCAGATCGGCGCGATGCTGGACAAGGTCCGCGAAGCGGTCAAGGCCCTGGGTATCAAGCCGTTGGGTGAAGAAGGCAAGGGCGACAGCGACTGGGTACTGTTGGACATGGACGACGTGATCGTTCACATGATGACCTCCAATGCCCGCCAGTTCTACGACCTGGAGCGCCTGTGGAAAGGTGCCGAGCAGAGCCGTGCCGCCGATGGCAAGCACCACAGCCCTGAAGTTGGTCACGAGCATTTCACCAAGCTCAACAAAGACCAGGAATAAGGAACGGCTGTGCGACTGCGACTGATCGCCGTCGGTTCACGCATGCCTAAATGGGTGGAAGAAGGCTGGCATGAATATGCCAAGCGTCTTCCGTCCGAGCTGGCGCTGGAACTGGTGGAAATACCGCTCAATACCCGTGGCAAGAACGCCGACGTGGCGCGCTTCATCCGTCAGGAAGGCGAAGCCATGCTGGCCAAGGTCGGGCCCAACGAGCGCGTTGTCACCCTCGAAGTCCACGGCAAGCCCTGGAGCACCGAGCAATTGGCGGTCGAGCTCGATCGCTGGCGGCTGGACTCGCGCACGGTGAATTTCATGGTCGGCGGCCCCGAAGGGCTGGCGCCGGAAGTTTGCGCCCGTGCCGATCAGCGCTGGTCGCTTTCACCGCTGACGTTGCCGCACCCGCTGGTGCGAATCCTCATCGGCGAGCAGCTGTATCGTGCCTGGACAGTGTTGTCCGGCCACCCTTACCACAAGTAGTTCTGCCCTCATGTCCCAACCGATCCGCATTAAGGACCACGAAAAAGACGCCCGTCTGGTGCGTGGCCGCGTCGTGTTCGGGGCCATTGCAGTGGTGCTGCTGATTGGTGTGCTGATCGCGCGCCTGTATTTCCTGCAGGTCATCCAGTACGAATACCACTCGACCCTGTCGGAAAACAACCGCGTCCATGTGCAGCCGATTCCGCCGACTCGCGGGTTGATTTTCGACCGCAATGGCGTGGTGATTGCCGACAACCGGCCCAGCTTCAGCCTGAGCATGACCCGCGAACGCTCTGGCGACTGGCAGCAAGTGCTCGATGTGATCGTCGAGGTGTTGGAGCTGACGCCCGAGGACCGGGTGATTTTCGAGAAGCGCATGCGCCAGGGGCGACGGCCGTTCGAGCCGGTGCCCATCCTGTTTGAATTGACCGAAGAGCAGATCGCCCGGATTGCCGTGAACCAGTTCCGGCTGCCCGGGGTGGAAGTGGTCGCGCAACTGGTCCGTCACTATCCGCAGGGTGCGCACTTCGCGCACTCGGTGGGTTACATGGGGCGGATCAACGAGAAAGAGTTGAAATCGCTCGACCCGGTCAATTACAGCGGCACCCACCACATCGGCAAAACCGGCATCGAGCGCTTCTACGAGCCGGAATTGCACGGACAGGTGGGTTACGAGGAAGTCGAGACCAACGCTCGGGGCCGTGTATTGCGGGTGCTCAAGCGTACCGAACCGATTTCCGGCAAGGACATCGTCCTGAGCCTGGACATCAAGCTGCAGGAAGCCGCCGAAGCTGCGCTCGGTGGTCGTCGTGGCGCAGTGGTGGCGCTGGACCCGAAAACCGGCGAAGTGCTGGCGATGGTCAGCCAGCCGAGTTTCGACCCGAACCTGTTCGTCACCGGCATCAGCTTCAAGGCCTATTCCGAGCTGCGCGACTCCATCGACCGGCCGCTGTTCAACCGTGTCCTGCGTGGCCTGTACCCGCCGGGTTCGACCATCAAGCCGGCGGTAGCGATCGCCGGGCTGGATGCGGGCGTGGTGACCGCTTCATCCCGGGTGTTCGACCCGGGTTACTACATGTTGCCCAACTACGACCACAAATACCGTAACTGGAACCGTACCGGCGACGGCTTCGTCGACCTGGATACGGCGATCATGCGCTCCAACGATACCTACTTCTATGACCTGGCCCACAAGCTGGGGATCGATCGGTTGTCGGCCTACATGACCAAGTTCGGTATTGGCCAGAAGGTTTCCCTGGACATGTTCGAAGAATCGCCGGGATTGATGCCGACCCGGGAATGGAAACGTGCGACCCGCAGGCAAGCGTGGTTCCCGGGTGAAACGCTGATTCTGGGGATCGGGCAGGGCTACATGCAGTCGACGCCATTGCAGCTGGCCCAGGCCACGGCACTGGTGGCCAACAAAGGCGTGTGGAACCGCCCGCACCTGGCCAAGACCATCGAAGGCCAGAAACCGGTGGATGAAAACCCGATGCCGGACATCGTCCTGCGCGATCCGTCGGACTGGACGCGGGTCAACCATGGCATGCAGCAGGTCATGCACGGCGCCCGAGGCACCGCGCGCAAGGCCTCGATCGGCGCGCAATACCGGATTGCCGGCAAGAGTGGTACGGCCCAGGTGGTGGCGATCAAGCAAGGCGAGAAGTACGACCGTTCCAAGGTCCAGGAGCGTCATCGCGACCACGCCCTGTTCGTTGGCTTCGCGCCGGCCGACGATCCGAAGATCGTGGTGTCGGTGATGGTGGAGAACGGTGAATCCGGCTCCGGCGTGGCCGCGCCGGTGGTGCGTCAAGTCATGGACGCCTGGCTGCTGGACCAGAACGGTCATCTCAAGGCCGAATACGCCAGCCCTACTACCGCAGAGGCTTCCGCCCGTGATGAATAACTTCGATCGCATGCTCTCCAGCGAGGATGTGATGCGCCGCCGTGCCACGCTGTTGCAGCGTCTGCACATCGATGGACCGTTGCTGATCCTGTTGCTGACACTCGCCGCCGGCAGCCTGTTCGTGCTGTATTCGGCCAGTGGCAAAAGCTGGGACCTGCTGGCCAAGCAAGCCACTTCGTTCGGTATCGGCCTGGTGTCGATGATTGTCATCGCCCAGTTCGAGCCGCGTTTCATGGCGCGCTGGGTGCCGCTGGGTTATGTGGTGGGGGTGCTGCTGCTGCTGGTGGTGGACATCATGGGGCATAACGCCATGGGTGCCACACGCTGGATCAACATTCCGGGGGTCATCCGCTTCCAGCCTTCGGAGTTCATGAAGATCCTCATGCCGGCGACCATCGCCTGGTACCTGTCCAAGCGCACGTTGCCGCCGCAGCTCAAGCACGTGGGCGTCAGCCTGATGCTGATTGGCGTGCCGTTCATCCTGATCGTGCGCCAGCCCGACCTCGGCACGTCGCTGCTGATTCTGGCCGGCGGTGCCTTCGTACTGTTCATGGGTGGTCTGCGCTGGCGCTGGATTCTCAGTGTGCTGGCGGCCGCCGTGCCCGTGGCTATTGCCATGTGGTTCTTCATCATGCACGACTACCAGAAGCAGCGAATCCTGACGTTCCTCGACCCGGAAAGCGATCCGCTGGGTACCGGCTGGAACATCATCCAGTCCAAGGCCGCGATCGGTTCCGGTGGCGTGTTTGGCAAGGGCTGGTTGCTGGGTACCCAGTCGCACCTGGATTTCCTGCCGGAAAGCCACACCGACTTCATCATCGCGGTGCTGGGGGAAGAGTTCGGCCTGGTGGGCATTTGCGCGCTGCTGCTGATCTACCTGCTGTTGATCGGTCGTGGGCTGGTGATTACCGCCCAGGCGCAGACATTGTTCGGCAAGTTGCTGGCGGGCGCCTTGACCATGACGTTTTTTGTGTATGTTTTCGTCAACATCGGTATGGTCAGCGGCCTGTTGCCGGTGGTGGGGGTGCCGTTGCCGTTCATTAGCTACGGAGGAACTTCGCTGGTGACGCTGCTGTCAGCGTTTGGGGTTTTGATGTCGATCCATACCCATCGCAAGTGGATCGCGCAGGTTTGAATAAGGTGAAGAGTTCAATGCAAGCAATGCGTGGCTGGGCGACTCGATACGCGCCATGGGTCAGCCTGGTAAGCATCCTTGGTACTGCGCAGCTAGCGGTGGCCGGCGATTACGAAGGCTCGCCCCAAGTGGCCGAGTTCGTCGGCGAGATGACCCGCGACTATGGTTTCGCCGGTGAACAGCTGATGGGCGTGTTCCGCGACGCTCAGCGCAAGCAATCGATCCTCGACGCCATTTCGAAACCCGCCGAACGGGTCAAACAGTGGAACGAATACCGGCCGATGTTCATCACCGATGCCCGGATTGCCCGTGGCGTCGACTTCTGGCGGCAGCACGAGGCCGTGCTGGCCCGTGCCGAGCAGGAATACGGCGTACCGGCGCAGGTGATTGTCTCGATTATTGGCGTTGAAACCTTTTTCGGTCGTAATACCGGAAATTTCCGGGTGATCGACGCCTTGTCGACACTCGGTTTCGACTATCCTCCCCGTGCCGAATTTTTCCGCAAGGAATTGCGTGAATTCCTGCTGCTGGCCCGGGAAGAGCAGGTCGACCCGCTGACCCTCAAGGGTTCCTACGCCGGTGCCATGGGCTTACCGCAGTTCATGCCCAGCAGCTTTCGCGCCTATGCGGTGGACTTCGACGCCGACGGCCACATCAATATCTGGAACAACCCGGACGATGCCATCGGCAGCGTCGCCAGTTATTTCAAGCAACACGGCTGGGTCGCCGGCGAACCGGTGGTCAGTCGCGCCGACGTGCGGGGCGAACAGGTGGACGAAGGTTTGACCACCGGTATCGAGCCGACTAAAACCGTCGGAGAGTTGCGGGGGCTGGGCTGGTCAAGTCATGATGCGCTGCGCGATGATATGCCAGTTACCGCATTCCGCCTGGAAGGCGACAATGGCCCTGAATACTGGATGGGCCTGAAGAATTTCTACGCGATTACGCGTTATAACCGCAGCGTGATGTACGCCATGGCCGTACATCAACTGTCTGAACAGCTGGTCCAAGCACGGGGCGTCAAGTAATGCGGGCATTGCCTATGAATAAACCCCTGAAGCTGATGGCATTTGCCGCGTTGGCAGTGCTGGTCGCCAGTTGTTCGACCAGTCGCGCGCCGGCGCAGAAGTCTTCCACCGCCGTGCGCTCGACGCCGGGGCTGGACATCAACCGCGCCCACAAGGATGGCGCGCCATGGTGGGACGTTGATGTATCGCGCATCCCGGATGCCACGCCGACCCTGCACACCGGCCCGTACAAGGCCGCCCCTTACTCTGTATTGGGCAAAACCTATTTTCCGTTGCAAGAGTCCAAGACCTACGTGCAGTCAGGTACCGCTTCCTGGTACGGCACCAAGTTCCACGGTCAGAACACCGCCAACGGCGAAGTCTATGACTTGTACGGTATGAGCGCCGCACACAAGACCTTGCCGCTGCCGAGTTACGTCCGGGTGACCAACCTGGACAACAACAAGACTGTGATCCTGCGGGTCAATGACCGCGGTCCTTTCTATTCCGACCGGATCATCGACCTGTCGTACGCGGCCGCCAAGAAACTCGGCTACGCCGAAACCGGCACCGCGCGGGTCAAGGTCGAAGGCATCGACCCGCAGCAATGGTGGGCTGCCAAGGGCCGTCCGGCGCCTTTGATGCTCAATGAGCCGAAAGTCGCGCAGAATAGCGCCCCGGTGATCACGGCCTCGGCCGGCACCGTCGAGCAATGGACGCCTCCGCCGCAGCAACATGCCGCCCCCGTTGTCCCGGTACAACTGGATGCAAAAAAAAACGCTTCTGCACCAGCGTCTGGCCAGTATCTGCAGGTGGGCGCGTTCGCCAACCCGGACGCTGCCGAACTGCTGAGGTCCAAGCTCAGCGGGATGGTGAGCGCTCCGGTGTTCATCAGCTCGATCGTGCGCAATCAACAGACACTGCATCGGGTGCGCCTGGGGCCGATCGGTTCGCCGGGTGAAATCCAGCAGGTGCAGAACAGTGTGCGCCTGGCCAACCTGGGTTCGCCGAGTGTCGTGACCGAGTAATACGTAGAACTTGATTGACGGTTCATCTGCGGTTTTGGGGGGTGGACCAGGTTGTTGGCTCTTTTAAGAACAAAAACCCGGCAAGGGTTACAGAGTGAGCAGCTGAACACGCGATGGCCCGTTAGAAGGCCGTCTGAATAGTTTTGCCTTCGGGCAAGTTTCCATTAGCGATTTCGAGAGACGGATGAACATCACCACCTTTGCCAAACGCCTGTGCCTTTTAGTCCCGCTGCTCCTCTCGCCTGCCGCATTCGCGGTCGAGATGATGCCGTCGCCACCGCAACTGGCCGCCAAGGCCTACGTGCTCATGGACGCCAGCAGCGGCAACGTGCTGGTCGAGAACAATGGTGACCAGCGTCTGCCGCCAGCCAGCCTGACCAAGCTGATGACCGCGTACATCGCGACCCTCGAAATCCGTCGTGGCCAGATCGGTGAAAACGATCCTGTTACCGTCAGCGAAAACGCCTGGCGTACCGGCGGTTCGCGGATGTTCATCAAGGTCGGCTCGCAAGTGACCGTCAGCGACCTGCTGCACGGCATCATCATCCAGTCGGGTAACGACGCCAGCGTGGCACTGTCCGAACACATCGCCGGCAGCGAAGACGCGTTCGCCGACATGATGAACAAGACCGTGGCTGACCTGGGCATGACCAACAGCCACTTCATGAACCCGACCGGCCTGCCGAACCCGGAACACTACTCGTCGGCTCACGACATGGCAGTGCTGGCCCGCGCGATCATCCACGAAGATCCGGCTCACTACGCGATCTACTCGCAGAAAGAGTTTTTCTGGAACGGCATCAAGCAACCGAACCGCAACCTGCTGCTGTGGCGCGACAAGACGGTCGATGGCCTGAAAACCGGCCACACCGACGAAGCCGGCTACTGCATGGTGTCTTCGGCCGTGCGTGACGGCATGCGCCTGATCGCCGTGGTGTTCGGCACCAACAGCGAAGTGGCTCGCGCCGCCGAGACCCAGAAACTGCTGACCTACGGTTTCCGCTTCTTCGAAACCCAGACTTTCTATCAGAAAGGTGCCGAGCTGGCCCAGGCGCCTGTGTGGAAGGGCTCCACCAATCAAGTCAAGGCCGGCCTGGCTGAAGACCTGACCATGACCCTGCCGAAAGGCCAGCTGAAAAAGCTCGCCGCCAGCATGACCATGAACCCGCAACTGGTTGCGCCAATCGCCAAGGGCGACGTGATCGGTAAAGTCGAAGTCAAACTGGAAGACAAGGTGGTGCACAGCGCCGACCTGATCGCTCTGGATGGCGTCGAAGAGGGTGGTATCTTCCGTCGCATGTGGGATAGCATCCGTCTATTCTTCTACGGCTTGTTCAACTGATAGTGTGCTCCTGCAAGGCCTCGTGCTGATCCGGCGCGGGGCCTTGTCGTCGCCACGGCTTACGCTTACGAGGCCGTTACGCCATGACCGATACCGAAGTAAAGGCGCCTAAGATCGAATTCCCCAACGTTGATTACCCGGTTAAGGTGATCAGCGATACCGGTGTGGGCAACAAAGACAAGATCATCGCGATCGTCCAGAAACACGCGACGATCAACCATGACCGCGTGGATGAACGCCAGAGCACCAACGGCAAGTACACCACGATCCAGTTGCACATCGTCGCGACCGACCAGGACCAGCTGTACAACATCAACAGCGAACTGCGGGCTACCGGTTTCGTGCACATGGTGCTGTGATGTCCGGTACGTTGGGCTTTCGCGAGCTTGGCCAGATGGCTTACGAGCCCGTCTGGCACGCGATGCAGCGCTTCACCAACGAACGCGGCAGCGATGCCGCCGACGAGATCTGGCTGGTCGAGCACCCGCCGGTCTTCACCCAGGGCCAGGCCGGCAAGGCCGAGCACTTGCTGGTACCGGGGGATATCCCGGTGGTGCAGGTCGATCGCGGTGGCCAGGTCACGTACCACGGCCCCGGGCAACTGGTGGCTTACCTGTTGCTGGACGTGCGCAAGCTGGGTTTCGGCGTGCGGGACCTGGTGACTCGCATGGAGTCATGCCTGATCGAGCTGCTTGCCAGCTACGGCGTGACGGCGGCGGCCAAGCCCGATGCACCGGGTGTGTACGTCAATGGCGCGAAAATCGCTTCACTGGGTCTGCGGATCCGCCACGGTTGTTCCTTTCATGGCCTGGCCCTGAACGTGGACATGAACCTGGAACCGTTTCGACGGATTAATCCCTGCGGCTACGCCGGGCTGGCGATGACCCAGCTGAGCGATCACGCAGGATCGATTGAATTTGCCGAGGTAAGTGCCCGGCTGCGCGCGCAGCTCGTCAAACACCTCGACTATGCTGAGCAGACGACCCTCACGGGCGGAATCGACTGATATGACTACTGATGCAGTGCAAACCGTAATCCCGACGCTTGATGTCTCCGAGCGCCCGGCCCCGCGTCCCAAGGTTGAAGCCGGCGTCAAGCTGCGCGGCGCCGAGAAGGTTGCACGCATCCCGGTAAAGATCATTCCGACCACCGAACTGCCGAAGAAGCCTGACTGGATTCGTGTGCGTATCCCGGTCTCTCCGGAAGTCGACCGTATCAAGGCGCTGCTGCGCAAACACAAGCTGCACAGCGTGTGCGAAGAAGCGTCCTGCCCGAACCTGGGTGAATGCTTCTCCGGCGGCACCGCGACCTTCATGATCATGGGCGACATCTGCACCCGTCGCTGCCCGTTCTGCGACGTTGGCCACGGCCGTCCGAAGCCACTGGATGTCAACGAGCCGGAAAGCCTGGCCATCGCCATCGCCGACCTGCGTTTGAAGTACGTGGTGATCACCTCGGTAGACCGCGACGACCTGCGTGACGGCGGTGCCCAGCACTTTGCCGACTGCATCCGTGAAATCCGCAAGCTGTCGCCGAACGTGCAGCTCGAAACCCTGGTCCCGGACTACCGTGGCCGCATGGACATCGCGCTGGAAATCACCGCCGCCGAGCCGCCAGATGTGTTCAACCACAACCTGGAGACCGTACCGCGCCTGTACAAGGCAGCACGTCCTGGTTCGGACTACCAGTGGTCGCTGACCCTGCTGCAACGCTTCAAGCAGATGATGCCGCACATCCCGACCAAATCTGGCCTGATGCTGGGCTTGGGTGAAACCGACGAAGAAGTCATCGAAGTGATGAAGCGCATGCGCGAGCACGACATCGACATGCTGACCCTGGGCCAGTACCTGCAACCATCGCGCAGCCACTTGCCGGTGCAGCGCTTCGTGCACCCGGACACCTTCGCCTGGTTCGCCGAGGAAGGTTACAAGATGGGCTTCAAGAACGTAGCTTCCGGTCCTCTGGTCCGTTCTTCGTACCATGCCGACGAGCAGGCCAAGCTGGTCAAGGCCGAGTTGATGTCGTCCTGATTCGGCCATGAAAAAACAGCCCGCAACGTTCAATTGGCCTTGCGGGCTTTTTTTGTTTGTCTTACAGGGACATCAGTCTTTTCCTGCGACTGTGCAATGCTTGATCCGCTTCTGTTTGTCTGCGTTCCTGACTAATGTGTGTTCGATGTTTTCACGCAGGGAGATCCATGGATGAACGCAAGACCTGACCCGAGGCTGCTTCCTCATACGCCTGTTCCGGCCTTGCCGATGCAAGGGCTGATCGGTGTTATCGCGCCTGCGGGTCCGGCCGCGCTGGACACCAAGAAAGCCATCGCCTGGATGCGCGCTCGTGGGTATTCGCTGCGGATATTCCCCGGGGTGTTCGAGAAGGACGGCTATCTGGCCGGTAGCGACGAGGTGCGACTCAATGACCTTCACGCCGCGTTCACCGACCCAGAGGTCGATGCCATCATTTGCCTGCGCGGCGGATACGGTACGCCGCGGTTGCTTGATCGCATCGATTTTCCGCTGCTGCGCCAAAACGCCAAGCCATTCATCGGCTACAGCGACATCACCGCGCTGCATTTGGCGATCAGCCGCTACGCAGGTTTCGTAACCTTCCATGGTCCGCTGCTCAACGCCGATCTGCTGGGTGAGCGGCTGCCACCGACCGAGTCCTCGTTCTTCAACATGCTCAGAGGGCAGTGCAGGGCCGGTATGGAGCTGGCCCATCCGGTTGGCCGCCCCTTGACCACGATCGTGCCCGGTGTGGCTTATGGGCGCCTCCTGGGCGGCAACCTGTCGATGATTGCCGCGACGATGGGCACGCCTTACGAGATCGATGCCGCGGGTGTCATCCTGTTCATCGAAGACATCAACGAGCCGCTGTATCGCATCGATCGCCTGCTGACCCATCTGCGCCTGGCAGGGGTGTTGCACAAGCTGCGTGGAGTTCTGGTGGGTGACATAGCGGGGGTAGAGGCCCAAGCCCTGGACCGATTGCTCAAGCAGACCCTGGAGCCCTTGTGCATCCCGGTACTGTCCGGCTGGCGCAGCGGGCACTGCAATCCGAACCTGACGCTGCCTATGGGCGCGTTGGTGAAGCTGGATGCGGGGAGCCAGCAGCTGTTTCTGGAGCAGAATGTGGTAAGGCGCTAGAGAATCCAGGCTTTTGTAGGAGCGAGCCTGCTCGCTCCTACAAAAATCATGGTGTTCGCAGGAACTGTAGGAGCCGGCTTGCCGGCGAAGGCGGCCTTGAATCTTGTATCGGGCTTGCGGGCCTCTTCGCTGGCAAGCCAGCTCCTACAAGGTACATGGAGGCGTTTAGCGGTTACGCAATCCTTCCAACAACTTGTGCGTCGGATAACCATCCGCCGGCCAGCCAAACGACTGCTGGGCGCTGCGGATCGCCTTGCGGGTATTGGCGCCGATGATCCCGTCGGCGGTGCCCGCGTCGTAGTTCTGCGCACTCAGCAGGTTTTGTAGTTCGATCCGCTCGGAGCGGCTCAGGGGCAGATCATCCTTGGGCCACGTGCCGCTGATCAACCCTGCGCCATTGAAGCGCTCGGAGAGCAGGCTCACCGCCAGGGCGTAGGACGACGAGTTGTTGTACTTGAGAATCGCGCGGAAGTTGTCGAGCACCAGGAAGGCCGGGCCGCGATAGCCTGCCGGCAACAGCAGCGCCGCGGACAGTTGCTCGGAGCCAGCCGGGAACTGGCCACCGTTGGGCAGCACTACGCCCAGTTGCCGCCATTCGGCGACGCTCTTGCGAATCGAGCCATCGGCGAGGACGTAGTTGAAGCTGCCCGGCAGTTGCACTTCGAATCCCCAAGGCTGGCCTTTTTGCCAGCCGGAGCTTTGCAGGTAGTGGGCGGTCGACGCCAGGGCGTCGGTGGCGCTACCCCAGATGTCGCGGCGTCCGTCGCCATCAAAGTCCACGGCGTGGGTGTTGTAGGTGGTCGGGATGAACTGGGTCTGGCCCATGGCGCCCGCCCAGGAACCCAGCATTTTCTCGGGTTCGATATCGCCTTGCTGGAGGATTTGCAGGGCGGCGATCAATTGCGCATGAGCGAAACCCGGGCGGCGGCCTTCGTAGGCCAGGGTTGCCAGTGAGTTGATCACCGACTTGCTGCCCTGGAACTGGCCGAAGTTGCTTTCCATGCCCCACACCGCGACCAGCGCCTGGCGGTCGACGCCGTAGCGTTGTTCGATGCTTTGCAGGATGCCGGCGTACTGGTCGACCAATGCCTGGCCCTTGCGAACGCGCAGCGGCGACAAGGCGCCATCAAGGTATTCCCACACCGGTTTTGCGAATTCCGGTTGGCTGCGGTCGGCGCGGATCACGGCCGGGTCAAAGCTGACATTGGCGAAGGCGCGGTCGAACAGGTCTGCACGGATACCGGCGGCCAGGGCGTCCTTGCGAAAACCCGCCTGCCATTCGGCGAAGGTCTGGGTTGGCTGGATGTCGAGGTTTTCGCCGCTCGGAACCACGGGCGCTATGACCGCGGGGGCGGTGGCGACAGGGAGGGTCTGAATCGGCTGGGCGTCGGCGGCGGTGGGTTTTTCCGCGCAGGCGACGAGCAAGATGAGGCTGGAGGCAGCAATCAATTGGCGAAATTGCCAACGACGGGAAAGACAAAGGGGCATGCACGGGTCCAGGGAAAACGAATCAGGTACAGACCTTAACATGTTGAGCGGATGCTTGCCTTTCAGGCCGCCAGAAAGTAAGAAGCCTCCCAGTTGTCAGACTGGAAGGCTTCGCGGCGGTAGCTGCCTTTGCCTTTGCCGGCGCGTTCCTGGCGGCTGCGGAACAATGGCTGGGCGACGATGGATTTGGCCTTGTTGGGGCCATGTTTAGATGGCTTTTTGCACATGATTGGCGCTCGCAAGTGAGTGGTTTTTGCGGGGCAAATCATCGGCTCATGCGAGGCTTCTGTCTAGTCCCTACATTGTGTAGGACCTTTCGGACGCCATTCGCTGTAGGAGCGAGGTTTGCCCGCGAACGAACGCGCCTCGGTCAAAAGCCTTACTCTGCAGGCAGCGACAATCTCTGTCCAGCCATCAACAACGTCAACCGACTCAAGCTCATCCACGGCGAACCCGCCGCCTGGCCCTTGATCTGCGCGTCGATGCGCTGGGCTTCGAGCAACAATTGCGCCCAGCGTTGCGCCGAATAGCGCTGCAGGGCCTTGCTCATCAGCGGTTTACGCTTGTCCCAAACCGGCGGCCTGGCCTGGCTGAAGGCCTTGTCCAGTGGCGTACCCTGGCTGTACTGCAACGAAATATTGGCCAGCAGGCGCAGTTCCCGGGCCAAGGCCCAGAGAATCACCGGGGGCTCGACACCCTCACCGCGAAGCCCTTCGAGCATGCGCAGTGCATGGGCGGCCTCGCCATTGAGAATGGCGTCGGTCAAGCCGAAAACGTCGAAGCGCGCACTGTCAGCCACCGCGGCCTGCACGGTTTCGATGGTGATCTGGCCGCCTTCGGCCATCAGCTTGAGTTTTTCGATTTCCTGGGCCGCTGCCAGCAGGTTGCCCTCGACCTGGGCGGCGATCAGCTCGACGGCGTCCTGGCTGGCGGAGAGACCGGCCTGGGACAGGCGTTGACGAATCCAGCTGGGCAACTGGCTGGCATCCACCGGCCAGATCTGCACGAACTGGGTCTGTTGGCCTTCGACCAGCGCCTTGCCCCATTTGGTTTTCTGCGCGCTGCCATCGAGCTTCGGCAGGCTGATCAACAGCACCGTGTCTTCAGCCGGTCGCGAGCAGTATTCAATGAGTGCGGCTGCACCTTTATCGCCGGGCTTGCCCGAAGGCAGGCGCAGTTCCAGCAGGCGTTTTTCGGCGAACAGCGACATGCTGGCGCCGGCTTGCAGCAAGGTACCCCAGTCGAAACTGGCGTCGGCGGCGAACACCTGGCGTTCGTCGAAGCCTTGTTGGCGGGCGGCCGCGCGGATGGCGTCGGCAGCTTCCTGGCAGAGCAAAGGGTCATCGCCACTGATGACGTAGACCGGCGCGAGGGCGCCTTGCAGGTGTTTGGCGAGTTGGGCGGGAGCAAGCTTCATAGGAGGGGGCAAACGGGGCGCCAGAGCGCCCCGTAAGTCTTACTGCCGAGGCAGTTCGATGGGCGACTGACGCGGCGTGTTCGCCTCAGCCTTCTGCGCCGCTTCCAGCGCCGCGGCTTCCGCCTTGGCCTTGGCTTCGGCAGTCTGCTGCAACTGGTCCAGCTGGGCCGGGGTGAATTGCTGTAGGCGCAACATCATGCGTTGAACCAGCTCGCGACGCATTTCCTTGCGGGCGTCGCTTGCTTCCTGGTCGGAACCTACCAGGTTGTTGCCGTCATGGATGAACACCTTCTGCACTTCGAGCTTGTCGCTCAGCAGCTGCAGGTCGCCCTGGCCGCGAATGTCATAGTTGAGCACCGTGCTCAGTTGATACTCGCCAGTGCGACCGGCGCCAGCGTAGCTGAGGATGCGCTGGGATTCCTGCTGGTTGGTCAGGATGAGTTTGTAAGGGGCGCCGTTGTAAACCTTGACGCCGCTGCTTACCAGCGCCTGGCGCAGTTGCGTCACGGTATCGCCGTAAGCGTCGCGGGCGCTCAGGTCGAGTTCCTTGAGCGCCAGGTCGGTAGTGCCGGTACCACGCAGCTGGAAACCACAGGCGCTCAACAGGACCGCGAGGCCTATCACCAGCAAGTTGCGTTTGATCATTGTGTTGCTCCCCTTGAAACCATGTGGGCCAATCAAGCGGCCCGAAAGGTTTGTTCGGCGCCCGGCAGGGCCAGGCGCCTGATCCAATTAGCTGGCGACGATGTTGACCAGTTTTCCGGGCACCACGATCACTTTGCGAATGGTCAGACCATCGACGAAACGCAGCACGTTTTCGTTGGCCCGTGCGGCGGCTTCGACTTCTTCGCGAGTGGCGCTGGCCGGCATTTCGATCTGGCCGCGCAGCTTGCCGTTGACCTGGATGACCAGCGTCAGGCTGTCCTGCACCAGCGCGCTCTCGTCCAGCACTGGCCAGCCGGCATCGATCACCGGGTCGGCGTGACCCAGGCGATGCCACAGTTCGTGGCTGATGTGCGGCGTGATCGGGGCCAGCAACAGGGTCACGGTTTCCAGGCCTTCCTGAACCAGTGCGCGATCCTGTTCGGTGACTTGCGCGGCTTTTTCCAGCACGTTCATCAGCGTCATCACCTGGGCGATGGCGGTGTTGAATTTATGGTTCTGGCCGACGTCATGGCTGGCCTGCTTGATGGCCTGGTGGATCGAACGGCGGATGACTTTCTGCTCGTCGTTCAGGCTGGTGACGTCCAGTTTGCCCGGCAGGCCCTGGGTGACGTGGGCTTGAGCCAGGCGCCAGACGCGCTTGAGGAAGCGGTGCGAACCTTCCACGCCGGAGTCGGACCATTCCGCGCTCATGTCAGGTGGCGAGGCGAACATCATGAACAGGCGGCAGGTGTCGGCGCCGAACTGGTCGATCATCGACTGTGGGTCGACGCCGTTGTTCTTCGACTTGGCCATCTTCTCGGTGCCACCGATTTCCACCGGCAGGCCGTCTGCGATCAGCTTGGCGCTGATGACCTTGGCCTTGCTGTCGCGTTCGAGCTCGACGTCCGCCGGGTTGAACCAGGTGTAGGCACCGTTGGCTTCACGACGGTAGTAGGTCTCCGCGATCACCATGCCCTGGGTCAACAGGTTCTTGAACGGCTCGTTCGAGCTGACCAGGCCTTCGTCGCGCATCAGCTTGTGGAAGAAGCGCGCGTAAAGCAGGTGCAGGATCGCGTGTTCGATGCCGCCGATGTATTGATCCACCGGCAACCAGTGGTCAGCTGCGGATTTTTCTACCAGGCCACCCTCGAAGTGCGGCGAGGCGTAGCGGGCGTAGTACCACGAGGACTCGACGAAGGTGTCCATTGTGTCGGTTTCACGCTTGGCAGGCTGGCCGCATTTCGGGCAGCTGCATTCGTAGAACTCGGGCATGCGCGCCAGTGGCGAGCCAGCACCATCGGGTACGACGTCTTCCGGCAGGACGACGGGCAATTGATCTTCCGGTACCGGCACGTCACCGCAAGTGCCGCAGTGGATGATCGGAATCGGGCAGCCCCAGTAGCGCTGGCGGCTGATGCCCCAGTCGCGCAGGCGGAACTGGGTGCGCGAAGCACCGAGCTCTTTCTTGATCAGCGCGACTTCGATGGCGTCGAAGGCGCCGGCGAAGTCGAGGCCGTCGAACTCGCCGGAATTGATCAGCGTGCCGTATTCGCCGTAGGCGTCTTGCCATGGGGCCGGGTTGGTCTCGCCAGAGCTGGTGCGCACTACCGATTTGACCGGCAGGTTGTACTTGTGGGCGAACTCGAAATCACGCTCGTCGTGGGCTGGAACTGCCATGACCGCGCCGTCGCCGTAGTGCATCAGCACGTAGTTGGCGACCCATACCGGCAGTTTTTCGCCGGTCAACGGGTGCTCGACGAACAGGCCGGTTGGCAGGCCTTTTTTCTCTTGGGTGGCGACGTCGGCTTCAGCGACGCTGCCGCCCTTGCATTCAGCGATGAATGCTTGCAGCTCAGGGTTGTTCTTGGCAGCGAGGGCGGCCAGGTGGTGCTCGGCAGCCACGGCAACGTAGGTTGCGCCCATCAGGGTGTCCGGACGGGTGGTGAAGACTTTCAGGGTGCCGGTTTCGCCGATGGAATCGACGTTGTACGGGAACTGCACTTCCATGCCGCGGGATTTGCCGATCCAGTTGCGCTGCATGGTCTTGACCTGTTCAGGCCAGCCAGTCAGTTCGTCGAGGCTCTCCAGCAGCTCATCCGCGTAGGCGGTGATCTTGAAGTAGTACATCGGGATTTCGCGCTTTTCGATCAGCGCGCCGGAACGCCAGCCGCGGCCGTCGATCACTTGCTCGTTGGCCAGGACGGTCTGGTCGACCGGATCCCAGTTCACGGTGCCGCTTTTCTTGTAGATCACACCTTTTTCGAACAGGCGAGTGAACAGCCATTGTTCCCAGCGGTAGTAATCGGGTTTGCAGGTGGTCACTTCACGCGACCAGTCCACCGCCAGGCCCAGGCTGCGCAGCTGGGATTTCATGTAGGCGATGTTTTCGTAGGTCCACTTGGCGGGCGCTACGTTGTTCTTCATCGCGGCGTTTTCTGCCGGCATGCCGAAGGCGTCCCAACCCATGGGTTGCAGGACGTTCTTGCCAAGCATGCGCTGGTAGCGGGAGATCACGTCGCCGATGGTGTAGTTGCGCACGTGCCCCATGTGTAGCTTGCCGCTGGGGTAAGGGAACATCGACAGGCAGTAGTAGGTCTCCTTGCCTGGCTGTTCACTGACTTCAAAGGACTTTTGCTCGTCCCAGAATGACTGGGCGGCGGCTTCGATTTCACGGGGCTGATATTGTTCGTGCATGGCTACTTTTGAACTGAATAGGGGTGGCCTAATCCTCTTCAATGCGACGCTGGACGGTGAACACGCCAATTCGGCGTTTCGGTGCCCAGACGAGCTGGAAGTGGAGTTACAGGAAGCGCCGTAGCATACATGACCGCACTCTATCGAGGGAAACCCTGATTGCTGCCGCGCGTCTTGCGAAAACCGCTGCGAGGGCCGTTGGTCGCGGCGTCCAGCCGGTTTGTCGATGGAAGCTAAGCTCTAACTGGGGAGTAGGTCTTATCTTCCAATGAGGTGAGGGATGGTTGAGTCACGGCAAAAAGCTACAAAACCGGAGTTGTACGAAAGACTGATCGATCGTTTGGGCATGGCCCTTGATGCAGCCAAAACAGCTGGTCGGCTGCGCGATGAACGCCCTTTGGAACTGGAGTTGCGTGGCCTGAGCCCCGCAGAGTTTGCACTGGTCAAGGCGTACCTCGATCGCAGTGAGCGTGAGACGCAGGGATGCTTGTCTGAAGCAGTGAAGCAACTCGACGCACCACGTTCGGCCAAGATCATCTGGCTCAAGGACAAAATACCTGGCAGAGACGCGGTAAAGGTCCGGTCCCTGCGGTGCAAATAAGGCATAGAGCCATGCTCCACGGTTTTTTGAAGCATAGTCCTTCCGTATTTATTGTCGCATTGCGTCAACCCACTTAGGCTTCGGGCATCTTTAAGGGGATGCCCGATGCCTTTCCGTTATTTCGTGAAACACCTTCTGATGCCACCCGGCGTTCTTATCCTGTTGCTGGTGCTCGCCTGGTGGTGGCGCCGCTCAAGACCGCGGCTTGCCGGTTGCTGCTTTGCCTTGGGCGTGGGGGGCTTCTGGTTGATGAGCCTGCCGGTCATGGTGCAGTGGGGCGCCGGGCTTCTTGAGCGTGAAGCCCCATTGGCTCGCGACGAATGGGCAACGTTGGCCCGGCGCGCCGATGCGATCGTGGTGTTGGGGGCCGGGCGCGAGCGGGGTGACCTGGCCTGGGGCAGCGATCAACCCACCGGGGTGGCGCTGGAGCGCGAGCGCTATGCCGCTCGCCTGGCAAAGGCCTCGGGCTTGCCGATTCTGACCAGTGGCGGTTTGCATTACGGCACACCGCCATCCGAGGCCCAATTGATGGCTGATTCATTGCGCGATGATTTTGGCGTGGCGGTGCGTTGGCAGGAAGGGCAAAGCCGCACCACCTGGGAGAACGCGACATTCAGCGCCGAGGTCTTGTTGCCTGAAGGCATCAAGCGCGTGGTGGTGGTGACCCAGGCCTGGCACATGCCGCGAGCGGTCTGGAGCTTTCAGAAGGCCGGATTTGAAGTGGTGCCGGCGCCAGTAGGGTTCTTGAGCGTGGACAACGCCGAGCCGCTGGGCGGCTGGATGCCGGAGTTCAGGGCGATCTGGCGTAGCGGGCAGTTGCTGAATGAGGCGGCGGGGCAGATCGGGTATTCGCTGTTCTACCGCTGACTCGTTCCTGTAGGAGCCGGCTTGCCGGCGAAGGCGTCCTTCGCTGGCAACCCAATTCCTGCAGGGCTCATCCTTCCTCGGTCTAAACGGTCTTGGCCATCCGGCTGGCAATCAATGCCCAGCCAAACAACAGCACGCACATAATGATCAACGGCCATGACCGCCATTGCAGGTACGGCGTGAGGTTGTGCATCGGCACCACTTCGCCGTACAGGATGCCGCGTTCGAATTGCGGGATCTGCGTGGTGATCTGGCCGAACGGGTTGATCAGGCCGGTCACGCCATTGTTGGTGGCGCGGATCATCCAGCGACCGGCCTCAAGGGCGCGCATCTGCGCCATCTGCAAGTGCTGCAGCGGGCCGATGGACGTGCCGAACCAGGTGTCGTTGCTGATGGTCAGCAGCAGGTCGCTTTGGGCGGCGAGGCCGGCGGCGAACTCCGGATACACCACTTCGTAGCAGATGAACGGCGCAATCTGGTAGCCCTTGGCTTGCAACATCGCCTGGTCGGAAGGGCCGCGGGCAAAGTCCGACATGGGCAGGTCGAAGAATGCGATCAGGCCACGCAGCACATCCTGCAGCGGCACGTACTCGCCAAACGGCACCAGCTTTTGCTTGAGGTAGGTGCCATCGCCTTCGCCGATCACGGTAATGCCGTTGTAGAAACGTCGCTCGTGATGGACCATTTCGCGGATCGGCACGCCGGTGATCATGGCTGAATCCCGATCGGCGGCGAATTTCCCCATCATGTCCAGGTAGCCCTGGGCAGACTCCTTGAGCACCGGGACCGCGGTTTCCGGCCAGATCAGCAAGTCGACCCGCTTCGAACTGAAGCTCATGTCGCGGTACAGCTCCAATTGCGCGTTGAGCTGCGCCGGGTCCCACTTCATGCTTTGTTCGATGTTGCCCTGGATCGCCGCGACGCTCAGCGGCGCCCCGGAGGGGCTGGTCCAGGCGTGTTGCTTGAGCGCCATGCCGGCCACCCACGGGCCTGCCAGCAGCACGACACCCGCGGCGATGAAGCCTTTGCGGCCCGTGCGCACCAGGCGCATGGCGTTGTAGATCAAGGCGGCCGTCAGGGCCAGGGTGAAGGATATCAGCCACATCCCGCCGACAGGCGCGAGACCGGCCAGTGGGCCGTCGAGCTGGCTGTAACCGGAGTAGAGCCATGGGAAGCCGGTCAGGAACCAGCCGCGAAACGCTTCCTGGCCGACCCACAACGCCGCGAATGCCAGGGTGTCCGCCAGCGGTGCTTCGTTGCGCCGCAGCCAGCGCGCCCAGATCCAGGCGGGCAGGGCGAAGAACCAGGCAATCGCCGCCGTGAAGATCAGCATCAGGAAGCCGGCCAGCAGCACCGATGCACCACCGAAGTGATGGATGCTGTAGTAGATCCAGCTGGTGCCGGCGCCAAACAGGCCGAAGCCGAAACACCAGCCACGCCCCAGGGCCTGGCGTGGCGTCAGTTCACGCAAACCGGCATAGAAAAGCCCGACTGCCAGCAGTGCCAGTGGCCAGATATCGAAAGGCGCCAGGGCCAGGGTGGTGATTGCACCGGCCGCCACGGCCAGCAGGTTACCGGGCCAGCCGGGGCGGGTTGTCCAGCGCATTTCAATCCTTAGGTTTTTACCGGGCGATAGGCGTCAGTCGCAGCAAATGAATCCGCCGACTGTCGGCGTTCAGGATGCGAAAACGATAGGTGCCGATTTCAGTGATTTCGTTGCGTTTTGGCAAGTGCCCGAACGCGCTCATCACCAGGCCGCCCACGGTGTCGAACTCGTCATCGGAAAATTCGCTGTCGAAGAACTCGTTGAAGTTCTCGATCGGCGTCAGGGCCTTGATCAGGAAGTCGCCGCTGGGCAGTGGCTTGATGTAGCTGTCTTCTTCGACATCGTGCTCGTCTTCGATGTCGCCGACGATCTGCTCCAGCACGTCTTCGATGGTCACCAGGCCCGCCACGCCGCCGTACTCGTCAATGACGATGGCCATGTGGTTGTGGTTGGCGCGGAACTCACGCAACAACACGTTCAGGCGCTTGGACTCCGGCACGAAAGTGGCCGGGCGCAGCAGGTCCTTGATGTTGAAACTGTCGCCGTTCTCCCGAAGGATCAACGGCAGCAAGTCCTTGGCCAGCAGCACACCCATCACGTCATCGTGGCTTTCGCCGATCACCGGGTAGCGGGAGTGGGCCGAATCGACCACGGCGGGCAGGAACTCGCGAGGTGTCTGGGTCGCCTTGATGCTGATCATCTGCGAACGCGGGACCATGATGTCCCGTACTTGCAGGTCGGCAACCTGGATAGCGCCTTCGACGATGGCCAGCGCTTCGCTGTCCAGCAGTTTGTTCTGGTGTGCATCGCGCAGCAGCTCCAGCAGCTCCTGGCGGTTCTTCGGCTCGTGGGCAAAAGCCTGGGTGAGCTTACCCAGCCAAGACTTCTGCCCGTTGCTCGATCGATCTTCGCTCATAGCGATTACTCTGAATCCTTTGTTGTTTCGGTAGGGGGGACTTCGATTTCGTCGTCCGCGTACGGATCGGGATAGCCCAGTTCTGCAAGCAACGTTCGTTCCAGTGCTTCCATCTCTTCGGCTTCGTCATCATCTATATGGTCGTAACCCAGCAGATGCAAGCAGCCGTGAATCACCAGATGCGCCCAATGGGCCTTGAGCTCCTTGCCCTGCTCGGCGGCTTCACGCTCGACCACGGCCACGCAGATCACCAGGTCGCCCAGCAACGGGATGTCGAGAAACTCGTCTGGCACGTCGGCAGGAAACGACAGGACGTTGGTGGCGTAGTCCTTTTGCCGCCAGGTGTTATTCAGCTCACGACCCTCGGCTTCGTCGACCAGGCGAATGGTCATCTCGGAGTCGGCGGTGCGCTGGCGCAGGGCCAGTTCGCACCATTGGCGGAACGCGGCTTCGCTGGGGGCAGGCGCTTGGGTGGCGATTTGCAGATCAAGCTCAAGCATCGCGTCGGCTGTCCTTTGGCGCTTCATCGGCGGCACGATTTTCGAAGCGCTCGTAGGCTTCGACAATGCGCTGCACCAGCGGGTGGCGCACGACGTCCTTGGGCATGAAATGGGTAAAGCTGATACCCGGAACATCCTTCAGCACTTCGATCACGTGGTGCAGCCCGGACTTGGTGCCTTTAGGCAGGTCGACCTGGGTGATGTCACCGGTGATGACGGCCGTGGAGCCGAAGCCGATCCGGGTCAGGAACATTTTCATCTGTTCGACCGTGGTGTTCTGGCTTTCGTCGAGGATGATGAAGCTGTTGTTCAGCGTGCGACCGCGCATGTAGGCCAGTGGTGCCACTTCGATCACCTGGCGCTCGATCAGTTTGGCGACGTGTTCGAAACCGAGCATTTCGTAGAGCGCGTCATAGAGCGGGCGCAAATACGGGTCGATTTTCTGTGACAGGTCACCGGGCAGGAAACCGAGTTTTTCACCGGCTTCGACCGCCGGACGCACCAGCAGGATACGCCGGATCTGTTCGCGTTCCAGGGCGTCCACTGCGCAGGCGACGGCCAGGTAGGTCTTGCCGGTACCGGCCGGGCCGATGCCGAAGTTGATGTCGTTGCCGAGGATTTCTTTTACATAGCGCACCTGATTCAAGCCGCGAGGGCGAATCATGCCTTTCTTGGTGCGCAGTGCGACGGAGGCGTCGGCAGGGGAGTGGTTGTCCAGCTCTTCGACGGCCGATTCCTGCAGGAACAGGTGAACCATGTCCGGCGACAGCTCGGTACCCTTGGTTTCCCGGTACAGGCGGCGCAGGAGGTTTTCCGCGGAGGTGGTGTGTTTACGCTCGCCGATCAGTTCGAACTGGTTTCCGCGGTTGCGGATCTCGATGGTCAGGCGCTGCTCGATCAGGCGCAGGTGTTCGTCGAACTGCCCGCACAGATTAGCGAAGCGGCGAGCCTCAAAAGGCTCGAGGATGAAACGATGTGGTTCGATGGGTGCGTTCAAGGTCGTATTTAGCCGCCCTGGGGCAATAGTGATGATTCAAGGATAGCGCCAGTGGCGCGGGTGCGAAAGCTCTTAAATAAAGCAACACTGTTCCTGTAGGAGCGAGGCTTGCCCGCGAAGGCCACACCGCGGATTGCCTGACACACCGCGTTATCGTTTTTCGCGGGCAAGCCTCGCTCCTACAAGGGTTCGGCGGGGTTATTGGATCAGTGAGCCCCGCAGCGAATGCGGCTGTGCTGCATCGATGTGCACGTCGGCGAACTGGCCGATCAGGGTTGGATTGTCGCAGCGGAAGTTGACGATACGGTTATTCTCGGTTCGCCCTTGCAGCTCGCCAGGGTCTTTCTTGGAATAATCGGTTACAAGAATCCGCTGAATCGAACCGACCATTTGTCGGCTGATTTCGAACCCCTGCTGGTTCAGGCGATGTTGCAGGGCGTTCAGGCGCTCTTTTTTCAGCTCTTCCGGAGTTTCATCGGCCAGGTCGGCGGCCGGTGTGCCCGGGCGCTGGCTGTAGACGAACGAATAGGAGAAGTCGAAACCGACGTCCTGGATCAACTTCATGGTCTGTTCGAAGTCTTTCTCCGTTTCACCGGGGAAACCGACGATGAAGTCCGAACTGATGCAGATGCCCGGCACGGCAGCGCGCAGTTTGCGCAGTTTGGATTTGTACTCCAGCGCCGTATGGTTGCGTTTCATCGCCGCGAGGATACGGTCCGAACCCGATTGCACAGGCAGGTGGAGGTGTTTCACCAGTTCCGGCACTTCGGCGTGGGCCTGGATCAGGCTGTCGGAGAACTCCAGCGGGTGCGAGGTGGTGTAGCGGATGCGGTCGATGCCATCGACTGCGGCGACCACGCGAATCAGCTCGGCCAGATCCGCCAGGCGACCGTCGTGGGTCGTACCGCGATAGCCGTTGACATTCTGCCCCAGCAGCGTCACTTCGCGCACGCCGTGTTCGGCCAGGTGAATGATTTCGGCAATCACGTCGTCGAACGGGCGGCTGACTTCTTCACCGCGGGTGTAGGGCACCACGCAGAACGTGCAGTACTTGCTGCAACCTTCCATCACCGACACGTAGGCGCTCGGGCCGTCGATACGCGGCTCGGGCAGGTGGTCGAATTTTTCGATTTCGGGGAACGAGACGTCGACTTGCGGCAGCTTGCTGATGCGCGCGGCGTCGATCATTTCCGGCAGGCGGTGCAAGGTCTGCGGGCCGAATACCACGTCGACATAGGGTGCGCGATCGCGAATGGCGGCGCCTTCCTGGCTGGCCACGCAACCGCCGACGGCGATCACCATGTCCGGGTTGGCCAGCTTCAGTTCGCGCCAGCGGCCCAGCTGGGAATAGACACGGTCCTGGGCGCGCTCGCGGATCGAGCAGGTGTTGAGCAGGATCACGTCGGCGTCTTCAGCACGCGCCGTGACTTCCAGGGCCTGGTGTTCGCCCAGCAGATCGACCATGCGCGAGCTGTCGTACTCGTTCATCTGGCAACCGTGGGTTTCGATGTAAAGCTTCTTGGCCATGGATAGAGTCATCACGTGATTCAAAGAACCGCGCATTATAGGGAACATGTACTCAGGTTCCTACCGCTGCGCGTCCGGCGGCTATGCTATAGTTCGCGCCCTCATTTTTATCCCTCGATGTGTTTCGCCTGCCATGACCAAACGTGAAGCTCCAATCTACAAGGTGATTTTCCTCAATCAGGGCCAGGTGTTCGAAATGTACGCCAAGCAGATCTATCAGAGCGATCTGTGGGGCTTCCTGGAAGTGGAAGAGTTCGTCTTTGGCGAGCGCACACAGGTAGTCGTAGACCCGAGCGAAGAGAAGCTCAAGGCCCAGTTCGAAGGGGTCGTGCGCAGTTTCGTGCCAATGCATTCGATCGTGCGCATCGACGAGGTCGAGCGCCTGGGCACACCGAAAATCAGCGAAGCCCGCGGCACGGTCGGCAATGTGATGCCGTTTCCGGTGCCGATGCCTGAGAAGTAGGCAGGACGGGGCTTTTTGTGGCGAGGGGATTTAGCGAAACGTCGCACCGCCCCGTTGGGCTGCGAAGCGGCCCTCAAAGATGGGACTGCTGCGCAGTCCAACGGGGATAAATCCCCTCGCCACAAGGGCCAGCTTTCAATTCAGGGAAGAGGCGCGAACGGCGTCCGCCCATCGGCGCTCTGCAATTCCATCAGGTATTTACGGAAAATTTGCCCCAGCACCTGGGTGGCGACTTCCAGTTCCTGGCGGGGCATTTTCTCGGCGACTTCGTCGGCGGTGTCCAGCGCTTCTTCCGCACCGTTGACCGCCGCCATTTTCAGCACGATATACGCCTGGATGTTATTGGCCGGTACGCCTTCGCCGTGAAAGAACATGGTGCCGAGTTTGAATTGAGCCTGGGCGTGACCTTGCAATGAGGCCTTTTCGAAGTAGTTCAGGGCTTTGTTGAGGTCGCGTGGCGCGTTATTGCCGTCGTAGTAGAACTCACCCAACTCGTATTGCGCTTGGGCATCCCCTTCATCCGACGCTTTCTGGCAGGCAGCCAGTGCCTGGGCCAGGTCTTGCGGCTGGGTATTGAGGGTGCAGCGACCCATCGCTGGGATTAACAACGAGTTACCGCCTGCTTGTGCGAGCGCGAGCAGGGGCTGAAGGAGCAACAGGCAGCCCAGTGAAAGGGCGCGGCCGGTGCGGTTCATGGGAATCGACTTACCTCTGAGGGGCGCGCGGACCCATCGAGGGGATCCAATAAGCGCGCATTATGAAATAAGCAGGGCCAACCTTACAAAGTCTTTACTCGTTTTTCTGCTGCGTGGGAACTATATCGCCCGCTTAACGGGGATTATTAGCAGATGAGCAGGAAAAAGGGCAGGAGAGAAGGCTGACGCCGGCAATGGCCAGCGTCAGCGCACGGCGTTACTTCAGTGCAGCAAATGCGCGCTCGGCGGCATCCAGGGTCAGTTTCAGCTCGGCTTCACCGTGGGCGATCGAGGTGAAGCCGGCTTCGAAAGCGCTAGGCGCCAGGTAGACACCACCTTCGAGCATCAGGTGGAAGAAGCGGCCGAACAGGGCAGCGTCGCTGGCCATCACGTCATCGAAGGTCACGATGTCGTCGGCGCCGCTGAAGTACAGGCCGAACATGCCACCGGCCTGGGTGGTCACGAACGGAATGCCTGCCGCATCGGCACGCACTTGCAGGCCGTCGAGCAGGCGAGTGGTGTAGTCGGTCAGCTCGTCGTGGAAGCCCGGACGGCTGATCAGGCGCAAGGTGGTCAGGCCCGCCGCCATCGCCAGCGGGTTCCCCGACAATGTGCCGGCCTGATAGACCGGGCCCAGCGGGGCGATGCGCGACATGATTTCGCGCTTGCCGCCGAAGCAGCCCACCGGCATGCCGCCGCCAATGATTTTGCCGAAGGTGGTCAGGTCCGGCGTCACGCCGTAGTGAGCCTGGGCGCCGCCGAGGGCAACACGGAAACCGGTCATCACTTCGTCGAAAATCAGCACCACGCCATGCTTGTCGCACAGGGTCCGCAGGCCTTCGAGGAAGCCTGGGGCCGGCGGCACGCAGTTCATGTTGCCAGCGACCGGTTCGACGATGATGCACGCCACGTCCTGGCCGACTTCGGCAAGCATGGCCTCGACCGCATCAATGTCGTTGAACGGCAGGGTCAGCGTGTGTTTGGCGAACGCTGCGGGCACGCCCGCCGAGCTCGGCACGCCTTGGGTCAGGGCGCCGGAGCCGGCCTTGACCAGCAGGCTGTCGGAGTGGCCGTGGTAGCAGCCTTCGAACTTGATGATGCTGTCGCGACCGGTGAAGCCACGGGCCAGGCGGATCGCGCTCATGGTCGCTTCGGTGCCGGAGCTGACCATGCGCACCATTTCCATCGACGGCACCAGCGAGCAGACCAGATCCGCCATCTGTGTTTCCATCTCGGTCGGCGCGCCGTAGGACAAGCCGTGTTCAAGCTGCTTGCGCACCGCATCCAGGACGTCCGGGTGGCTGTGGCCGAGGATCATCGGGCCCCAGGAGCCGACGTAGTCCACATAGCGCTTGTCGTCTTCGTCGGTGACGTAGGCGCCTTCGGCGTGCTTGAAGAACAACGGCGTGCCGCCAACGCTCTTGAATGCACGGACCGGCGAGTTCACGCCACCGGGGATGTGTTTCTGGGCATTGGCAAACAGGGTTTCGGAACGAGACATGATCGGGCTCTCAAATCAGATTTTCAGTAATTCGTTAAAGGCGCGGGCGCGGCGGGTCACTTCAGCCGTGCTCTCGGCGCCAAACAGGCCATGCACCACGGCGAGCAGGTCGACCCCGTGGGCCACCAGCGGGGCGGCGTTGTCGAGGGTGATGCCGCCGATCGCGCAGATCGGCAGATGCAGTTTGCTGCGGGCCTGGTCGAGCAGGTCGAGACTGCACGTCGGGGCGCCGGGCTTGGTGTTGGAATTGAAGAAACGGCCGAACGCGACATAGCTGGCGCCTTCTTTGGCGGCCTGCTCGGCGAGTTCGAGTTGCGCGTGGCAGGTCGAACCGATGATCGCCTTGGAGCCGAGCAACGCGCGGGCCGGCGTGAGCGGCCCGTCAGTCTGCCCCAGGTGCACGCCGACATTCAGGCGCGCGGCCAGTTCGGCGTCGTCATTGATGATCAACCGGGTCTTGTAGCGTTCGCACAGGTCGCGCAGGGCCTCGGCTTCACGCAAACGGCGGGCTTCATCGCTACTCTTGTCGCGGTATTGCAGCAGGGTGACGCCGCCTTCCAGCGCCGCCTCCACGTACGAAAGAAATTTACCGGCCAGCAACTGGCTGTCGGTGATGGCGTACAGGCCACGTAGTTTCATCAAGCAAGCCTCACCGCAGTGCTAATGGATAGTTACGAACAGAAGTCCAGTGGCAGGCGGCGTGGCACGAACTGGCCTTTGCCCAACTGCTCCGCATCGCGCAGGGTGCGCCACGTGTAGTTAAGTGCAGTCTGTACGGCGCTGGCGAGGTTTTCACCTTGGGCCAGACGGCCGGCAAGCGCACTGGCCAGGGTGCAGCCCGAGCCGTGATAGCTGCCGGGCAGGCGTTGGCAGGTGTAGGTTTCGCGCAAGCCGTCGCGGCTGTACAGGCGGTTGTGGATTTCGGTTTCGTCGCCATGGCCGCCGGTGATCAGCAGGTGTTTGACGAATGGCAGGAGTTTTTCAGCGCACTCGTCCGCGGTGCCTTCAGGCAGTTCGGCGAGGATACGGGCTTCGGGAAGGTTGGGGGTGGCGATGATCGAGAGCGGCAGCAGGCGTTCGCGCATGGCGTAGCCGACTTCGTCCTTGCCCAGGCGACCGCCACCGCCGGCGCGCAGCACCGGGTCGCAGACCACCGGCAAGTGCGGGTGCGCCGAAAGCAGTTCGACCACGGTGTCGACCATTTCCAGGGAACCGAGCATGCCGAGCTTGACCGCCGCGACTTCGGAATCGTTGAGCACGGCATTGGCCTGGGCCAACACCCACTCACGGTCGAGGACGCGAAAGTCAGTGACATTGACAGTGTCTTGCACGGTCAGGGCGGTGACGGCCGGAGCCGCATGGCAACCCTGGGCGAGCAAGGCTTCGATATCTGCCTGCAAGCCGGCGCCACCACTTGGGTCGTGGCCGGAGAGACAGAGGACAACGGGGCGAGAGCTGTAGATATTCATGGTGCGCGAGCTTACCACCAAACATCTTTTTTCGAAGCCCGCTGCGTGACAGGCAAAAGATCGTCCGAAGGCGGTGATCTTTTGCTCTTTTTCCTCAGGTAAACAGCTCTATCTCAATAATTACCGCTGGAACGCCCGTTCTAGAGCCTTTTCTGGAAAAATTTCGGTAGTGCTCATTAGCCATCAACGGCTATGCTAGAGTGGATCCAAACCAATAACAGGTATCACCGGTTTTACGTCTGCTCAAAAGGAATGGGGGGCTTCCTGACAGGACCGGACAGGCCACGCTGGGGCATAGATGCGCTATTTGCTGATGTTTATGTTGTGTTTGCCCCTCTTGGCGAACGCCGTTGAGTTCAATGAACTCACCCGAAGCCTTCCCCTCGGGCAAAACCTGCAGGTGTTCGAAGACGTGGGCGGTCAGGCGACTGTCGCGGATGTTCGTGCGCAGGCGGCGGCCGGCAACTTCAAGGCGCATGATAAAGCCACCCTCAACGCCGGTTATTCGCGCTCGGTGTTCTGGCTGAAAATTGATCTGCATTACCGCCCTTCAAATCCGGCTGCGCAACGGACCTGGCTGCTGGAGTTGGCTTACCCACCCCTCGATCACCTTGATCTGTACCTGCCTGATGCAAGCGGCAACTATCAATTGGCCAGGCAAACCGGCGACGCCTTGCCGTTCGCCAGTCGCGAAATCCGCCAGAACAACTACCTGTTCACACTGGACTTCATGCCTGACCAGGCGCAAACCCTGTACCTGCGCCTGCAAAGCCAGGGGTCGATCCAGGCGCCGGTTACGTTGTGGTCCAGTACGGCGTATCTCGAAGACCAACCGGTGCGCCTCTATGTGTTGGGGCTGATCTACGGTGTATTGCTGGGGATGCTGGTCTACAACCTGTTCATCTACCTGAGCGTGCGCGATACCAGCTATCTCTACTACATCTTCTACATCGCCTCGTTCGGCTTGTATCAGCTGTCGGTGAACGGCGCCGCCGTGCAGTACTTCTGGCCGGACAATCCCTGGTGGGCCAACGCCGCGACGCCTTTTTTCATCGGTTGTGCCGGATTGTTCGGTAGCCAGTTCGCCCGCAGCTTCCTGCAGACCGCCACCCTCAGCCGCTGGATGGACCGCTTGTTGCTGGCGTTGGTGGCGTTCGGCGCGCTGGTGGTCGGGTTGTCCCTGATGACCAGCTATGCCCTGGCCTTGCGCCTGGCCACGACCCTGGCCCTGACCTTCACGGTGGTGATCTTTGCCGCGGGGATTTTTGCCTGGCTGCGCGGGTTGCGGGTCGCGCGCTATTTCATCATTGCCTGGTCGGCGTTTCTGCTCGGCGGCATCATCAATACGTTGATGGTGCTGGGTTACCTGCCGAATGTGTTCCTGACCATGTACTCCAGCCAGATTGGCTCGGCTATCGAAGTGGCTCTGCTGTCAATGGCCCTGGCCGACCGCATCAACGCCATGCGCGAACAGCAGGCGCAAACCCTGCTCGATGCGGGGCAAAAACTTGAAGCGCTCAACCAGCAACTGGCACACAGCAACAAGCTCAAGGACGAATTCCTCGCCACCCTGACCCACGAATTGCGCACGCCGATGAATGGCGTGATCGGTTCGCTGGAGCTGATGCAAACCGTCGAGATGGACCCTGAGCTTGAGCAATATCAGCAAACGGCCGCCGGATCGGCGCGGGACATGATGCGCATGGTCAATGGCATTCTCACCCTGACCGAGTTGCAGGCGGGCAAGCTCACGGCTTCCCCGGCCACCTTCAGCTTGCGCACTGTGGTGGAGGCATTGCGCGCCCAGTTCTACGGCAATGCCTCAAGCAAGTCGCTGGACTTCAAGGTCGACGTGGCACCGGGCGTGCCGGATCGCTTGCACGGCGACAGTGCCAAGTTGGCGCAATGCCTGGAGTGCCTGCTGGATAACGCCATCAAGTTCACCCGGGTCGGCGGGCTGGCGCTGCGGGTCACGGGGAAAACAGTCAATCCCGAACGAATGGCGTTGTCCTTTGCGGTGATCGACACCGGTATCGGCTTCACCGACCTTGGGGAGGCGACGATGTATCAGCGCTTCTTCCAGCTCGATGGTTCGATGACGCGCGAGTACGGCGGCCTGGGTGTCGGCCTGGCCATCTGCCGGCAACTGGTGGAGCTGCTCGGCGGACGCCTGACTCACCGCTCCGAGCCCGGGCGCGGCAGCCGTTTCCAGCTTGATGTCGAGTTTGACATTGCGACACCGCAGCGACCTGCCACGCCGTTCGCGACGCGGGAGTTGTCACCACAGCGCCGGCCTCAGGATTGCAGCGTATTGCTGGTGGATGACAACAACGTCAATCAGTTGGTGATGCGCGGCATGTTGCTCAAGCTCGGCTTCCGCGTGCGCACGGCCGACAGCGGCCTGGCCGCGCTCGAATTTCTACAGCGCGAAACCTTCGATGCGGTGTTGGTCGATGGTCAGTTGCAGGTCCTGGACGGTGTTTCCCTGGGTTGCCAGATCCGGGCGTTGCCCGCTTGTGCGCAAGTGCCAGTGTTCATGATCGCCCTGGGTACTGACCCGGAACGCTGCCCGAGCGGCGCGATGATTGACCATTTGAGCAAGCCGGTGAAATTCGAGGAATTGCAGGTCGCGCTCTATCGTCGAGTGCTCTGTTCTGAGCAGGGCGAAAGCGCCGACAGTTAGGCAGATATGACACTTTGATCGGCCTGGGGGCAGTGCTTAACTGAAAATCCCTTGGCTGAGCAAAGGAGCCCTGTCATGAACCTGCATCAGTTCGCCGAAACCCACGAAGTCACCAACCAGCCGCCTTCGCTGGACGGCGCCAACCTGTATCGCATCGACTTGCCCCTGCAGGAGTGGGCGCGGCGTTTCGGGGCCGGTTGGGCCGAATCACGGATCGACGCCTACGGCGCTCTCGCCGGCGGACCACTGATGGCGGCGGGGTTCCTGGCCAATCAGAACAAGCCGGTGTTCAGCAGCCATGACCGCTATGGGCATCGCATCGACCTGGTGGAATTTCACCCGGCCTATCATGAACTGATGCGCGCGGCGATCGAGCATGGCCTGACCTCGCTGCCCTGGGCGCACCCGCAGTCCGGTGCGCATGTCGCCCGTGCCGCCATGACCTACCTGCATAGCCAGGCCGAAGCCGGCAGCGGTTGCCCGTTGACCATGACCTTCGCCAGCGTCCCGGCAATGCGCCTGCAACCGGACCTGGCGGACCAATGGCTGCCGAAGATCCTGTCTACCGAGTATGACCCGCGCAATGTCGGCATGGCCCACAAGGCCGGCGTCACGATCGGCATGGCCATGACCGAGAAGCAGGGTGGCACCGATGTCCGCGCCAACACCACCAAGGCTTATCCGGTGGGCGCCGGCGGTCCTGGTCAGGCGTACGAACTGGTGGGGCACAAGTGGTTCTGTTCGGCGCCCATGTGCGATGCCTTCCTGACACTGGCACAGACCGACAAGGGGCTGACCTGTTTCCTGCTGCCGCGCCATCGCCCGGACGACACGCGCAATCAGTTCTATATCCAGCGCCTGAAAAACAAACTCGGCAACTGCTCCAACGCCTCCAGCGAAGTGGAGTTTCGCGGTGCCCTGGCGTGGATGGTCGGTGAGGAGGGGCGCGGCGTGCCGACGATCATCGAGATGGTCGCCATGACCCGTTTCGATTGCATGGTCGGCTCAAGTTCATTGATGCGCCAGGCACTGACCCAGGCCAGCCATCATTGCGCCCACCGCCAGGTTGGCGGCAAGTTGCTCAGCGAACAGCCGCTGATGCAGAACGTGCTGGCGGACCTGGCGCTGGAAAGCGAAGCCGCCCTGGCCTTGAGCCTGCGCATGGGCCGGGCGCTCGATCATCTGGACGACTCACAGGAGGCCAAATTCGCCCGGCTGGTGACGGCGGTGGGCAAGTACTGGATCTGCAAACGCGCGCCGGCCATGATCAATGAAGCCGCCGAATGCATGGGCGGAGCGGGGTACGTGGAAGACAGTATCCTGCCGCGCCTGTACCGCGAGGCACCGGTGAATTCGACTTGGGAAGGCTCCGGCAACGTGCAATGCCTCGACGTGCTGCGCGCCCTGTCCAAGGAACCGGGTGTGCTCGATGCGCTGTTCAGCGAACTGGGTGATGGTCATGGCGACAAACGCCTGGCCGCGCACATCAACCAATTGCAGGCGGCCTTCAAGGATACCGACGACATTCAATACCGTGCCCGGCAGTTGACCGAAGACATCGCCCTTGGGCTACAGGCGAAGCTGTTGCTGGAGGCGGGGAATGTGGCGGTGAGTGACGGGTTTATCGCCAGTCGGCTCAGTGGTGGCGGTCGGGTGTACGGTGCGTTGCCGCGAGGGGTGGATGTGGAGGCGCTAGTCGCCCGGTCCACCCCGCAAGGATTCTGAATGACACCGTCCCCTGTGGGAGCGAGCCTGCTCGCGAAAGCGATCTGTCAGCCACATCGATATTGGATGTGCCATCGCCTTCGCGAGCAGGCTCGCTCCCACAGGGGAGATGCGGTGCATCTTGCATTTGTGTCACCACTGTTCCCGTGAAGCGACGATACAGGCAAGATGAAGGCCTGCAAGTCAGAACACAGGATGCTGATCGTGACCGAAGCTTTTATTGTCGTTCAAACCGCCGAGCAAGCTGTAGATCGGCTTGCGCTCTTGCACAATCGTGCAACCACTGCGCTGAGCCAGGCGCTCAAGCGTTATCTCAAGGATCGTGTCGAGCCGGACGCCGAACAACGGGCGATGTTTCGTTATCCTGAACTGCGCCTGACCTACCACTGCCAGGGCGAAGTCCCGCAGACCACGCGTGCCTACGCCAAGGTCCAGTTGCCGGGCACCTACAGCGTCACCGTCACCCATCCCGCCGCTTTCCGTAAATACCTGCTGGAGCAGCTCGTGCCGTTGATGCACGACTTCACCGTGACCGTAGAGGTCGGTATCAGCCAGCAGAACATTCCTTATCCATACGTGGTCGAGCAGGGCGATGAGTTGGCCGGTTCCGGTGTCACCGCCGCCGTGCTGGCGCGGGTGTTCCCGAGTACCGACCTGTCGGCGGCGACCGACGGCATTGCCGACGGCTTGTACGATTGGGAAAACACCGATCCGCTGCCCTTGGCGCTGTTCGATGCCGCCCGGGTGGATTTTTCCCTGCGCCGGCTGGTGCATTACACCGGCAGCGACTGGCGGCATGTGCAGCCATGGATCCTGCTGACCAACTATCACCGTTACGTCGACCAGTTCATCGTCCACGGCCTGGAGCAACTGCGCAAAGACCCGCGCTTCGTGCGCATGGTGCTGCCGGGTAATGTGATCATCGAAAAGAGCATGGATCACGGCGAAGCCTCGGCAATTGCCGCGGGTGTGGTCTGGCATCGCTACCAGATGCCGGCCTACCACCTGATCGCCACGGATGGTCACGGCGTGACCCTGGTCAATATCGGCGTCGGCCCGTCCAACGCCAAGAACATCACCGACCACCTGGCGGTGCTGCGTCCGCATTGCTGGCTGATGATCGGCCACTGCGGCGGGTTGCGCCAGTCGCAGACCATTGGCGACTACGTGCTGGCCCACGCCTACATGCGCCGTGACGGAATTCTCGACCGGGTGGTGCCGCCGAACATTCCGATTCCGGCCCTGGCCGAAGTGCAGCTTGCGCTTCAGCAGGCGGCTGCCAACATTACCGGCGAGAAGGGCGACGAGCTGAAAAAGCGCCTGCGCACCGGCACCGTACTGACTTACGACGACCGTAACTGGGAGCTGCGCTGGGCCCAGGAGCGGCCGCTGATCAACCTGTCCCGTGCCGTGGCGGTGGACATGGAAAGCGGCACGATCGCGGCCCAGGGTTACCGCTTGCGGGTGCCTTACGGCACGCTGCTCTGCGTGTCGGACAAGCCTCTGCACAGCGAGATCAAGTTGCCAGGTTCGGCCAACGCCTTCTATGAGCGCGCGGTCAGCCAGCACTTGAAAATCGGTATCGAAGCCGTGGATCTGTTGCGCACCGAGCTCAACTCGTTGCACTCGCGCAAACTGCGCAGCTTCGACGAGCCGCCGTTCCGCTGATTTGGCGATGGTCATTTAACGGTCGGGCTACTAGCATTAGCAGCCCTGACCGTTAGATGTTCCTTCACCATGTCCCGTCCACAACGTCCTGTTTCCCGCCGCCCTGGCGCAAAGCCATCCCCTGCAGCCCCGCGCCGTGTCGCCAAGGCGCCACCCGCCGAGCCCAAGCTGATCCTGTTCAACAAACCCTTTGATGTGCTGACGCAATTCAGCGACGCAGAAGGGCGCGCGACCCTCAAGGACTACATCGATGTGCCGGGGATCTACCCCGCAGGACGGCTGGACCGCGACAGCGAAGGTCTGCTGCTGCTGACCAACGACGGCCAGCTCCAGGCGCGCATCGCCGACCCGAAACACAAACTGGCCAAGACCTACTGGGTGCAGGTCGAAGGCGAGCCGAGCGCCGAACAGTTGCAGCGTTTGCGTGACGGTGTCGAATTGAACGATGGCATGACCCTGCCTGCCGAGGCGCGGCAACTGGGGGAGCCTGAATTATGGCCGCGCAATCCGCCGGTGCGTTTTCGCAAGAGCGTGCCGACCAGTTGGCTGGAACTGGTGATTCGCGAAGGCCGCAATCGGCAGGTGCGGCGCATGACGGCGGCGGTCGGGCTGCCGACGTTGCGGCTGGTGCGGGTCAGGATCGGCGACTGGACGATCGAAGGGCTCGACCAGGGCCAGTGGAAGGAAGTGCCGGCGCGCTTATAAAGTGCCGGATTCGATCAAGCCGATGACTACGCTCTTGATCACAAATGCAGCGACGCCAAGGCCCAGCACGAAGAACAGGATGAACGAGCCGAAGCGTCCGGCCTTGGACTTCTTCGCCAGATCCCAAACGATGAAACCCATGAAAATGATCAGGATGCTGACCAGGCCGGTCATCATCCACTCTTCGAAAACTGCAGGATCCATTGAACATCTCCGCGCGGGCGAGGCTAAAAGGGCGCGGCGAGTATACGCCAATGGATATTGGCTGCGAGTTGATCTGCGGCAGTGTGTCGCAGCTATTCGTCGCCTGATCAGGCCCCTTCGCTGGCAAGCCAGCTCCTACAGGATTTGTGTTTGACGCGACATTGCAGTTCACGCCAACTCTGTAGGAGCTGGCTTGCCAGCGAAGGCGGTTTCAGCTGCGCAGATGAGTCAACGGCAGTTCAGTGCTGTTCAAGACCTGATTCAACACAAAACTCGACCGCACACTGGTCACCCCTTCAATCCGCGTCAAATGCCCCAGCAGCAGTTTCTGGTAGTGATCCATGTCCGGCACCACGACCTTGAGTTGATAATCGGCATCCATCCCGGTCACCAGGCTGCATTCCAGTACCTGCGGCAACGTGCGGATGGCGGCTTCGAAGTTCTCGAAGCGCTCCGGCGTGTGCCGGTCCATGCCGATCAGCACATAGGCGGTCAGGCTCAGGCCAAGCATCTTGCGGTCGAGCAGGGCGACCTGGCGGGTAATGTAACCGTCGTCTTCCAGTTGCTTGACCCGCCGTGAGCAGGGGGAAGGTGACAGGCCGATGCGTTCGGCCAGCTCCTGATTGGAGATGCGCGCGTCACGCTGCAATTCAGCCAAAATGCTCAGGTCATATCGGTCAAGTTTGCTCATCAAGCGGTCCCTTGTCATAACTATTGCGACAGATTATCTATCCAGGGTTAAAAATTGCGCAAGTGATGTTTATTTGAGCAATATTCGCAATCCTCTGCCGGCGCTCCAGGCCTATTCTTATCACCAGAATCACTGCTCGGACAAACAGTCCAATGCGGCCCGCCGAATCAGGCCCGCCGCGGTCGCCACCCCCACAGGGGATGTGCTGGCCCCCGAGCTGCACACTGTCCAGAAGACGGCGTGAGGTGAGCCGACGTCAAAAGCGTCGAGCACGGACGAAGTTCTCAAGGGGAGGCCGACGGGTCTCCCCTTTTTCTTGCCCGCGATTTGGCCCCCGCCCTCAATAAATAAGTTTCGTGACTGATAACCTGTTGCAGAACCGGCCTGTGCATTTCCAGTCTTACCTACAGGCCCTGACCCGCATAGAGGAAAAGCATGAGATCGCGCATCTGGCGTTTGGCCGGTGTTGGTGTGTTGTGTGTCAGTGTCACCGCGCAATCGCTGGCCGACCAGCCGCAGAACCGTGGCCCCGATGATGGACAACACGGGGACGGCGGCCATCAGGGCAACAATCAGGGCCATGGCGGCAACAACCCGCCGCGCCCGCAGAATGGCCAGCAACCGAATCAGCACAACGGCCAAAATCAAAACCAGAACAACGGCCAATGGCAGAGCCGCCCAGCGCCGGATTACAACAGCCGGGTGCGCTCGCCACCACCAGCGCCGCAACTGCCGGCCAATGATTTGCCCATCCAGCCTCGACCCGACACCGTACAACAGACTCAGCCGCCGCGGCGTGGATACTATCAGGACGAGCCGCGGCGCAACGATCCCGACCCGCGCTGGAATGGCTATATCGGTGCGCCGTCCAATGACAACAACCATTGGCAGGGTCGTCCCAGTGGCCACGGCAATGGCTGGGGGCCCGGCCCGCAGTATCGTCCGGGGCACGTGATCGAGCGCTTCCCGGAACGCGACTACCGTGTGCCCTACGGTGGCCGCGATTACTACTACTCCGGTGGCTACTGGTATCGCCCGCAAGGCCAGCGTTATGTGGTGGTGCAGCCGCCGCGCGGGATTCGCGTCCAGTACCTGCCCGATTACGCCCGTGAAGTCTGGATCGGGGGGGCGTTGCTGTTCCTCGCTGCCGGCTCCTATTACGCCTATCAGGAAAGCACCCAGGATTACATGGTGGTCGAGCCGCCTGGCCAGCCGTTGGCCACCGGCAATGGCTACGACGTGGAGGCTTATCCGGCCAACGGCCAGTCACCGGAACAGGTCAACCAGGACGGCTACGATTGCTATCGCTGGGCGGTCGAGCAGAGTGGTTTTGACCCGCGGGTCGATACCTATCAACCGGATCCGGCGGTGGTACAGACCTACCGTCAGGCCCAGGGCGGTTGCCTGGGCAGTCGCGGTTATCGGGTGACGTTCTGAGCCCTGGCGGCTTTGACGACTTCCTGCGGATCGGCGTGCACCAGCACTTCGGCCCGCGGGTAGGCGGCGTGAATCGCGTCGGCGGCCTGGTCGCTGATGCCGTGGGCGACTGACAGGGTCAATTCCCCCGGCAATTCCAGGTGCAGCTGCACAAACCACTGGTTGCCGGAAATCCGTGTGCGCAAGTCATGGGCGCCCAATACCCCCGGCACACTGCAGGCCAGTTCCAGCATGTGCTGGCTGACATCCGGCGGCAACTCCTCATCCATCAATACCGCAAAGCTTTCCCGGGCGATGGTGACCGCGCTCCAGAAAATGTAGGCGGCAATGCCCAGGCCGAACCAGGGGTCGACCTGGTGCCAGCCAAACCCGGCGAGCACCAGCGCCACCAGGATGCTGCCATTGAGCAGCAGGTCCGAACGGTAATGCAGGGAGTCGGCGCGCACCGCGTTGGAGCCGGTGGCCTTGACCACTCGATGCTGCACCATCAGCAGCACCATGGTCAGGAGCAGCGAGAACACGATAACCCCGATGCTGATCCATGGTGCGCCCACCGGTTCCGGATGCTTGAGCCGCTCCAGTGCCTGGAGCGCGATCAACACCGCACTGCCGCCGATGAACAGCGCCTGGGCCATGCCGGCCAGTGACTCGGCCTTGCCATGCCCGTAGCGATGATCGTCGTCGGCCGGGCGCAAGGCGTAATGCACCGCCAGCAGGTTGAGCAGCGAGGTCACGCCGTCAAGGGCCGAGTCGGTCAACCCGGCGAGCATGCTCACCGAACCGCTCAGCCACCAGGCGATGGCTTTGGCGACGATCAGCGTGCAAGCCACCGCCACCGAGGCACGGGTCGCCAGCCGCAGCAGGCGGGCGTGTTCGGAGCTGGATATCATGGGTGCGGATGTTCCTTGTCGTGCCCCGATTACGCGGCCGGTTGCAGGCCGAACATGGCCAGTTGCTGGGCGCTGCCCTTGTGCTGGATCAGGCGTGGATCGTCCAGCGGCAAGCTGCGGCCCGTTTCACGCTCCAGGATAGTCTGCAGCTTGAGGTTATCGACCTTGCCGTCGGCACCGATCGCTTCCTTGAGTTTTTCCGGCGCCACCTGTGCGGTTTCACCCGGTGCGAAGTAAATCGCGCCGGTGGCGAAGTCCACGCCAAATGCGATCAGGCCGGGGATGACGTAGAACAGCAGGCCCACGGCATCGAGCACGGCAATGGCCGGGTCGATCTTGCCGTCGATCTGGCCACGGCGATCGGGGTAGAAGATCGAACCGCACGCGGTGAGCTGGGTCAGCAGGGTCGCGACCAATACACCGCCAATCAGGCGAAAGGGAACACGCATATGAAATCTCCTTGGTCATTTCAAAACGAAGCGTAGTCGGTATGAATTAAGACCCTGACGAACGCCCCGCAGTTCGCCGTTATACTCGGCCCTCTGTTTGGGAGCCAGCATGATTTCTTTGCCGATTGATGAAGTTTTACCCGCCCTGCGTGAAGCCCTGGCGACACGCCACGAAGCCGTGCTCGAAGCACCGCCCGGTGCCGGTAAGACCACCCGTGTGCCCTTGGCCTTGCTTGACGAGCCGTGGCTGGCCGGGCAGACCATCCTGATGCTCGAACCGCGCCGCCTGGCCGCGCGCGCGGCAGCGGAGCGCCTGGCCAGTGAGCTGGGCGAGAAGGTCGGTGAAACCGTGGGTTATCGCATTCGGCTCGACAGCAAGGTCGGCCCCAACACCCGTATCGAAGTGGTCACCGAGGGCATCCTTACCCGGCGTTTGCAGGATGATCCGGCGCTTGAGGGCGTGGGCCTGTTGATCTTCGACGAATTCCACGAACGCAGCCTCGACGCCGACCTGGCGCTGGCCTTGAGCCTCAATGGCCGGGAACTGTTCCGTGACGATCAGCCGCTGAAGATCCTGTTGATGTCGGCCACCCTGGAAGGCGAACGCCTGGCCGGGTTGCTCGACGATGCGCCGATCCTGCGCAGCGAGGGCCGTATGTACCCGGTGGCGATGCGCTGGGGCCGGCCATTCCAGGCAGGCGAATTCATCGAGCCGCGATTGGTGCAGACCGTTCTCGACGCCTTGAACGATGAGTCCGGCAGCGTGCTGGTGTTCCTGCCGGGGCAGGCCGAGATCCGACGCGCGCATCAACAACTGGCCGATGCGCTGGGCGATAACACGCAAATCCTGCTCTGCCCGTTGCACGGTGAGCTGGACCTAGCCGCGCAACGGGCGGCGATCGATCCGGCGCCGCCGGGTAAACGCAAAGTGGTGCTGGCCACCAACATCGCGGAGACCAGCCTGACCATCAACGGCGTGCGCGTGGTGATCGACGCCGGGTTGGCGCGGGTGCCGCGTTTCGATCCCGGCAGCGGCATGACCCGCCTCGACACCCAGCGTATTTCCAAGGCCAGTGCTACCCAGCGTGCGGGCCGGGCAGGGCGACTGGAACCGGGTGTGTGCTACCGCTTGTGGTCACAGGATCAGCACGAACAATTGGCGGCTTACGGCAGTGCGGAAATTCTTTCGGCGGATCTCGCCGGGTTGGCGCTGCAGCTGGGTCGTTGGGGCGTGACACCGGGCCAACTGGTTTGGCTGGATGTACCACCGGCAGCCGCTTATGCACAGGCTCAGGATTTGCTGGTTCGCCTTGGCGCGCTGGAGGGCGAAGCGCTGACCCGTCACGGTCAGGCCATGGCCGAACTGCCGGCGCATCCCCGTATCGCGCACCTGTTATTACGTGGACAGGCGCTCGGCCTGGCCGACATGGCGTGCGATGTCGCGGCCTTGCTCGGGGAGCGCGATATCCTGCGTGGCGCCGGCGCCGATTTGCACAGCCGATTGGCGCTGTTGTCCGGCGAAGCGCGCGGCGCTCGTGGTGCCCAGGGCGGCGTACAACGAGCCCGGCAGCTGGCGCGGCAATATCGAGGTTACCTGCGTGCCAAGGCCTCGGAGCCGGTCGGCGATCCCGATCATCCACGCTGGCTCGGTGCGTTGCTGGCCTTGGCTTATCCCGACCGCGTTGCGCAACAACGCCGTGCCGGCGGCGCCGAGTATCGCCTGGCCAACGGTCGCGCCGCGCTGTTTGCCGAAGCCGACAGCCTGATGAAGCAGCCGTGGCTGGTGATTGCCGATCTCGGCAGTCGACAGGGCCAGCGTGAAGAGCGGATTTACCTGGCGGCGGATTTCGATCCGGCGTTGTTCGACTCGGTCCTGGCCGAACAGGTGCGGTGCGTCGATCAACTGGATTGGGATGAGCGCGAAGGTGTGCTGCGGGCCGAGCGCCAACGCAAGGTGGGCGAGCTCGTCCTCAGCCGCGAACCGTTGACCGGTCTCGATGAAAGCGCCCGCAGCCAGGCGTTGGTCAACCTGGTGCGGCGCAAAGGCCTGGAGCTGTTGCCGTGGACCCCGGAGTTGCGCCAGTGGCAGGCCCGGGTGGCGTTATTGCGCCAGCTGGACCTGGGCGCCAAGGGCGAAAGCGAGTGGCCAGATGTCAGCGATGCGGCGCTGCTGAATACCCTTGAGCATTGGCTGATGCCGTATCTGGGCAAAGTCTCGCGACTCAGTCATTTCGCCAATCTTGACCTCTCGAGCATCGTTCACAACCTGTTGCCATGGCCGCTGCCGCAACGCCTGGACGAGTTGGCGCCGCACCACTTGAGCGTGCCATCGGGCTCATCGATTCGTCTGGATTACAGTGAGCAGCCGCCGATTCTGGCCGTGCGCTTGCAGGAGCTGTTCGGCCTGGCCGAAACCCCACGCATCGCCGGTGGCCGGCAAGTGGTGAAACTGCATTTGCTGTCCCCGGCGCGGCGGCCCGTGCAGGTGACCCAGGACTTGGCGAACTTCTGGCGCAGCACCTACGCCGAGGTGAAAAAAGACTTGAAGGGACGCTACCCGAAACATTACTGGCCGGACGACCCGCTGGTGGCCGAAGCCACGGCGCGGATCAAACCGCGCAAGCAATGACGCCGGACTCTACGGCGCGGCAGGCAGCAGAAACCGCGCAATCACCGGCAGGTGATCGGAGATGCGCAGGGTATCGTCTTGCCGTACCGTCGCCTCGACCCGCTTGATCCGCGGGCTGTAGAACAGATAGTCGACGGTCCGGTCCGGGCCGTTCAAGCCGGCATCGTTCGGGTAATGGGTCAGCCAGCGCGCGCGGTCGATGCCGCTGGATTCGTTGTTGGTGGGGATCATCGGGTACTTGTCCCACAACAGATGCAGGGCGCTGTCGGCGGAGTAGGGGGTGCGCTGTTCGCTGGGCAGGCGCTGGTATTGACCCAGCGGCAGCAGGTTGAAGTCGCCACCGATCAGCCAGGGCGTACCGCGGCTTTCGAACTTGTCGAGGGTCTTGGCCACGGCCGCGACTTGTGCCTGCAACGTCTCGTCAGGTTGGGTCGCTCGGTCCAGATGGGTGTTGAGGACCGCGAGCTGGCCACCGTCGCTCAATGGCAGGTAGGTGACCAGCAGCGCGTTTTTCGGTTGGAACTGGCGACTGATCGGGTTGGCCGATGCGATTGGCAATTGCAGACGTTCGGCGTGCTCGATCTGATAGCGACTCAGGGTCGCCAGTTGCCGGCCGACGCTGCCGAATATGTGCGGGTTGGGCACGAAGTCGGCCTTCCAGTCGAAGGCATGGGCGCTGCACGGATACAGGTCGGTGAGCCGTTCCTGCAGCAGTTTGAGCTGGTTCTGGTAGTCGCTGGCCTTGGCGCCGTCATCGAGCTCCTGCAGCAGCACGACGTCCGGTTGCTCGTCGCGAATCACTCGCGCCACTTCGTCGAGGCTGAAGGCCATGTCTTCCGGCGTGGGGGAATCGTCGGCGCCGGCGGCCAGGTCATTCCAGAACACGTAGCGCTTGCCCGCCAGGTACTGGACGTTCCAGGTCATGACCTTCAGTGCCTGGCCGGGTGCCAGGACTGGCGCCTGGGTATTGCACGCGACAGGCGCTGTTTCCCTGGCCTCGGGGCGCCAGGTCAGGCTGTAGGTCATCACAGAGATCAAGCCGATGACGATCAACAATCCCAGCAAGGTGTAGCGCAGCAGTCGGGTCATGGCTCGGCTTATCGCGTTACGGAAATTGTCTCCGAGCATACCCGACTGACGAGCGGTCGCCCACGGTCAACGTGGGTCGTCGATTTTTTCCGGTACTTCGCTGATCAGCATGAACAGGCGGAACAGCACCACGCTGGTGAACAGTTGCAAGAAGCTGTGGGCACTGTCGATCAACAGCGAGATCGCCGGGTTCTGCGGCTCGGGGTACGCGGCCAGCGTTGCGCCCTTGAGCAACCACAAGGGGCCCATCACACACAGGATGCACACCAGGATGCGCATGAAGTGGCCACGGGTCAGGCGCAGGCTTTCCTTCATGGCCTGCAACGGCGCCAGGCCCCGCAGTACCAGCAAATATTCGCCGAAAGCCAGGGTCACCATCAGCCAGATGCCCGGCAGGAAGTACAGCGACAAGCCCAGCAGGATCAGCAGTGTGTTAAGGGCGGTCAGCAAGGCGAAACGCGGCCACAGATAGGCGGACCTCGACAGCAGCTCGCGGTTACTGGGCGATTCGCCACGGCTACGGGCGTCGAGGAACAGGATCAGGGCGGCGGTGTACAGCGGATAGACCAGCAGGCCGACGATCACACTGATACCGGGGAAACTGTCCGGCTCGGTGGAGTGGTCGACCACTTGTTGCAACAGGGCCTCGATGATCACCAGTGGCAGGCACAGCTGCACGATCTGGCCCAGATTGCGTTTGAAGAAATACAAGGAGTCGCGCAGTACATCGAACGGATTCATCAGTAGATATCGCAGGTTGAAAGCAGTGGCCCACTTTAACCGATGATGCGCGCAAGGGCGCAAACGTAAACGTTCGGTAAAGCTCATTGAAACAACTTGTTTCAGCCTCCATTAAGGTCGGGCACCTTATCCTTTATGGGTAAAGGCAACGATTTTCCAGGCAATCTACGAGGTCGCCATGAACAGCGAAGAACAAACCCTGATCGATGGACTGTTTTCCCGGCTGCAACAGGCCGAGACGGATTCAGCCCCGCGCGACGCCCAGGCCGAGGCGCGGATCAAGGAACACCTGGCACGCCAACCGGCGGCGGGTTATTTCATGACCCAGGCGATTCTGGTGCAGGAGGCGGCGATCAAGAGCCTCGACGGGCAGAACCAGCAGCTGACGGCGCAAATCCAGAAACTGCAGGCCGAATTGCAGCAGGCCAAGGCGCAAACGCCAGCCCCGGTGCCGAGCAGCGGTGGCTTTTTGTCGAGTATCTTTGGTGGTAACAGTCGTGATCCGCAGCCTGCGCCCACGCAAAGTGCGCCGGTGTCTGGCGGTGGCGGCTGGCGCGAGCCGGCGCGGCCGTCGTTCAACACGCAGCCGCCACAGCAGAACTTCGGTGCAGCGCCACAGCAAGGCTATGCGCCCCAGCAACAGGCTCCGGTGGCAGGCAGCGGCTTTCTCGGTGGCGCGCTGAAAACCGCGGCCGGTGTGGCAGGTGGCGTGATGCTGGCACAAGGCATCAGCAGTCTGTTCCACCACAACCAGGCTCCCCAGGAAGTCGTCGAAGTCATCAAGGAAGAACCGGCCCAGGTCAACGACCAGGGCAACAATGGCTGGGGCGATGACCAGCGCATGGCCGGCAACGATAACTATGCCGACAACCAGGGCGGTTTTGCCGACGCCGACTACAGCGATGACAGCTCATCGTTCTTCGGCGGCGACGACGACTCGTTCATCTGACACACCATTCGTCCGGGGCGCTGCGGCGCTTCGGGCCGATTATTCGCGAAACTCTGCTTTTGGCTGGCATACTGGGCGACTTTTCGGGCCTGGTGCCTGACCCTGCCTGCGCTTTATCGAGGTGTCCGGTGAAAAAAATCGCAGTGTTCGCCGATGTCCAGAACCTCTATTACACCGTGCGCCAGGCTTATGGTTGCCACTTCAACTATGCCGCGTTGTGGGCTGATATCAGCAAGCAAGGCGAGATCGTCGAGGCCTATGCCTACGCGATCGATCGTGGCGACAGCAAACAGCAGCAGTTCCAGCAGATCCTGCGCAACCTCGGTTTCACCGTGAAGCTCAAGCCCTACATCCAGCGCAGCGACGGCTCGGCCAAGGGCGACTGGGACGTGGGCATTACCCTCGACATCATGGACGCCGCCGACCATGTCGATGAAGTGGTGCTGGCCTCTGGCGACGGTGATTTCGACATGCTGCTGGAGCGCATCATCAGCAAGCACGGCGTGCAAGCGGTGGCCTACGGGGTACCGGGCCTGACGGCCAACTCGCTGATCCGCGCCGCCAGCCGCTACGTGCCGATCGAAGGCGCGTTGCTGCTCAAAAATTGATTTTTTCGGAGTTCAAACAGGTTTGGAACGCATAGCAGTCATCGACTTTGAAACCACCGGGATCTCTCCGAGCAGCAGTTGCCGGGCCACGGAAATTGCCGTGGTGATCCTTGAGCAAGGGCGCATCGTCGAGCGTTACCAGAGCCTGATGAACGCCGGTGTGCGCGTCCCGGGCTTCATCGAACAGCTGACCGGAATCAGCAATGCGATGCTGCGCACCGCCCCTTCGGCCGAGCAGGTGATGAACGAGGTCAACGAGTTCGTCGGCACCACGCCCTTGCTGGCCCACAACGCCGCGTTCGACCAGAAGTTCTGGGATTTCGAACTGGGGCGGATCAAACGCACGCGCCTGCAGAACTTTGCCTGTTCACTGTTGCTGGCCCGGCGCCTGATGCCCGCGGCACCGAACCACAAGCTCGGCACCCTCACCACCTTCGCCAACCTGCCCCACACCGGCAAGGCTCACCGGGCCATGGCCGACGCCGAAATGGCGGCCAACCTGACGGTGCACCTGGCCGAAGAACTGCGGCACAAGCATGGCTTGAGCGAGCTGTCCCATGATCTGTTGTGCAAATTGCAGAAAGTGCCGGCGGCGAAAGTGGGCGAACACCTCAAGCGCTATCGCTGATCCCGAAAACACCGCAAATCCCCTGTAGGAGCCGGCTTGCCGGCGAAAGCGGCGTAAAAACCAACATAGATGTTGAATGTAAGTCCCTCTTCGCTGGCAAGCCAGCTCCTACATGGGATTTATTTGCCGTTCCCCTCGATGTGCCCCAACGGCACCCGCTTCTCTATCGCACTCGACAACACAATCGATGTCTTGCTGAAGCCAAACGTGGCAATCCGGTTGATCAAATCTTCCAGCTCCGGCATCGAACCCACCGCCGCTTGCATGATCACGCACGGGTCACCGGTCACGCGGTGGCATTCGGTCAGTTGCGGGATCTTGATCAGGTCGTCGTAGGCTTTCTGGTTGCCGTGCTGGTTCAAGCGCAGTTCGATCACACACTGGATCGGCAAGCCGAGCTTGGCCATGTCGACTTTCGCCTGGTAACCGGTAATCACGCCGCTGGATTCGAGTTTGGCCACGCGTTCGGCCACGGCCGGGGCGGAGAGGTTGACCTTGCGCGCGAGGTCCGCGTAGGACGCGCGACCGTTTTCCAGCAGGGCGCTGAGCAGCATGCGGTCGTACTTATCCATCGAGGCAACTCCTGAAAGTGACGGACTTTCGAAAACACGGTTTATAGCGCTGAACTCCGTGTTTTGAAAAGTGTACCGGCGGTTTAAACAGGTTTTGTAACTTATTTTATCGCGTCAGCCTTTCTAGAATAGCCGTTCACCTGTTCTGCCTGTGAGCTGCCCATCATGTCCGGCCTACGTCGCTTTCCCCTACCGTTAATCGCTGCCTTTTTCGCGCTGTACGTGATTTGGGGCTCGACCTACCTGGTGATCCGCATCGGTGTGGAGTACTGGCCGCCCTTGCTGCTGGCGGGTATTCGCTTCGTCATCGCCGGGACCTTGATGTACGCCTTCCTGCGCTGGCGCGGGGCGCCGGCCCCGACCTGGGCGCAATGGAAAGCCGCCGGGATCATCGGTGTGTTGCTGCTGGCGTGCGGCAACGGCGCGGTCAGCGTGGCCGAGCACACTGGCGTGGCCTCCGGCGTGGCCGCGCTGGCAGTGGCGACGGTGCCGCTGTTTACCTTGCTCTGTGGCTATTTCTGGGGCGCGCGTAATACCCGTCTTGAATGGGCGGGCGTTGCGCTCGGGATGATTGGCATCGTCATGCTCAACCTCGGCTCCAACCTGCAATCGAGCCCGCTGGGTGCGGCGTTGCTGATCTTCGCCGCGGCCACCTGGGCATTCGGCTCGGTGTGGAGCAAACACTTGCCGTTGCCTCAAGGCGCAATGGCCAGCGCCGTGGAAATGCTGGTCGGCGGCGTGGTGTTGCTGATCGCCAGTGCGCTGAGCGGAGAGCACCTGGAAAAGGTCCCACCCATCGAGGGCTGGGCGGCGCTGGCGTACTTGACCGTGTTCGGTTCGATCATTGCCTTCAACGCCTACATGTATCTGCTCAAGCATGTGCGTCCGGCGGCGGCCACCAGCTATGCCTACGTCAACCCGGCGGTGGCCGTGTTGCTGGGGATCGTGTTTGTTGGCGAAACCATTGGCATCGAGGAAGCGCTGGCGATGCTGGTGATCATCAGTGCCGTGGTGCTGATTGGCCTGCCGCAATGGCGCCGTTCACCGCAGCGGCCAGTGGTGAAGGTCGAGCCGACAGTGGTGCCGACAGAATCCCGTGTGAATTAGGGTAAACTGCGCGCCATTGCATACTTGTTTCGCACAATCGCGCTGATTTTTCCTACGGTACTCCCATGACTTTCGCCACCCTTGGCCTGATCGAACCCTTGCTGCGCTCCCTTGAGACGCTCGGCTACCAGACTCCGACGCCGGTTCAGGCACAAGCCATTCCAGCGGTGCTGGCCGGTCGCGACCTGATGGCCGCGGCCCAGACCGGCACCGGCAAGACCGCCGGTTTCGCCTTGCCGCTCCTGCAACTGCTGGCCATGGAAGGGCCGAAAGTCGCCGCCAACTCGGTGCGTGCGCTGATTCTGGTGCCGACCCGAGAGCTGGCCGAGCAGGTTCACGAAGCGGTGCGCCAATATGCCGAGAACCTGCCGCTGCGTACCTACGCGGTGTACGGCGGTGTCAGCATCAACCCGCAAATGATGAAGCTGCGCAGCGGTGTCGACCTGTTGGTGGCGACCCCGGGCCGTTTGCTCGACCTGTTCCGCCAGAACGCACTGAAGTTCAATCAGCTGCAAACCCTGGTGCTGGACGAAGCCGATCGCATGCTCGACCTGGGTTTCTCCGAGGAGCTGGCGAACATCTATAAGGCGCTGCCGAAGAAACGTCAGACGCTGCTGTTCTCCGCGACCTTCTCCGACGACATCCGCTTGCTGGCCGGGCAAATGCTCAATGACCCGCTGAGCATCGAAGTCAGCCCGCGCAACGTCGCCGCCAATACGGTCAAGCAGTGGATCGTGACGGTGGACAAGAAGCGCAAGCCGGAGCTGTTCGTGCACTTGATGCGCAAGGGCAAGTGGAAGCAGGTGTTGGTGTTCGCCAAGACCCGCAACGGCGTGGACGCGCTGGTGGAAAAACTCCAGGGCCTGGGCATCAACGCCGATGGCATCCATGGCGACAAGCCCCAGGCGACCCGTCAGCGCGCGCTGGATCGTTTCAAGCTCAGTGAAGTGCAGATCCTGGTCGCCACCGACGTCGCGGCCCGGGGCCTGGATATCGAAGACCTGCCATTGGTGGTCAATTTCGATTTGCCGATCGTGGCCGAGGATTACATCCATCGCATCGGTCGTACCGGGCGTGCCGGTTCCACCGGCGAGGCGATTTCCCTGGTGTGTGCCGATGAAGTGAATCTGCTGTCGGCCATCGAGATGTTGACCCGCCAGACGCTCAAGCGTCAGAACGAGCCGGACTTCGAGCCAGAGCATCGCGTTCCGGACACCGATGCCAGTGGCCAGGTGATCAAGAAGCCGAAGAAACCGAAGAAGCCCAAAGCGTCGGGTGGTGGTGGCGGTAAACGCAATCTCGGCAAGTGGGTCGATAGCGGGGAAGCTGCGCCAGCGGAGCCTTCGATCAAGCCTGTGCGCAAGGTGCCTGTGTTCAACACTGGGCCGCGTAAGCGCAAACCTTGATTAGCAGCGGCGTCCGTTAGGCCCTCATCGCCAGCAGGCTGGCTCCCACAGGTTTTTGTGAACGACACAAATCCCCTGTGGGAGCCAGCCTGCTGGCGATGAGGGCGGCGCGGTCTTCAGCTCATACGCTGCAGCCACTCCACCATCCCAAGTCCCGCCGCACGCCCACTGGCGAAACACGCCGTCAACAGATAGCCACCGGTTGGCGCTTCCCAGTCGAGCATTTCCCCCGCGCAGAAAACCCCAGGCATTTGCTTGAGCATCAATCGCTCATCCAGTGCTTCGAACAACACACCACCGGCACTGCTGATGGCTTCGTCCAGCGGGCGGGTTTTCACCAGTATCATGGGTAGCGCCTTGATCGCTTTGGCCAGCAATGCCATGTCGGTAAAGGTTTCGGCAGATGTCAGCTCTCGCAATAACGCCGCTTTCACGCCATCAATACCCAACTGACTGTGCAAATGTTTAGCCATCGAGCGTGAGCCGCGCGGTTTGCTCAATGCCGCCTGGATTTTATCCACAGGTCGGCCGGGCAGCAGGTCCAGATGAATGGTCGCCGAGCCGTGCCGGTTGATCGCTTCACGGATCGGTGCGGACAAGGCGTAGATCAGGCTCCCTTCAATCCCGGTCGCGGTGATCACGCATTCACCCAGCCTTGGCACGTCATCATCGAGGCCGATGGCAATGTTTTTCAGCGGTGCGCCGGCGAATTTGCTGACCATCAAATCGCTCCAGGCCTGCACCTCGAAGCCGCAATTACTCGGCTGCAGCGGCGCGAGTCCTACCGACTTTTGCTCCAGCGGCAGCATCCACGCGCCGTCCGAACCCAGGCGCGCCCAACTGCCGCCACCGAGGGCGAGGAGGGTGGCATTGGCTTGAACGGTTTTTTCGCCGTCGGGGCTGTCGATGCGCAAACCGCCGTGATCATCCCAGCCGAGCCAGCGGTGGCGGGTGTGGATAACTACGCCGCTGTCGCGCAGGCGTTTGAGCCAGGCACGCAGCAGGGGCGCGGCTTTCATGTCGGTGGGAAAGACCCGGCCGGAACTGCCGACAAAGGTGTCGATGCCCAGTTCATGAATCCACTGGCACAGCGCATCGGCACCGAAGGCGCGCAGCAGCGGTGCAATCTGTGGTGCGCGTTCGGCATAGCGCGAGAGGAACGCCGGGTAGGCTTCGGAGTGGGTGATGTTCATGCCGCCGACGCCCGCCAGGAGGAATTTTCGCCCCACTGAAGGCATGCCATCGTACAGGTCGACCTTGATCCCGGCCTGACTCAACACTTCAGCCGCCATCAGACCGGCGGGGCCGCCGCCGATGATGGCGACATTATGGGAACGGGCTGACGAGGATTGAGTCATGGAATGCGCTGCGGTCTGACGGGATAAGCCGGGCATTCTAGCAGCCCCGTCCTCTGTAGGAGCGAGCCTGCTCGCGATTGCGGCGCTACATTCAACATCTGTGGCCCTGACAGACCGCTATCGCGAGCAGGCTCACTCCTACAGGGTTTACAGGTGAATCTAGTGGCTGGTTAAAAAACAACCACCACTCTGCAGCCCACATCCGACATGGCCTGCAGTCCCTTTCCCGCAGGTTATCCACAGGCGGCTCCACAGGCATTGTGGGTAAAGCATCCACAACTCAGTGACAGCCTGATGACTGCCAGACCCGCTGGGCACTGTGATGGAGGATGCCATGACGGCGGGCGAGGGCATGACGGTCCTTGCTGTAGCCGCCGCCGATCACGCCGACCACCGGAATATCGCGGCCCAGGCAATGGCGCATCACGCTTTCATCGCGGGCGGCGACACCGTTGTCGGTCAGCTTCAGGTAACCCAACGCGTCGTCTTTATGCACGTCGACCCCCGCGTCGTACAGCACCAGGTCTGGCTGATAGAGGGGCAAGAGGTAGTTGAGCGCATCGTCCACCACCTTCAGGTAATCGGCATCGCCCATGCCGTTGGGAAGCGGGATGTCCCAGTCACTTTCGGCTTTGCGTGCAGGAAAGTTCTTCTCGCAGTGCAGGGAAACGGTCACTGCTTCCGGTGTGTTGTGCAGAATGCGTGCAGTGCCGTCGCCCTGATGCACATCGCAGTCGAAGATCAGCACCCGATTCACCCGGCCACTCTCCAGCAGGAAATGGCTGATCACCGCCAGGTCATTGAAGATGCAGAACCCTGCAGGGTAATCGTAATGCGCATGGTGGGTGCCGCCGGCCAAGTGGCAGGCCAGGCCATGCTTCAGCGCCTGCTCCGCCGCCAGCAGCGAGCCGCCGACCGCACGCACCGTGCGCCGGGCCAGGGCTTCGCTCCAGGGCAGGCCGAGGCGTCGCTGGTCTTCGCGGGACAGATCGCCACTCATGTAGCGCTCGATATACGAAGGGTCATGGGCGAGGGCGAGAATGTCCGCCGGGCACAACTGTGGGCGCAGCAGGTCGGCGTCGCGCGTCAGGCCGCTGTCCACCAGGTGATCGCGCAGCAGGCGAAACTTGTCCATGGGGAAGCGGTGATCCGCCGGGAACTCGGGACTGTAGTCTTCGTGGTAGATCAGCGGCAGCGGCATGATGATTTCGTAGCGGAATGAGTGAAGGATCCTACCAGCGTTGTAGACTGGCGGCATGGAATTGGGGGAGGGGCACGATGGAGCCGATACTCGAACTGGCGAGCGCGCGATTGCTGTTGCGGCAGTGGCGTGATGAGGATTTGCCAGAGTTTGCCGCGATGTGCGCCGATCCACAGGTCATGCGCTATTTTCCCGCACCCTTGAGTCGATTGGAAAGTGCGGCGTTGATTGGCAGGGTTCGCGAGCACTTTGCCGAGCATGGCTTTGGCTTCTGGGCGCTGGAGCGCAAAGACACCGGCCAGTTCATCGGTTTTACCGGTCTGGGCGTGGTCGGTTTCGACACGCCTTTCACCCCGGCCATTGAAATCGGCTGGCGCCTGGCGCGCGAGCACTGGGGCCTGGGCTATGCCAGCGAAGCGGCATGGACCGCTCTGCGTTGCGGGTTTGATCGCCTGGTACTGAATGAAATCGTGTCCTTTACCGCGACCAGCAACCTGCCGTCGCAGAAAGTCATGCAGGCGATCGGCATGCATCACGATCCGGCCGATGACTTCGATCACCCCAGGCTTGCCCTCGATCATCCCCTGCGCCACCACGTGCTGTATCGCATCAGCCGTGAACAATGGCTGCAAACCTTGCATGGATAACCTGGCACGGACGTTTACAATGGCCCCTATATCGGCACGGGCCAGATACTGAATCGACCGACGCAGCCAGGACTGCGCGGCATTGCGTTGTGTGAGGAGAGTCTGAATGAGCCAAGTGTTGGATGATCTGGTCGACCTGCTGAGCCTGGAATCGATCGAAGAAAACCTGTTCCGTGGCCGCAGCCAGGACCTGGGGTTTCGTCAATTGTTCGGTGGCCAGGTGCTCGGTCAGTCGCTGTCGGCGGCCAGTCAGACCGTGGAAGAGGCGCGCCATGTGCACTCGATGCATGGCTATTTCCTGCGCCCGGGCGATGCCAAGTTGCCGGTGGTTTACTCCGTTGACCGCGTGCGCGACGGCGGCAGTTTCAGCACGCGCCGGGTGACGGCGATCCAGAAAGGCCAACCGATCTTCACCTGCAGTGCCTCGTTCCAGTACGACGAACAAGGTTTCCAGCACCAGGGCGAAATGCCACAAGTGGTCGGGCCGGAAAACCTGCCATCGGAACTGGAGCTGACCCAGCAACGCGCTCACCTGATCCCCGAGCACATGCGTGAAAAACTGCTGTGTCCGAAACCGATCGAATTTCGGCCCGTCACCGAGGAAGATCCCTACAACCCGCAAGCCAGCGATCCGGTCAAATATGTCTGGTTTCGCGCCGACGGCGCCTTGGCCGACTCCCCGGCATTGCACAAGTATTTGCTGGCCTACGCGTCGGACTTCGGTTTGCTGACCACCTCGATGTTGCCTCACGGCAAATCGGTCTGGCACAAGGACATGCAGGTGGCCAGCCTCGACCACGCGTTGTGGTTCCACGCTGACCTGCGCGCCGATGACTGGTTGCTGTATGCGATGGACAGCCCATGGGCCGGCAATTCCCGCGGGTTCTCCCGTGGCAGCGTGTTCAACCGCGCCGGTCAACTGGTGGCCTCGGTCACCCAGGAAGGCCTGATTCGCCATCGCAAGGATTGGGCATGAGCCTGGCCGACATACGCCACTGGGTGTTCGACATGGACGGCACCCTGACAGTGGCTGTGCATGATTTCGCGGCGATTCGCGTGGCGTTGGCGATCCCGGCGGAAGCCGACATCCTCACGCATCTGGCGGCACTGCCGGTCGAGGAAGCCAGTGCCAAGCACGCCTGGTTGCTCGAGCACGAGCGCGATCTGGCGCTGGGCTCGAAACCGGCACCGGGGGCCGTGGAGCTGGTGCGTGAATTGGCTGGCCGCGGTTATCGCCTGGGCATTCTCACACGCAATGCCCGGGAACTGGCGCATGTCACGCTGGAGGCGATCGGCCTGGCCGACTGCTTTGCGGTAGACGATGTGCTGGGCCGCGATGAGGCACCGCCGAAGCCACACCCTGGGGGATTGCTGAAGCTGGCCGAAGCCTGGAAGGTGTCGGCCAGCGAGATGGTGATGGTCGGTGATTACCGTTTTGACCTGGATTGCGGTCGTGCGGCGGGAGCGCGGACGGTGTTGGTCAATCTGCCGGATAATCCGTGGCCGGAGTTGACCGATTGGCATGCGGCCGATTGTGTCGAATTGCGGCAGATGCTGTCGGCTTGAGGGCCCTGCGCGGGCCCCGCCCTCGCGGCTACTGGAACAACGCCTGCTGCCCCTGCGGCGACGTAAACATCCCATCCCCGTCATGCCCGACCCCGGGCACTTCAATCAGTTGCTGCTGCAACCCTTGCGGTTGCAGCCGCTTCAGGTAAGCGAAGTAGTAGCGACCCCGGGCCAGTCGATTCGGCCCCTGGGCTTTTGCCTCACAGGTTTTATCCAACGCCGGATGGTTCGGGTCGACGTCCTGTTGCCCCAGCAGATAAACGATGTCGCGCTTGAGGTACTTTTCCTGCAGCAGCGCGGCAGTTTGTCCTTCTGCGTAGGCAGGCAAATCGGTCAGCCCGTATTTCCAGCGGTTGAATTGCGGACAACCCGCATGACTGAAGGCCACGGGCCGACGCTCATCGAAGTAGGTGTAGGAAGAGGGATTGGCGATCACGTAGCGCAACTGCACGCCGGCGGCTTCCAGGGCCGGTTTGTCGTGGCCCAGCAAGGCGTAGCGCTGAACTACTTGAGCGCCCCCCGAGTGACCGGCAATGACGATCTGCTTCAAGTCCGGAAACTGCTGGCGATCACTCAGGCGGGCGATGATTTCGTCCAGCGCGTCGTAGGAACTCAGACGGAAGGGGGCGGTGGATTCACCGCCAGCCATCCACTCATTACCCTGCCAGCGCAAGACGGTGTCCGCCACCGGGTGCTGCGCAACGTCGGTTTCATTGAGGAATTGCGGGGCGATCACCAGGGTCGTGGCGCTTTGTCCGGCCAGTTCGACCGCGCTTTTGCCGCTCTGGAGATAGGTTTGCGCGTTGCGCAAGCGACCATGGACGATGATCAATACCCGCTCGATTTTTGCCGGGGCCGGGCTGATGCCCACCGCTATTTCACCGGATTTCAACAGCAGGCGCCCGGGGCTGAGTTCCTTGACTCCGTGCTCGGCCGCTTGGGAGGTTGCACAGGTGAACAGTACGACTAACCACCACTTCTTCATTTACAAATTTTTCGCCGCAAAGGTATCGCACTGGCCAACCTGGCCCTGGGCGAATCCGGTTTTGAACCAGCGCACCCGTTGCGCTGACGTACCATGGGTAAACGAGTCCGGCACCACACGGCCCTGACCTTGTTGCTGCAAGCGGTCGTCGCCAATGGCGTTCGCCGCGTTCAACGCTTCTTCGATATCGCCCGGCTCCAGCCAGTTCAGACGCTTCTGCGCATTGTTGGCCCAGACCCCGGCCAGGCAATCGGCTTGCAGTTCCTGGCGCACCAGCAAACCGCCATCGCCTTCCATCTGCCGGCCTTGCTGGCGAGCGGCCTGGATCTTCGCCGAAACACCGAGCAAGGTTTGTACGTGGTGACCGACTTCGTGAGCGATCACATAGGCCTGGGCGAAGTCGCCCGCGGCCGCAAAGCGCTGGGACATCTCCTGGAAGAAGGCCATGTCCAGATAAACCTTCTGGTCTGCGGGGCAGTAGAAGGGGCCGGTTGCCGATGTCGCCAGTCCGCAGGCCGAATTGACCCGGTTGCTGAACAACACCAGGGTCGGGTCCTTATATTGCCGGTCCGCCTGCTGGAAAATCTGGCGCCAGGTATCCTCGGTATCACCCAGGATCGAGCGGACGAACTCGGCCCCTTCATCGTTGGCCGGTGGTGCCTGGCGTGTCTGGGAGGTGGTGGGTGCCGATTGTTGACCCATCTGCCCGGTCAGTTGTCCGAGGATCTGCAGCGGGTCCTGGCCGGTGATCCAGCCGATGCCTACGATCAGCAGGATCGCCGTCAGGCTCAGGCCCTTGCCGCCACCAAACCGCATCCCGCCGCCACCGCCGCCGACCTCATCGCCACGGGCATCGACCACGTTGTCGCTGCGTCGGCCTTTTTTCCATAGCATGTGGGAATCCTCTGATGTTGCGGGTGAAGAACCGTGCGATGAGTGTTGCTGCTGAGTAGGACCGGCGCCAGTCCGGTCGTCAGACAGCCAGAAGCGGCAGCGGTTCTATCCAGGCGGCGACATCAGGGGATTCATTGATGGGCGGGTATCACAGCGCATCGGCGGCGAAGGTGTCACAGGCCTCAGGTTTGCCTGTGGCGAATCCTGTCTTGAACCAGTGCACGCGCTGGAGGGACGTGCCGTGGCTGAAGGTCTCAGGCCGGATCTGGGCATTGCGCGATGCTTGCAGCTGGTCGTCTCCGAACATTGCCGCGGCATTCAGGGCGGCTTCGATATCCCCCGGCTCCAGCCAGTCCAGGCGCTGTTGCGCATGGTGCGCCCAGACCCCGGCCAGGCAATCGGCCTGCAATTCCGAACGCACTTCCAGCCCGCCATCGCCGCTGACCGGTTGTTGCTCGAGCAAGGCTTTTTCGAAGGGTTCGGAAAGGCCCAGTTCAAGTTGCACGTGATGCCCGATTTCGTGGGCGATGATGTAGGCCCGTGCGAAGTCACCGACCACGGCAAACTGCTGCTCAAGCGTGCGGAAAAACTCGAGGTCGAGATACACCTGCCGATTGCCCGGGCAATAGAACGGGCCAATGCCGGAGCTGGCGAAACCACAGCCCGAGACCACGCCGTTGTTGAACAGCGTCAGGGTCGGGTGTGGATATTGCCGGCCCATTTGCGCGAACAGTGGGTTCCAGGTGTCTTCGGTGTCGCCCAGCACTGACTGGACAAACATCAACTGCAGATCTTCTTCAGGCTCGATCGATGGCTGAGGGAGAGGGCGATCCAGGGTGTACGAGGGTTCGAGCGGAGTAACGTCTGCTGGCGTGTCCAGCGTCGAATAGAGTCCGCCGCCGGCCAGGGCGACGGCGGCCAGCCCAGCGGCCAGTGTTGTCCCTGTAAGTGTGCGGGCATCCTTGCCCTCGCGTATGTCGTTCACGTTTTTGCTGCGTCTTGCCTTGTTCCATAGCATGTTGGCGGTCTCTCATAGATTGATGGGGCGCATGGCGCCGGGTCTATGAATAACCGCACTGGCAAAGGCGTGTGGGGGAAATGTGTAAGGTTTGGTAAGGCCACAGTCATTGCGACGGGTGTCGCACATCAACAGTGGCCCTTTCGTACTTATAAATCGAACGCGTCCCACACCGGCGCAAAGTCCGGACTGACCAGGCGCTCGCGCTTGGACAGGCCGGCGATCAGCGCACGGTCCTGATCATCCAGGTTGACGGTGAGCGCTGCCAGGTTGGCCAATTGGTTGGCCTCGCTGCTGGCCTTGGGGATAGCCGCTACGTTCGGCTGATCCAGCAGCCATTTGAGTGCGACCTGGGTCGGCAATACCCCGTGTTTGGCGGCGATCTGCTGGATAACCGGAACATCCGAGACCTTGTTGCGTGCCAGCGGCGAATAAGCCGTCAGTGCCATGTCGTGTTGACGGGCGTAGTCCAGCAGTGCGTTTTGTCCGAGCAGCACGTGGTACTCGACCTGAATGGCTGACAGCGGCGCGCCCAGTTCCTCGACCACAGTGCGCAGCAGGGGCAGCGGGAAATTTGCCACGCCGATGTTGCGCGCCAGCCCCTGCTCCTTGAATGACACCAGGGTTTCGATCGTACGCGGCAAGTCCCAATCGGTGCTGGGCCAGTGGATCATGAAGAGATCGATGTAATCGCTGTGCAAGGCCTTGAGGCTGCGATCCATGGAATGGCGCATGGCGTCGGGTTGCAGCTGGTCCCACCAGACCTTGCTGGTGACGTGGATGTGTTCGCGGGGTGTCGGACTGTTCAGCAACGCCTGACCGACAGCGTCCTCGTTGTTGTAGGCCGCAGCGGTATCGATGTGTCGATAACCCAGCGCCAGGGCCTGTTCCACTGCTCGCGTGCACTCTTCACCGAGCATCGGCCAGGTGCCGAGGCCGAGCTTGGGCATGTTCAAACCCTGTGCGTTAACGATGTGCGTCATGGTCGATCTCCTTTTCATAAGCAGTGATGCCGGCGATATGGCGCGCGGCGATGTAGCCGAACGTCAGCGCCGGCCCCAGGTTGATGCCGCCAGCGGGGTAGTGGCCGCCCATGATGCTGGCCATGTCGCCTCCCGCCGCATACAAGCCAGTGATGGCCTGGCCCGAGTCGTCGAGGACCTGGGCGTGTTGATTGACCTTGAGCCCGGCAAAGGTGCCGAAACAACCCGGTTCGACTTTCACGGCATAGAACGGTCCTTGCTCGATCGGTGCGACGCAGGGGTTGGGTTGCTGCAGTGCATCTCCCTGTTTGCGGTTGTAGGGCGTTGAGCCGCGGCCGAACTGCGGGTCCTGGCCATTGCGCGCGTGGCGGTTGTAGTCCGACACGGTGGTGCGCAAGCCGGCCGGGTCGATACCGCAGGCCTGTGCCAATTCCTCCAGGGTTTTGCCGCTTTTCAGATAACCGCTGCGGATAAAGGATGACAGCGGCACCGGAAACGGCCGGGAAATACCCAGGCCATAACGTCGCTGGAAGCCATGGCTGCAGATCAGCCAGGAGGCTACTGCTTCGCCGGGCGGGGCGCTGGCGACCATGGCCGTCACATAGTCGTAGTAGCCGTTGGCTTCGTTGACGAAGCGCTGGCCATTGCTCAGCACCCCGATGATCCCCGGCTTGCCACGCTCGATGATGTGCGGGAAGTGGCCGCTGCTGCCATCACTGTATGGCACTCGCGAAACCGGTGCCCAGGCCACAGGCGATACCTGATGGGTGTCGACTCGGGCGCCGGCGCTCTCGCCCAGCCGCAGGCCGTCGCCAGACACGCCGAGGGGGGGCAGGGCCAGGTGTTCGTGACCGGTCGGCGTACGGGGGAACAGGGCCTTGCGCCGTTCGATGTCATTGGCGAAACCGCCAGCCGCGAGCACCACCGCCTTGCGGGCCTTGATGCGGATCGAACCTTTGGCGGTGCTAACCACCGCGCCCTGCACCTTATTGTTCTCGCGCAACAATTCGGTGACCGGTGCCGACTCCCACAGCAATACGCCAAGATCGTCGGCGGATTTCGCCAGGCGCGCGACCAGCGCCACGCCGTTCACCAGTTGCATCGCCCGGCCATGCACGACGAGGTCGAGCAAATGGCGAGTGAAACGCCGTGTAACGTGCCAGGCCGCCGACAACGAGCGGGTCAGGTTGAGGAACGCGCTAAGGTCTGCGCCCGCCATGATCGGCATGCCCATGAAGGAGGTTTCGCGCATGGTCTTGCGCAGGCGCTTGAGCAGCTTGCCGACGTTGCGCGCGTCATACGGCGCGGCGATGACCGAACGCCCACCGGTACCGGCGCCCGGCGTGTCGCCATGAATGTCGGCAATCGCGTTGCCATCGGCAAATTGCAGCGAGGTGTGCTGTTCGAAGAACGCCACCATGCGCGGAGCGGCCTCAAGGAAGGCATCGATCATCAAAGGGTCGTAGTGATCACCCAGTTCGTGTTTCAAGTAAGTGCGCGGTTGTTCAACGTCTTCGACGATGCCGGCCCGCCGGGCCAGCGGATTGCACGGTACCCACGCCCAGCCACCTGACCAGGCGGTGGCGCCGCCAAAAACCGGGTCTTTTTCCACCACGATCACTTTCAGGCCATGCCATGCGGCCGTCACGGCCGTTGCCAGGCCGGCCGCACCGGAGCCGACGATCAACACATCGCAGTCGATGTCGGGAAGGCAGTACGGTTGGGCAGGCATGGCTTGAACTCCGGTGTTTATTATTTTGGAATCTGATTCCAGAAAATATATGAGGCTGGAAGAGGGTCGGCAAGTCGATGCTGCGTAAAGCGGGCGGTTATCGGACAGGCAGTTCCAGATTTCGCATTCCGCGGGTTGTCTTCTAGAATCGAAAAAATTTTGTGTGGATACCCCCATGGCCGGCAGTCAGATCGAACGTGTTTTCAGTGTGCTTGAAAGCCTCACCAGCGACCCTCGTGGCCTGCCGATGCAGGTGCTGGCGGAGCAGCTGGGCATCCCCAAGAGTGCCACCCACCGGCTACTGGCCGAGCTGATCCGGCTTGGCTACGTGCGGCAGAATCCAGAGAACTTGCGTTATCACTTGTCGACCCGGCTGGTGGCGATGGGTTTCCGTTATCTGTCGAGCAGCGGTGCCGATATCGTGCAACCGGTGCTTGACCGACTGGCTCAGGAAACCGGCGAACTGGTACGCCTGGGGGTCGTCGAAGGCGAGCGCCAGACCTGGATTGCCAAGTCCCAAGGGGCTCGTTCCGGCCTGCGCTATGACCCGGACATGGGCCGGGATGCGCCGCTGTTCTACACCGCCTCCGGCCATGCCTGGCTGGCGTGCATGAGCGATGCCGAAGCCTTGTCGCTGGTGGAACGCCAGGCGGCGGACCGGCCGCTGGAGCTGGGACCGAATGCCCCAAGGTCCAACATTGAATTGCTTGAACGCTTGCGCCTGGCACGGGAGCAGGGCTACGCCTGTGTCGAGGAAAGTTCGGCGGTGGGCACCTCGGCGATTGCCGCGGTGGTGCGCCATCCCGGTGATGGCCGGGTGATCGGCGTGCTCAGCATCGCCGGGCCGAGTGCGCGGATGCCGGGGGCGCGGCTGCATGAGTTGGCGCCGTTGTTGTTGGCGTTTACCGATGAGTTGTCGGCCGCGAGTCTGGCATCGGAGCTATTTAGCTAAAGCCTCTACAAAACCCCTGTGGGAGCGGGCTTGCTCGCGAATGCGGAGTGTCAGTCAACATTTAAGTTGCATGTCACACCGCATTCGCGAGCAAGCCCGCTCCCACATTTTGATCGCTGTGAACTCAATAAAGTTGTGCGCTGTTCGAACACTTTCAATGCACGCCTGTGTAAGAATCTGGAACCGGGTTCTAAATTGTTGATGATCATCTCCCAACAATAACCACAAGAGGACCGCTGCATGAGTTCGCCCCCCCTTCGAATAGCCCTTATCGGTGCAGGCACCATGGGCCAGCAGCATTACCAGCATCTGAAAACCCTGACTGAAGCGACCTTGTGTGCCGTGGCCGACCCCGGCCCGCAAGCGCCGGGTCTGGCGAAGGAATGGGGTGTGGAGTATTTCGCCGATCATCGTCAGATGCTGGAGCAGGCAAAGCCTGAGGCCGTCATAATCGCCAACCCGAATGCGCTGCACGTCAGCACCGCGCTCGATTGCCTGGCTGCCGGCGTCCCGGTGTTGCTGGAAAAGCCGGTGGGCGTGCACCTGGATGAGGCCCGCAAGCTGGTGGCTGCCTCGAAGTCGAGCGGCGTTGCGGTGTTGGTCGGCCATCATCGACGCCACAATCCCTTGATCGTGCGCGCCCATGAGCTTGTCAAAAGCGGCGCGTTGGGCCGGTTGAGCACCGTCACCGCGCTCTGGCAATTGCGCAAGCCCGACAGTTATTTCGAAACGGCCTGGCGCCGCGAGCCCGGTGCGGGCATGTTGTTGACCAACCTGATCCATGACCTCGATCTGCTCAGGCACCTGTGCGGTGAAGTTCGCCAGGTGCAGGCGATCACCAGCAACGCCGTGCGTGGGTTTGCCAACGAGGATTGCGCCGCCGTACTGCTGCAATTCGACAGCGGTGCGCTGGGCAGTCTGACCGGGTCCGATGCGGTGGCGGCACCCTGGAGCTGGGAGCTGGACTCCGGGGAGAACCCGGTGTATCCACGCCAGGCCGACCAGCCGTGCTATTTGCTGGCGGGCACCGCGGGGGCGCTGAGCATCCCGCAGCTCAAGCGCTGGCACTACACGCAAGCGGATGGCGGGTGGCATCAACCCCTGATGTCGGCTGACGAGCCTTTCAGTGTCGATCAAGCGCTGCGCTTGCAGTTGCAGCACTTCGTGCGCGTTGCGCGTGGGGAAGTCGAACCGCTGGTCAGCGCCGCCGACGCAGCCCGCACCCTGGCGTTGGTCGAGGCGATTCGCCAAGCCGCAGAAACCGGGCGCGCCTGCGCACCTGCATTGATCGAGGGTTGAACATGAGTGAACGAATTTTTTCCCTGGCCAGTCTGACTGTGCTGGAGTTGTCACCGCCGGACATGGTCGAGGTTGCGGCGCGGGCCGGTTACAGCCATGTCGGCTTGCGCCTGGTGCCGGCGACGCCAGAGGAACACCATTTTGCGTTGGTGGCCGATGACGATCTGCGGCGCCAGACCCTGGCACGTCTGCGCGATACCGGCATTCATGTATTGGATGTTGAGATCCTGCGGCTCAAACCGGACACCGTTGTTGCCGATTTCGAGCGGGTGCTGGCAGTGGGGGCCGAATTCGGTGCCAGTGAGTTGCTGGTGGCGGGTAACGATCCTGACGAGCAGCGGCTGACAGAAAATTTTGCCCGCCTGTGTGATCTGGCGGCGCCTTACGGACTGCATCCGCACCTGGAGTTCATGCCCTGGACCGACGCGCGGGATCTGCAGCAAGCCGTGCGCATCGTTGAACGGGCCGAGCGTGAAAACGCGGCGGTGCTGGTCGATGCCTTTCACTTCGATCGCTCTGGGTCGCGGCTGGAAGATCTGGCCAGGGTTGCCCCCTCACGGTTACGGTATGCGCAGTTGTGTGACGTGGCGGGGCCCAGGCCGCAAGACATGGCAGAGATCTTGCGGCAGGCGCGTAACGAACGGCGTTTTCCCGGTGATGGCGATTGTGATCTGCCGGGGCTGTTGCGGTGTTTGCCAGCTAACATTCCATTGAGCCTGGAGATTCCCACCGTGCAACTGCTGGAGCAGGGCGTGAGTGGGCTGGACCGGGCGCAGATGGCATTGAGTAAAACCCGAGAGTTGCTCGCGCGGCTGACCTAGGCCCCGCGAAGTGTTGTTTTTGAACAAGGAACCCCAATGACCGTCAGCACACCGCTTTCCGGCGTCAATCAGCCCTTCAAAGGGATTCTGCTGATCGTTGTCGCAACCTTCCTGTTTTCCAGTCATGACGCTTTGTCGAAGTACCTTTCCGGGTTCTATCCGATTGTCATGGTGGTCTGGGCGCGTTATGTGGTGCATACCTTGCTGATGGCCGGAATATTCCTGCCGCAATCCGGGCTGCGCGTGCTGCGTACCAAGCGGCCGCTGCTGCAACTGGTTCGCGCGTTGTGCCTGCTGGGCACCAGCCTGTTTTTCACCACGGGGTTGATGTACATCCCGCTGGCCGAGGCAACGTCGGTCAACTTCCTCGCTCCGGTGCTGGTGACTGCGTTGTCGGTGCCGTTGCTGGGGGAGAAGGTCACACGTGGCCAATGGCTGGCGGTGATTTGCGGTTTTATCGGGGTGCTGATCATCGTCCACCCCGGTGGTGATTTGTTCACCCCGGCGGTGTTGCTGCCGCTGTGTTCGGCATTGTTTTTCTGCTTCTACCAGTTGCTGACTCGCAAGCTCAGCGAGATCGACAGCCCGACCACCAGCAACTTCTTTGCCGGGCTGTGCAACACCCTGGTCATGAGTGCGCTGGTGCCGTTCTTCTGGCAGGTGCCGACCTTGGTGCACGGCGCAATGATGCTCGCGCTGGGCGCCTGCGGCATGACGGCGCACCTGTTCCTGACCCAGGCCTTCCGGCATGCGGCGCCGGCCTTGCTGGCGCCCTTCAGCTATTGCCAGATCGTATTTGCCGGCCTGCTGGGCTGGCTGCTGTTTTCCCACACGCCGACCCTGACCACCATCGTCGGGATCGCGATCATTTGCTGCAGTGGCCTGGCGGCGGCATGGCAACAAAGCCGCCGCTGAGCTCACTCAGAACCTGAAGCGCAGCACCAGGTTTTGCAGGCCTACGGCCAATTGCGACAATTGCTGGCTGGTGGCGCTGGTGCGGGTCGAGGCGTCGGCACTTTGCAGCGACAGGTCGCGGATGTTCAGCAGATTCCTGTCCACCTCGCGGGCCACGGCGGCTTGCTCTTCCGATGCGCTGGCGATCACCAGGTTGCGCTCGTGGATCTGCTCCATGGCCCGGGTGATTTGCGCCAATGCAATGCCGGCCTGTTCGGCGATCGACAGGGTCTGGGCGACGCGCTGACTGTTGCCGTGCATCGACAACACCACGCTCTCGGTATCGCCCTGGACCCGGCCGATCATCAATTCGATTTCCCGGGTCGATTGCTGCGTGCGATGGGCCAGTGCGCGCACTTCATCGGCGACCACCGCAAAACCACGCCCGGCTTCCCCGGCCCGGGCCGCTTCGATCGCGGCGTTGAGCGCCAGCAGGTTGGTCTGCTCGGCGATTGCGCGAATCACGTCCAGCACCTTGCCGATTTCCCGGGATTGCTCGGCCAGGGTTTGCACCTGTTGCAGGGCTATTCCGGCATCGGCGCTCATGGCCTGGATCGAATCCAGTGTCTCGATGACGCGTGCCTGGCCCTGGCTGGCCTGCTGTGTCGACTGGCGCGTGCTGTCAGATGTCGAGACGGCATTGCGTGCGACTTCTTCCACAGCGACGGTCATCTCGTTGACCGCGGTGGCGGCTTGTTCGATTTCGTTGTGTTGCTGCTGCAGTCGCCCGGAATCTTGATGAGTGCTCTGGTTCATTTGCTCGGCAGCCGCGTTCAGTTGGTTCGATGCGGCGCTGATCCGTTGCAGGGTATCGCGCAGGCTGTTCTGCATGATCGACAGGGCGTTGAGCAAGCGCGCCGTTTCATCGCTGCCCTGGCTCTGTATCGGCGTGCCGAGATCGCCGGCGGCGACTTGCTCGGCCACTTCCACGGCCTGGCGGATGGGCACCACGATGCTGCGAATCAACAGCCAGGCGAGGAGGGCGGTCAGCAGCGACACGCCAAGCAAGGCTCCGATCACCGTGACCTTCACCTGGCCATAGAGCGTGTCGGCTTGCGCTGCGGACTGGCTGACTTCGTTGGCGGTGAGCGCCACCAGTTCGGCGAACTGGTCTCCGCTGCGGGTCGAGTAATCCTGGATTTCGCCATTGAGCAGCGCGGTCATTTCTTCGAGGCGGTTTGCCTGCGACAGGCTTTCGTATCGCGCCAGCGCCTCACGGTAGCGGGTGACCGTCTCGACGAAGTTTTCGTACGGCGCCCGGTTGTAGTCGCCTACGAGCGGGGCGAACTTGTCCAGTGCCTGTGCAAGCCATCCCTGCACCTGATGCAGGCGCGTGACGGTCGCGTCGAGCACCTTGGGCTCGCGATTGAGCGCCATGCGCAGGCTGAGCACGCGAATGCTCAGGACGTAGTCGCGAATTTCGCCCAGATAACGGGTGCTGGGCAGGGAGACGTTCTCGGTATGCTGGCCGGTGGCGCGCACTTGCGCGACTTGCTTGAGGGCGAACAAACCTTGCAACAGGACCAGCAAGGCGATGAGGCCGAAGCTGATCATGGCGCGCTTGGCGATGCTCAGGTGACCTGGCGACATGGTTTCACCTCCTTGGCGATGTGTGGACATTCAGGAATTCATAAAAAGCAGGCACAAAAAAAGCGCAGGCCCGAAAACGGGCCTGCGCCGAGGGAACATCAGTCTTCTACTTTCGGAATCTTGCGCGGTGCCATGAAGTACAGCCAGGTCAGCGCGATGAAGTACATCGCCGGGATCAGGGTGAACAGCACGGTGTAGTTGTTGTTGGTCACGGTCAGGATGTGGCCGACCAGCTGGGTCATGAACATCCCGCCAATCGCCGCACACATGCCACCGAAGCCGAACACCGTACTCATCATGTGCTTGGGCGTGTAGTCCATCACCAGGCTCCAGATGTTCGCGGTCCAGGCCTGGTGCGCGCCGATGGCCAGGGAAATCGCGGCTACTGCCACCCACAGGTTGCTGGAGCCGGCGGCCATGATCACGCCGATGATGCAGCAGGCGAACAGGAACATGGACATCAGGCGCGCCTTGATCGGGTTGACGCCGCGACCGATCAGGAACGAGGACAGGATCCCGCCACCGACACTGCCGAAGTCGGCGGTGAGGTAGATGATGATCAGCGGAATGCCCATCTGGGTCACGTTGATGCCCAGGTTGTATTGCTGATTGAGGAACGGTGGCAGCCAGTACAGGTAGAACCAGAACACCGGCGCCGTGATCGAGTAGGCGAGGGCGAAGGCCCAGGTGCCGCGCATGCGCAGGATCTTCGAGAACGGTACGCGGGTTTGTTCCGGTTCCACTTCGTTCTGGATGTAGTCCAGTTCCGACTGTTTGACGCTTGGGTGATCTTCCGGGTTGAAGTACTTCAGGCCCCAGAACAGCAGCCAGATCCCGCCCAGTGCCGACATGCACAGGAACGCAGCCTGCCAGCCCCACACGTGGAGGATCAGCGGCAACAGCATCGGGGTGAACATTGCACCGACGTTGGTACCGGCGTTGAAAATGCCGGTGGCCACGGCGCGTTCGCCGGCCGGGAACCACAGGCGCGTGGTTTTCACACAGGCCGGGTAGTTGGCGGCTTCGGTCAGGCCGAGAATGAAGCGGCAGACCATGAAGCCGACCGCCGAGGTGGCCAGGCCGTGGGCACCGGTCGCCAGGCTCCAGAGCAGCACGGCGCAGAAGAACACGCGCTTGACGCCGACCCGGTCGATTAAGCGGCCTTGTATCACGAAACCGATGGCGTAGCCGACCTGGAACCAGAAGTTGATGTTGGCGTAGTCCATCGCCGTCCAGCTCATTTCCTTGGCCAGGATGGGTTGCATGACGCCGAGGGCGGCGCGGTCGATGTAGTTCAGGGTGGTGGCGAAAAACACCAGCGCCAGCATGCCCCAACGGGTTTTGCCGACAGCCATGGCGCCGCGGATTTTGTCGCCGATGCCGCCAGAGGCAGCGCTCATGGCCGGAGCCATGCGTGAGCTAGGTGTAGGATTCATGTGTGCCATCCGTTCAATGACTGACAAGCAAGGCTCGTCGGGACTTCAAGGGCGCGTGATCAATCGATGGCGATGGGCGCAGGACTGATCGGCTGGTTTCGTCGTCTGACGGTTTATTCAGCGAGCGGCACGTGAGTGCCGGCGGTGCGCAAGGTTCGGATGGACGCCAGGCAGGGCGTAATGACGGTGGTTCGAGTGAGCAAGGCGTTGAATGAGCGCATGAGCATATACCCGGTTTTTGAAATTTTTATGTGGTGTTCAGGGTCTTTGTTAACTGAGGCCGTCGGTTGATGACCGGACTCAATGTGGTGTTGATGTTGCGCATTGAGCAAAAAATCGTCAATTCGCTAAAGTCCATTGTGTTCGATAATCGCACGCAAAACTAACTGGGTAGTACACTTTAAATTGCTGTGTGGGATCGCGCAGCCAATAATTCACTCAAAGCTAAACGCGATCCCTGTAGGAGCCCGGCTTGCCGGCGATGGCGTCCGCGAGATCGCCATCGCCGGCAAGCCGGGCTCCTACAGGGATTGTCAGTGCCCCTTACAAGATTGCCTCCACCACCGGGAGTCGAAAAAATGCAGCGTTCCATTGCCACCGTGTCCTTGAGCGGTACCCTGCCGGAAAAACTCGAAGCCATTGCCGCCGCCGGTTTTGATGGCGTCGAGATTTTCGAGAACGACCTTCTCTACTACGACGGCAGCCCGCGGGAAATTAAACAGATGTGCGCCGATCTCGGAATCGCCATCACCCTGTTTCAACCGTTCCGGGATTTTGAAGGCTGCCGCCGTGACCGCTTGTCGCGCAATCTGGAGCGGGCCGAGCGCAAGTTCGACCTGATGCAGGAACTGGGCACCGACCTGGTGCTGGTGTGCAGCAACGCCTCGGCCGATTCCATCGGTGATGAACAGATTTTAGTCGATGATTTGCGTCTGCTGGCTGAGCACGCTGGCGCGCGCGGTCTGCGCATCGGTTACGAAGCACTGGCCTGGGGCCGGCATGTGAACACTTGGCAACAGGTGTGGAACATTGTCCGTCAGGCTGATCATCCGAGCCTCGGCGTGTTGCTCGACAGCTTCCATACGCTGTCGCTCAAGGGCGACCCGAGCGCGATCGCCGAGATTCCCGGCGACAAGATTTTCTTCGTGCAAATGGCCGATGCACCGATCCTGGCCATGGATGTGCTCGAGTGGAGCCGGCATTTCCGTTGCTTCCCGGGCCAGGGCGAATTCGATTTGCCTGGCTTCCTCGCGCCGATCATCAAGAGTGGCTACACCGGGCCGCTGTCGCTGGAGATCTTCAACGACGGTTTCCGCGCCGCGCCGCCACGGGCCAACGCTGCTGACGGCTTGCGCTCATTGCTGTACCTGGAAGAAAAAACCCGCGAACGCCTGGCCCAGGAGGCCAAGCCAGCCGGCAACCCCGAGATTCTGTTCGAGACCCCGAAGGCCAGCGAATACAACGGCATCGAGTTTCTCGAATTCGCCGTGGACGAAAGCCTCGGCGCCAAGCTCTCCCATTGGCTGGAGCGGCTCGGTTTCGTCAAGGCCGGGCAGCATCGCTCCAAGAGCGTCAGCCTGCTGCGCCAAGGCGATATCAACCTGATCCTCAACTCCGAACCTTACTCCTTCGGCCACAGTTTCTTCGAGGCGCATGGTCCATCGCTGTGCGCCACTGCCGTGCGCGTCAAGGACAGCGCCAGCGCGCTGGCCCGGGCGGTGGCCTACAAAGGCCAGCCGTATCGCGGATTGGTCGGCCCCAATGAACTGGAACTGGCCGCCGTGCGCGCGCCGGATGGCAGCCTGATTTACCTCGTCGATCAAGACGCCGATGTCTATGGTACCGACTTCAACCTGGAGCCGGCCGCGGTGAGCAGCGGTGGCCTCAAGCGCATCGACCACATGGCCATGGCGCTGCCCGCCGACAGCCTCGACAGTTGGGTGCTGTTCTACAAGAGCCTGCTGGATTTCGAGGCCGACGACGAAGTGGTGCTGCCTGACCCCTATGGTCTGGTGAAGAGCCGTGCGCTGCGCAGCCGTGACAGTTCGATCCGCCTGCCGCTGAATATTTCCGAAAACCGCAACACCGCCATCTCACACGCGTTGTCGAGTTATCGCGGCTCCGGCGTGCACCACATCGCTTTTGATTGCGACGACATCTTTGCCGAAGTCAGTCGCGCCAAAGCGGCGGGCGTGCCGCTGCTGGATATTCCGCTCAACTACTACGATGACCTGGCGGCACGCTTCGATTTCGATGACGAATTCCTCAGCGAACTGGCCTATTACAACGTGCTGTACGACCGTGATGCCCAGGGCGGTGAACTGTTCCACGTGTACACCGAGCCGTTCGAAGGGCGGTTCTTCTTCGAGATCATTCAGCGCAAGAACGGGTATGCCGGTTACGGTGCGGCCAACGTGGCGGTGCGCCTGGCGGCCATGGCCAAATCCCGTAGCGGCGCCTTGCGTCAGGCAAAGTTGTAGGAAAATCGTAACGACGCCGACAAACCGCTGCCGCACGGCTTCCTTCACTGTGCGGCGCGGCTCATAATCGCCAGCCTGTGCAGTGATGGCCGTGAGCCCGCAATGACAATGACTTCAGAACTCTCCGCAGCACCTGATCAAGCGATTGCCGAGCCGCGCAAGAGTCGCAAGAACAACCCGGAAAAAACCCGGGAAAACATCCTGCAGGAAGCGATTGTCGAGTTCGTTCAGCAAGGGCTTTCCGGGGCTCGAGTCGACGCCATCGCCGAGCGCATCCACACGTCCAAGCGCATGATCTATTACTACTTCGGCAGTAAGGAACAACTCTACGTCGAGGTGCTGGAAAAGCTCTACGGCGATATCCGCAGCACCGAAAACCGTCTGCACCTGGCGGAGCTGGCACCGGTGGAGGCGATTCGGCGGTTGGTGGAGTTCACCTTCGATCACCATGATCGCAATGTCGATTTCGTGCGTATCGTCAGCATCGAGAACATTCACAACGCTGAATTCGTGAAACGCTCCGATGCGATCAAGGCGATGAACAACACCATCCTCGATTCACTGGGCGAGATCCTGCGTCGCGGTGCCGAACAGGGGCTGTTCCGCACCGGCCTTGACCCGTTGGACGTGCACTTGCTGATCAGTTCGTTCTGCTTCTATCGCGTGTCGAACCGCCACACCTTCGGCGAGATCTTTCAGATCGACTTGCCGGACGAAAGCATCAAGCAGCGTCATCGGGAGATGATTTGCGAGTCGGTTTTGCGCTACCTGCAAGCCTGATCTGTGGCGAGGGGATTCATCCCCGTTGGGCTGCGAAGCAGCCCCCCGCATTTTTTCAACCTATCCATTCATGCTCTGAAAGTGCTCCAGCATCCGCTGCGCATCCGGCACCACGCCGCTGAACAATTCGAATGCCTTCACCGCCTGGAACACCGCCATGTTCCCGCCATCGAGCGTCCGGCAACCCAGCGCACGGGCATTGCGCAGCAGTTCGGTTTCCAGCGGGAAGTAAACGATCTCCGCCACCCACAATTGAGCCCGAAGCAACTCAACCGGCACCGGCATGCCTGGCAGTTTTTTCATGCCCATGGGCGTGGTGTTGACCAGGCCATCAGCCTCACCCAGGGTCAGTGCCAGATCATGGCCGGCCACCGCGCGGTTACTGCCGAAATGCTGGTTGAGATTATCCGCCAGGCTCTGCGCGCGGCTGATTTCCACATCGAAAATGCTCAGTTGGCGTACGCCTTCGCTTAACAACGCATGGGCCACGGCCGCGCCAGCGCCACCGGCGCCCATTTGTACGACGCGCTCAACGGCAACGCCCTGCAGGCCACGGCGAAAACCTTCGGCAAAACCCAGGCAATCGGTGTTGTGGCCGATGCGTTTGCCGTCTTTCAGCACCACGGTGTTCACCGCGCCAATGCCCCGGGCTTCTGGCGACAACTCGTCGAGCAGCGGGATGATCGCCTGCTTGCACGGAAAGGTAATGTTCAGGCCGGTGAAATTCATGCGCTCGGCGGCCGTCAACAGGTCGGGCAGGGCGTTGCTGTCGAGTTGCAACTGATCGAGGTCGATCAGCCGATAGAGGTAACGCATGCCCTGGGCATCGCCCTCGTGCTCGTGCAGCGCCGGGGTGCGGGAGGCCTGGATGCCGGCGCCGATCAGTCCGGCCAATACCGTTTGATTCTGATTCATGCTGCTTGCCCCTTCAGACGTTGACTGAAATGCTCCAGGGCCAGGCGATAGCCATGGCTGCCGAAACCGGCCATCACCGCCGTGGCAATGGCCGAGACGAAAGAGTGGTGGCGGAAAGGCTCGCGGGCGTGAACGTTGGACAGGTGCACTTCGATCACCGGTAGTTCGCTGGCGACCAGCGCGTCGCGGATCGCCACCGAGGTGTGCGTCCAGGCAGCCGGGTTGATCACGATCCCGGCACAACGGCCGCGGGCGGCGTGAATCCAGTCGAGCAGTTCGCCTTCATGGTTGGTCTGGCGGAATTCCACCGCCAGGCCGAACTCTTCGGCGGCTCGGCCGCACAGCGCGGAAACATCTGCCAGGGTTTCATGGCCGTAGGTCGCCGGTTCACGGGTGCCAAGCAGGTTCAGATTCGGGCCGTTGAGCACCAGAATGATGGGGGACATTGGTTTTCTCCACGTATTATTTTTGGCATTGGCCGAGGTTTCAGCCTGTGGAGATAAAATGTACCAGATGGTTAATATGGTCAATTGAACAGCCCGCTGGTGGGCGTATTGTGTGCGGTGATCGGACAGAAAAGATCGCAGCCTATGGCCGCTCCTACATTTGAAACCTGTTCCCTGTAGGCGCTGCCGCAGACTGCGATCTTTTAACGAGGCAAATTCTCGACCAGGAAATCAATGAATGCCCGCAACCGCAGGGGCATGTGGCGACTTTGCGGATATAGCAAGGTAAACGGCCGTGAACGCCCCCCAAAAGGTTTGAGCACCTCCACCAGCGAGCCATTGGCCAGTTCTTTCTCGACGATAAATCGATAGGTCTGAAACAACCCTGCACCATGCTTCGCCAGGGTGACGCCACCCAATACATCGTCGGAACAAACGAAGTTGCCCTCGGCCAGAATCTCCCGTTGCACGCCGTTGTCGCTGAACAACCAGGCAATGCGCCGGCCACTGCTGGGCAGTTCGTATTGAATGCATTCGTGCTGTTGCAGGTCGTCGAGGGTTTGCGGCGTACCGGCATGCTTGAGGTATTCAGGGCTGGCAATCATCACCAGCGCGGCGTCTTCCAGCTGCCGGGCGATCAGGCCGGAATCGGGAATCGCGCGCACGCGAATCGCCATGTCATAGCCTTCGCCGACGAAATCGATGTTGCGGTTACTGATGTGCGACTCGACCTTCACCGCCGGAAAACGCGCGCGAAAGGCCGGCAGCAACGGCAGGATGCGGTGGTGGGCATAGGTGGTCGGGATGCTGATGCGCAGGGTGCCAGAAGGCACCTGTTGCTGGCCCATGACTTCGCGTTGGGCTTCCACCAGTTGCGCCAATGCCTGGCGGCATTCTTCGTAGTAACGCCGACCACTGTCGGTCAGCTTTACGCTGCGCGTGGTGCGCGCAAACAGCCGCACGCCAAGGCGTTCTTCCATGCGCGACACCGAGCGGCTCACCGCGGCCGGCGTGACCCCCGCCACCAGCGCTGCGGCCGTGAAGCTGCCGGCTTCGGCAGCCAGGCAAAACAGCTCGATGCTGCCCAGTTGAAGATCGTCGAATTGTCGCTGCATGATTGATTACACCGGGGATCAAATGAAGTCTGAGAATCAGTATTTATCAAATGCCCGTACGCAGATACAGTCAGCCTCACTTAATGAGCGAGCAGGAGAAGCAGCATGCCTTTCGTCAGCGTACGCATCACCCGAGACGGCGTAACCCGTGAGCAGAAAGCCCAGGTCATCGCCGAAATCACCGAGACCCTGCAACGCGTCCTCGGCAAGCCGCCGGAGCTGACCCACATCGTGATCGAGGAAGTCGATACCGATAACTGGGGGTATAAGGGGATTACCACGACTGAGTATCGAAAAAATCTGCCGGGATGATTACAGCTAAAACAAAAAGCCGTCTGAACGACGGCTTTTTTGTGGGCGTGGTGAAAGCAATGCTTACGATTTCACCAGGGGCGTTGTCGGTACAGGACGCTAGCGGGCGCTAGTCTCAGAGGCGTGTTGACGATTCGGGCGTGGCACCGGTCGTCAGGATTTCCAGGGAATGTCGAATCTATCGATTCAATAACCTAACGGATGGGTTAGCATGAAAGTATGCAGCTACAAAGGGCTCTCGGTGGTGATCATGTTGCGTGACGAGCATTGTCCGCCCCATGCGCATGTCGATGGAGGAGGCTGGAATGCGCGGTTCAAGTTCAGCTTCTGGCACAACAGTGTTGAGCTCTGGGACGTTGTTCCACTCTCGCGTCGACCACCGTTGGCGGTGCTTGAAGGACTGCGTCAGTCGCTCAAGCAACCGGTCCACTTGCTGCGTGCCCGTGGCATCTGGTGGCGAAAGCTGCAAACGGTCTGCCTTGATAATCAATTGTGGGACTGGCAAAGCAACGAAGTCGTTGTGGTGAACAGGATTGCCAGCACCACCAACATGATTGGCTCGGCTTGCTACGAACCCGAAACGAACACGACGCGGTTATTCCTGATAAGTACACGGGAAGCTGTGGAGATCGAGCTATGAAAACGGTAAAAGCCAAGGTCCAGGCAGACACCCCGATAACGGAACATGGCCTGGACGAAGCGATTGAGCGTGGGAAATTACGCAGTAACAAAGGCCTGCACGCGACGGCAGTTGCCTTCCGGGCACCTTGTCTGGCGGTAAGCTTCGAAGATGGCAGCGGCGTATTGCTGCCCGTGGTGAATTATCCTGAATTCGATGGTTTCGACGTCGAGGATTTCGCAGGCCTGACCGTTGGCTACGCGGGTACGGCACTGTGCCATGAAGGAAAGGATCTGCATGTATCTCTCGCCGGCATGATCTCGGCGAGCAAGCCATTGATGGCCATGGCCGCATCGGTGATTGCCTCGCGCAATGGCCGCCAGAGCAGCGCTGCCAAGGCCGAGGCAGCGAGGGCCAATGGCAGGAAAGGTGGGCGTCCACGCAAGGTCGACGTTGTCGTTTGAACAGGCACAAAAAAGCCGTCGTGATGACGGCTGATTTGTTTGTGGCTTCTGCAATCACCGGCGGGTCAACAACACCCCGGATTCCATGTGATGCGTCCACGGGAACTGGTCGAACATCGCGCATCGGGTGATGCGGTGGGTGTCGTGCAGTTGGGCGATGTTAGCCGCCAGGGTTTGCGGATTGCAGGAAATGTAGAGGATGTTGTCGAAGCGTCGGGTCAGCTCGCAGGTGTCCGGGTCCATGCCGGCGCGGGGCGGGTCGACGAAGACACTGCCGAACTCGTAGCTCTTGAGGTCGATGCCGTGCAGGCGGCGGAACGGGCGCACTTCGTTCAGCGCTTCGGTCAGTTCTTCGGCGGACAGGCGCACCAGGGTGACGTTATCCACAGCGTTTTCACTGAGGTTGCTCAGCGCTGCATTGACCGAGGTCTTGCTGATTTCGGTCGCCAGCACTTTGCGCACGCGGGTGGCGAGCGGCAGGGTGAAGTTGCCATTGCCGCAATACAGTTCGAGCAAATCGTCCGCGCGATCACCCAGCGCGTCGTACGCCCAGTTGAGCATCTTCTGGTTCACGGTGCCGTTTGGCTGAGTGAAGGCGCCTTCGGGCTGGCGATAGCTGAAGGTGCGGCCGCCGACTTCAAGTTTCTCGACGACGTAATCGTGACCAATGACTTCGCGCTTGCCCTTCGACCGGCCAATCACGCTGACGTTGAGGTCGGCCGCCAGTTTCGAGGCCGCCGTGTGCCAGTGCTCGTCCAGCGGGCGGTGGTAGCACAGGGTGATCATCGCATCGCCGGCCAGGGTGGTCAGGAACTCCACTTGGAACAGCTTGTGGCTCAGGGCTGCACTGGCTTGCCACGCGGCCTTGAGCTGCGGCATCAACTGGTTGATGCGTTGGCTGGCGATCGGGAATTCTTCGATCAGGATCGGCGTGCGCTTGTCTTCCTGGGAAAACATTGCGTAGTGGCGCTCGCCGGCTTCGCGCCACAGGCGGAACTCGGCGCGCAGGCGGAAATTCTGCAGTGGCGAGTCGAAGACGACCGGCTCCGGTGCATCGAATGGCGCCAGCAGGTCACGCAAACGCGTGACCTTGTCTTCGAGCTGGACGGCGTAGGCCTGGGAATCAAAAGTCATGCGTTGAACCAACCGAGCTTGATCACGAACAGAATCGACAGGATTACCAGCGCCGGATTCAGCTCACGGCCACGACCGGACATCAGTTTGATGGCGGTCCAGGCGATGAAACCAAAAGCGATGCCATTGGCAATGGAATAGGTAAACGGCATGGCCAGCGCGGTGATGACGACCGGCGCGGCGACGGTGATGTCGTCCCAGTCTATTTCGGCCAGGCCGGATGTCATCAGTACGGCGACGAACAGCAGTGCCGGTGCCGTGGCGAACGCAGGCACGCTGGCGGCCAGCGGCGAGAAGAACAGCGCGAGCAGGAACAGGATCGCCACGACGATGGCGGTCAGGCCGGTGCGGCCGCCCGCACTCACGCCAGCGGCGGATTCGATGTAGCTGGTCGTGGTCGAGGTGCCCAGCAGGGACCCGGCCATTGCGGCGGTACTGTCAGCGATCAGCGCGCGGCCCATTTTCGGCATGTGGCCGTCCTTGCCCATCAGCCCGGCGCGCTTGGCGACGCCGATCAGGGTGCCGGAGTTGTCGAACAGGTCGACGAACAGGAAGGCGAAGATCACGCTGACCAGACCGATGTCCAGTGCGCCCTTGATGTCCAGTTGCAGGAAGGTCGGGGCCAGCGATGGCGGCATCGACATCACGCCGCCGAACGGAGTGAACCCCATCAGGATGGACACAATGGTCACCACCAGGATACCGATCAGCACCGCACCACGCACGGCGAGGGCTTCAAGGGCAACAATCAGGGCAAAGCCCAGGGTCGCGAGAATCGGTGCCGGTTGTTTCAGGTCACCGAGGCCGACCATGGTCGCCGGGTTGCTGACCACGATGCCGGCGTTGTGCAGGGCGATCAGCGCCAGGAACAGGCCGATACCGGCGGCAATGGCCGAACGCAACGGCAGCGGGATACTGTTGATGATCCATTCACGGATGCGGAAGATCGACAGCAGGAAGAAGCACACGGCCGAGATGAACACCGCACCCAGCGCCACTTGCCAGGTATGGCCCATGTGCAGGACCACGGTGTAGGTGAAGAAGGCATTCAGGCCCATGCCCGGCGCGAGCGCGATCGGGTAGTTGGCAATCAGGCCCATGACCGCGGAGCCGATGGCGGCTGCCAGACAGGTGGCGACGAACACCGCGCCCTTGTCCATGCCCGTCTCGCCGAGGATGCTCGGGTTGACGAACAGAATGTAGGCCATGGCCAGGAAGGTGGTGACGCCCGCCAGAATCTCGGTCCGCACGTTGGTGTTGTGTGCCTTGAGTTGAAACAGCCTTTCCAGCATGTCTGCTCCCCGTGGCGCGCCCGGCGCCGTGAATGTATCGACCTCAACAGCAAAGCACAGAGCGCTGAACGCGCCTGTGAAATTACAGTGGGCCGGAAAAAGCCGCGCATCATACCAGCAGCGTGGGGTTATGGCTGCTTATGGCGGTGATCGTCGTCGATGTTTTGCGTTTAATCCAAACCGGCCATACTGCGCGCTGGTTTTTCGCGGTGGTAACGGGATGAAAAAGCGTCTGATGATCATGTCCGGTGTCTTGATGGCGTTGTCGCTGGCGGCACAATCCGCCTCGGCGGCATCGGCGCCGCCCTTGACCCAGGTAAAAGTGCTCAAGGTCGAGTCGCCAGGCTGTGGTTTCGAGACGATTGAAGAAGGGCAGGCACAGACCCGCTGCAACCACGCGGGCCCGAACATCCGGATCTACGTGCTGGAAGTGGGCTATGGGCGCAGCCAGCCCCATGTCGCGCTGGATGGTTTCGAAGTGGATGGCACCCGTACGCCGGTCTGCGCCTACGACAACGGCAACCTGACCGACTGCACGCAAAGGACCAAGGTCGTCGGCAACCTGTACATTTTCAATCTGGTGGGTAAGCAGGAAGGTACGTTCACCTTCAGCAACACTTCGATCAACGCGCCGGGCAACACGATGTCGACCCAGCTTTACATCAAGTAACGACAGGGGCCCGAACAAGCGTCAGGAAAGCTGACTACGCTTTAAGAACCATTCCGTGGATCGTTCCCATGACCTTTCGAGCCTTGATTACCCTCGCCGAGGGCGCAGATGACCTGCAGACAGTGACCTTGATCGATGTATTGCGCCGCGCCAAGGTCGAGGTGGTGGTCGCCAGCATCGAGGGGCGGCGCATGCTCACCTGTGCCCGAGGCACGCGCTTGACGTGCGATGCGATGCTGGTGGATTTGCTGGCCCAGCCGTTCGATCTGATCGTCCTGCCTGGCGGAGCCGTAGGCACGCAACACCTGACTGCCCACCAACCCTTGCAACAACTGGTCAAGGACCAGGCCGCGGCGGGCCGCCTGTTCGCCGGCATTGCCGAAGCGCCCGCGGTAGCACTGCAAACCTTCGGCGTGCTGCGCCAGCGACGCATGACTTGCCTGCCTTCGGCCAGCCATCAACTGTCGGGCTGCAACTTCGTCGATCAACCGGTGGTGGTCGACGGCAATTGCATCACCGCCCAGGGTTCAGGTGGTGCCTTGGCATTTGCGTTGACGCTGGTGGAACAGCTCTGCGGCAAAGCCACGCGGGCGATGGTGGCGGGGGAGTTGTTGGTATAGACGGCGTCAGGCGTGAGCGGCGATGGGTTTGATGGGAGGTTGCTCACGCTGCTCCGCTTGCCACAGATCATAATCGGTCTGTACCCCTAACCACATGCGGGCCTTGCCGATCCCTGCGCGCTCCAACCGTACGGCCAAATCCGGACTGACTGGCGCATGTCCATGCAGCACCCGCGACAGATGCGGGCGCGCAAACCCAAGGTGCCGGGCGAGTTCTGCGACGCTGATGCCCAGTTCAGGCAATACATCCATCAACAGTGTTTCGCCAGGGTGCGGCGGGTTGTGCATGGGCATGTCCTGCCTCCTGTCAGTGATAGTCCAGATAGTCGACCAGTTCGATATCCGATCCGGTAAATCGAAAAATGACCCGCCAGTTTCCGGAAACGGTCAGTGACCAGTACTCGGCCAACTCTCCCTTGAGTGGATGTAACCGCCACCCTGGAAGGTCGAGGTCGCCGGGTACCGCTGCGCGATCCATGAATTGCAGCATACGGCCCAGACGTTTCGCATGATCTGTGCGAATTCCCCGAGTCGAGCCTGTTTCATAGAAGCCACGAAGGCCTTTGTGCTGAAAGGATCTGATCATCGGGGAAGTGTAAGGCGATACATTACACTCTATGCGTTAACTATGTATTGCACCTGGTCGGCAAATTTGTGATCGGCAGCTGCCTCAGGCCTTCACCTCTTCCACCGGCACATGCATCCGGTCGCGGTTGGCCAGGGTCGGGAACAGTTTGATCCAGGTCCCGGTGACCACCAGCGTGCCGATACCGCCCATGACCACCGCCGGCACGGTGCCGAACCAGTGGGCGGTCAGGCCGGATTCGAATTCGCCCAATTGGTTTGAGGCCCCGATGAACAGGCCGTTCACGGCGCTCACCCGGCCGCGCATTTCGTCCGGGGTTTCCAGTTGCACGAAGGATGCGCGGATCACCATGCTGATCATGTCGGCCGCCCCCAGGACGACCAGCACGGCCAACGAAAACCAGAACGAGGTCGACAGGCCGAACGCGATCGTCGCCACGCCGAATACACCCACGGCGGTGAACATCACCCGTCCAACATTGCGTTCCACGGCAAAGCGCGCCAGGAACAGCGACATCAGCAGCGCACCCACCGCCGGTGCCGACCGCAACAGGCCCAGTCCCCAGGGCCCGGTCAGCAGAATGTCCTTGGCAAACACCGGCAGCAACGCCGTCGCCCCCCCCAGCAGGACAGCGAACAGGTCGAGGGAAATGGCCCCGAGAATGTCCGGGCGACTGCGAATGAAACGGATGCCCGCCAACAGTGAGTCCAGGGTGGCCTTGCCCTTGTTCAGGGGCGTTTGCCGGGCGGGCAGGTTAAGCATCAGCGTGCAGGCGATGATGTACAGGATCACTGTCGGGCCATACACCCAGACGCTGCCGAAGGCGTAGAGCAAGCCACCGAGGGCCGGGGCGACGATGGTCGCCGATTGCTGGGCCGACTGCGCGGCGGCCACGGCCCGGGGAAACAGGGCGCTGGGCACGATGCTCGGGAGCAATGCTTGGGTGGTCGGCATTTCAAAGGAGCGCGCGGCGCCGAGCAGGAACGCGAGGATGAAGATCATTTCCCGGGTGACATGGTCGGTCGCGCTGCCGATCGCCAGCGACAGGGCGATCAGCGCTTGCAGCGACTGGCAGATGGCCGCGACCTTGCGCCGGTCATAGCGATCGGCGACATGCCCGGTGTGCAGCATGAACAGCACGCGCGGAGCGAACTCCACGAGCCCGACCAGGCCCAGGTCAAGCACGTTGCCGGTCAGTTGGTAGAGGTTCCAGCCGATGGCCACGGTGAGCATCTGGAAGCCGCTGGCGGTAAACACCCGGGCCAGCCAGAAGGCGATGAAAGGACGATGGCGACGTAACAGCAAGGGCTCTTGGCTGGGCATTTGAAGGCAAGTCTGGGGAGGGAAAGGGCGAGACTATCATCAACCTGTAACAGGAAGTTGCCGCGGCAGAAAATTTCGTTAGCCAAGCATCGATTTCACTGACTGTTTGCCCGGTGCCCCTCGGGAATTCATTTCAACCTGTGACTAAAGCCGTGAGGCAACTTGTCACGCGGCAAACGACCACGCGGGTCATCCCTGCAAATGGGACTACTCTTTCATCGTTGCTTGATCCAGATCAAAACCCACAAAAGGAATTGATCCGGCGGCCGGTTGGCCAGACTCCCTGCGTTGTGATGCGTGCAAAAAAAAGAACAAACAGAGATTCGCCACACTCCATATCCGTGGGGGCCGTGGGTGCAGGCTTCCAGCCCGCAGCCGTACTACCTGACAGAGGAAGACTTATGTTCGGTTTAGAGGCACTTGATCTCGCCCGAATTCAGTTCGCGTTCACTATCTCGTTTCACATCCTGTTTCCAGCCATCACCATCGGCCTGGCGAGTTACCTGGCGGTACTCGAAGGCTTGTGGCTGAAAACCCATAACGACACCTACCGAGACCTCTACCATTTCTGGTCGAAGATCTTCGCCGTCAACTTCGGCATGGGTGTGGTCTCCGGACTGGTCATGGCCTATCAGTTCGGCACCAACTGGAGCCGCTTTTCGGACTTCGCAGGTTCCGTAACCGGGCCGCTGCTGACCTATGAAGTACTCACGGCATTCTTCCTTGAAGCCGGTTTCCTCGGCGTGATGTTGTTCGGCTGGAACAAGGTCGGGCGCGGCTTGCACTTCTTCGCCACCGTCATGGTCGCCATCGGCACGTTGATCTCGACCTTCTGGATTCTTGCCTCCAACAGTTGGATGCAGACCCCGCAGGGCTTCGAAATCGTCAACGGCCAGGTCATACCAACCGACTGGCTGGCGGTAATCTTCAACCCGTCGTTCCCTTATCGCCTGATGCACATGGCCACGGCGGCGTTCGTCGCAACAGCATTCTTCGTCGGTTCCTCGGCGGCCTGGCATTTGCTGCGCGGCAAGGACAATCCGGCAATCCGCAAGATGCTGTCCATGGCGATGTGGATGGCGCTGATCGTCGCGCCGATCCAGGCGGTCATCGGTGACTTCCACGGCCTCAACACGCTTGAACATCAACCAGCAAAAATCGCCGCGATCGAAGGCCACTGGGAAAATCATGGTGACGAGGCGACTCCGCTGATCCTGTTCGGCTGGCCGGACATGAAGGAAGAGAAGACCAAGTTCGCCGTCGAGATTCCGTACCTGGGCAGCCTGATCCTGACCCACTCGCTGGACAAGCAGGTGCCGGCGCTCAAGGAGTTCCCGCCCGAAGACCGGCCGAATTCGACCATTGTGTTCTGGTCCTTCCGGATCATGGTCGGCCTGGGCTTCCTGATGATCTTCACCGGTCTGTGGAGCCTGTGGCTGCGTAAACGCGACACGCTCTACACCTCGCGGCCGTTCCTGTACTTGGCGTTGTGGATGGGGCCGTCCGGCCTGATCGCGATTCTGGCGGGCTGGTTCACCACTGAGATCGGCCGTCAGCCCTGGGTGGTCTACGGGCTGATGCGCACGGCGGACGCGTCCTCCAACCATAGCGTGATGCAGATGAGCATCACCCTGATCCTGTTCGTCGTGGTGTATTTCGCCCTGTTCGGTGCCGGCCTCGGCTACATGATGCGCCTGGTGCGCAAGGGGCCGAAGATCGACGAAGGCAAGGAAACCAACGACGGTGGTCCCGGGCAGAAACGCACGCCGGCACGTCCGCTCTCCGCAGCCGACGACGATCATGCCGATGCCGACCACATCGTGACCAAGGAGATTTGAATCATGGGTATTGATCTTCCGCTGATCTGGGCCGTGATCATCATCTTCGGCATCATGATGTACGTGGTCATGGATGGGTTTGACCTGGGTATTGGCATTCTTTTCCCGTTCATTCCCGGCAAGACCGACCGCGACGTGATGATGAACACCGTCGCGCCGGTCTGGGACGGCAACGAAACCTGGCTGGTACTGGGTGGTGCGGCATTGTTCGGGGCTTTCCCGCTGGCCTATTCGGTGGTGCTCTCGGCGTTGTATCTGCCGCTGATTTTCATGCTGATCGGGCTGATTTTCCGCGGCGTGGCGTTCGAGTTCCGCTTCAAGGCCAAGGATGACAAGCGTCACCTGTGGGACAAGGCGTTCATCGGTGGTTCGATTGCCGCAACGTTCTTCCAGGGCGTGGCGCTGGGGGCGTTCATTGATGGCTTGCCGGTGGTCGATCGGCAGTTTGCCGGTGGCTCGCTGGATTGGCTGACACCCTTCACCCTGTTCTGCGGTGCGGCGCTGGTGGTGGCGTATGCGCTACTGGGATGTACCTGGCTGATCATGAAGACCGAAGGCAAGTTGCAGGAACAGATGCACGACCTGGCGCGACCCTTGGCGTTCGTGTTGTTGGCGGTGATTGGTATCGTCAGCATCTGGACCCCTCTGGCCCACGCCGAGATCGCCGCCCGCTGGTTCACCTTGCCGAACCTGTTCTGGTTCCTGCCCGTGCCGATCCTGGTACTGGTGACGCTCTATGGCCTGATCCGCGCCGTGGCCCGCAACGCGCACTACACGCCATTTTTGCTGACACTGGTGCTGATTTTCCTCGGTTACAGCGGCCTGGGGATCAGCCTGTGGCCCAACATCGTGCCGCCGTCGATCTCGATCTGGGACGCTGCCGCGCCGCCGCAGAGCCAGGGCTTCATGCTGGTGGGCACGCTGTTCATCATCCCGTTCATCCTGGGTTACACCTTCTGGAGCTATTACGTGTTCCGCGGCAAGGTTACCCATGAAGACGGTTACCACTAGAGCACGCATCAAACCTGAAGGAGCAAAGCTTGCTCGCGATGGCGTCTTCACAGGCGCCATTTTTCCCAGGAGTACTAAGAAATGTCCGGTAAACACTCCCTGCACGACATTGAAGAAGCCGAAAAAAAGCCGCTGTGGCAGCGGCTCGGCTGGTTGGCCATGATCTGGGCTGGCAGCGTCGGTGCGCTGTTCATCGTGGCCAGCCTGATGCGGATGTTCATGAACGCCGCAGGCCTGAGCACTCACTGAAACAATCGACATTCCATCGCGCAGCCTCCGGGCGTGAAATAAAAAACCCTCCAGCTGGAGGGTTTTTCTTGCGCGTTACTTGCGCGCCTTGAGGATCACGAATTTCGGGGTGGCCGCCACTTGCTCGACCCCGCGGAACAACCGCGCCAACTTGCTGTGATAGCCCAAATGACGGTTGCCGACGATGTACAGCGCACCGCCCACCACCAGTGCCTCCCGGGCTTGCTGGAACATCCGCCAGGCGAGGAAGTCGCCGACGACCTGTTGTTGGTGAAACGGTGGATTGCAGAGCACCACGTCCAGTGACTGGGGTTCCTGTCCGGCCAAACCATCGCCGGCCCGCACGATCACCTCCCGTTCACCCAGCGCGGCGCGCCAGTTTTCGGCGGCCGATTGCACCGCCATGAAGGATTCATCTACCAGCGTGTAGCGGGCCTCGGGGTTCTGCAGGGCACTGGCGATGGCCAGCACGCCGTTACCGCAACCCAGATCGGCGACCCTGGCGCTGCCAAGGTTCTTCGGCAGGTGCGGCAGGAAGGCTCGCGTGCCGATGTCCAGGCCTTCACGGCAGAACACGTTGGCGTGATTGAGCAGTTCGATCGCTGGTTCATCAAGTCGATAGCGGGTCGGGTAGGGCGACACGACGGGGGCCTTGGCTTGAGCCGTGGCGATCAGCAGACGGGCTTTCTTTACCGCCAGCGAGGCCTGCACCGGGCCGATATAGCGCTCAAGCAGATCGCCGGCCGCGCGCGGCAGGTGCTTGATCATTGCCCCGGCAATCACCTGGGCGCCGGGTGTCAATTGGCCTTGCAGGCGGATCAGTTGTTCTTCCAGTAATGCCAGTGTCTTCGGCACCCGGACCAGTACCCGGTCGAACGGACCCGTGAAGGGTTCGCTGGCCGGTACGTGGTGCACGGCATCAAATGCCTGGCCATTACGGACCAGGTTCTTTTCCAGCCCCTGCAAGGCCAGGAACGAATCGCCGCTGCTGGTCACATTGACCTTCCCTGCCAGGCTGACGGCCAGCGCGCCAAAACTGTCGTTCAGCACCAGCACCCGGGTACTCGCCGGGGGCAGCTGTTCAGCCAGGTGATTGAGCAAGTACTCATCTGCAGCATCAAAGGCTTGCAGCGGTTCGTTCTGCTGTTCGGGCTGGCGGACCAGGTCGAGCTGGGCGAATGGGGTTTCGAGCAAGGGCATCGGGCAGGGGGCTCTGAATGGTGTACGAGGATGCTCCGCGGCCTTGGGGCGTTGTTGCGGGCGGGACCGTCCGAGTGAACTGCGGCATGATGTTTAACACGTCATCACTCAAGGGCGATGCAAATGGTACGTTTTTTTCTTTTGGATTACTCGCAGGTTTTTTGATCAGCGTAGAGGGTCGCTGCTGAGATAACCGGCCTTGGCCGCGGCAATGACTGCCGAAATCTTGTTGTTGACGCCCAGTTTTGCAATCGCACTGCACACATGGAAATTGATGGTGCGTGCACTGAGATTGAGAATCCTGGCGCTCTCGTAGGCCGTCTTGCCATCGGCTGCGAGCTTCAGCACGGCGATTTCCCGCAGCGACAACTGCGCCGCAGCCGATTTTTTGGGTGGGGGGCTTGGAAGTGATTGTGCGGCCAGTGCATGCAGATGCCGTCCCATAAAGACGGAAAAGCCGAGATTCTCGTACAGCTCAAACGCACTGATTGGACAATGGCTCCTGGCCAGGCTCAGGATGCTGCACAGACCGTTATCATCGTCCTGCACCGATTGCGACCAGCCATGCTGAATTCCTTGCTGGCCAAGCGCCTCCCACATTGAGGGGACCTTGGAAAACAGCTCTTCACTCCAAAGAACAGGCAGCATGGTTTGATTGCAATGAGCCACTATTGGGTCGATGTCACTGAATTTTTTTTGTTCGTACTCGGTGTTCCAGCTTGCAGGATAATTGTTGAGTTTCAGCGTGTTTTCTTGCCCCGATATGGTTTGGTAAGTAGCTGAAAATTCGAAAAATTTATATCCGATATTTTTTGCGAAACGCAGCGATACCTGATAAGCAGTGTCGATCTCCTTTGCGCTGGCTAACTCTCTGAGTTGCGACTCCTTCCACCTTTCCATCTTCGAGCTCCCACGTTTATTACATCTGGGGGTGTATGGATCCAATGTCCAGTACGCACGGATTGTAGGATGTTTCATACATGGTGGTGAGATTTTTTTGTTTTGTTTGAATTTCTTAATTAGGTTTATGGTTCTAATGTGGTTGAGTTCAAAAGATATATTAGATGTCGAGGTTAATGTGATTGCCTGCACCTTATTGTATTAACCAGACGGTTAAATATGCATTTGGTCTTTGGGAATATTATGCATTCAACAACGTTTTCCTAAAGACATTACAAATCGCCGGTGTTTATGGGAACCGCTTTGCGAGACACTGCGGTCATGCGTTGAAGGAGCATCCGATGACCGCCAGTGAAGAGAAATTTACCCGTCAAACCTTGCTCGACGTCCAGCCGTTGACGCCGAACCTGTTCACCCTGCGCGCTACGCGGGACGTAGGTTTTCGCTTTCGCGCAGGACAATTCGCCCGGTTGGGCGTAGTCAAGGCAGACGGCAGTACGGTGTGGCGCGCCTATTCCATGGTGTCTTCACCCTACGACGAGTTTCTCGAGTTCTTTTCCATCGTCGTACCCGGCGGCGAATTCACCAGCGAGCTCAGCCGGCTGGGCGTTGGCGACACGCTGCTGGTCGATCGGCAGGCGTTTGGCTACCTGACACTCGACCGCTTCGTCGACGGGCGTGACCTGTGGCTGTTATCCACCGGTACAGGTCTGGCGCCGTTTCTATCGATCCTGCAGGACTTCGAGGTGTGGGAAAAATTCGAGCGAATCATCCTGGTGTACAGCGTCCGGGAGACCAGGGAGCTGGCTTATCAGGCACTGATCGCAGGCTTGGCGCAGCGTGATTACTTGCAGGAATTTGCCCACAAATTGCAGCTGATCAACACAGTGACCCGCGAGCGGCACCCGGGAGCGCTGAACGGACGGATCACCACTTTGATTGAAAACGGCGAACTGGAGCGGGCGGCCGGCGTGGCGCTGACGCCAGAGCATTCGCGGGTGATGTTGTGCGGTAACCCGCAAATGATTGATGACACCCGCAAATTGCTCAAGCAGCGCGACATGCACTTGAGCCTCAGCCGGCGGCCCGGTCAGGTGGCGGTGGAGAACTTCTGGTAAAAAAAAACGGCGCCTTAAGGGCGCCGTTTGATTCAGGGGCGGTTGTTCTGGGCCTTGAGCAGGTCGCGAATCTCACCGAGCAACTCTTCTTCCTTGGTCGGAACCGGCGGCAGGGTGGGGGCGACGGCTTCTTCGCGCTTGAGCCGGTTGATGGCCTTGACGCCCATGAAGATCGCGAAGGCGACGATGACGAAGTCAATCAGGGTCTGGATGAACTTACCGTACGCCAGGACCACTGCCGGGACATCGCCTTGGGCGGCCTTGAGCGTAATGGCCAGGTCACTGAAGTCCACGCCACCGATCAGCAAGCCGATGGGGGGCATGATCACATCGCCGACGAACGACGTCACGATCTTGCCGAACGCCGCGCCGATGATGATACCGACGGCCATGTCGATCACATTGCCTTTGACCGCGAAGGCCTTGAACTCGTTTAACACGCCCATAGGTCATTTCCTTGTTACAGATGAGGTTGGTGAACGCAGTGTAATTCAGCAAATCGCATCCTGCTCGAAACGACTGCGTGCGGGGTCCGCCTGCAAAGGACCGAACCTGTGGCAAAAAGTTTACAAAATGCCACTTCTCCATGGGACATTGTTTTGCAACTGGCCTCTCGGCGCCTGGCAATCTGGCGAGTGGTCGGCAATGGGTTGTAATGTGTGATTTGAATTTTTCGACGCCTTTCAGCTGGGTGTCTTGGTTTTTAGATCGGCGTGTCCATTTTATAACCAGCTCGATCGGCGTCGAGGCAAGTAGTTATATTCGCATGGCGTTTTTCAAGGTGTAATTGTTGTACATCTTGAAAGTTCATGGTTAATGTTTGTACAGATTTTTCTCTGTGATTGTTGGGGGGGTCAGAAGTTTTGGGTGGGTGTGTATAAGTAATTCGTGATTTGTTTAAATGTTGTGCCTGTTGTTTATAGGTGTGTGTTTGAGTTCTGTCGAACAAGATTTGAAGTATTCAGATGTAACTATCCATTTGAGATTGCCGGACATCAATCGCAACGGACCCAGGCAGCTGACCTGAGCTATCATCGCGTTTTTTTGCCGGGAGTTCAGATGGCCAAGGCCAAGCGCATGTACGGCTGCACCGAGTGCGGCTCAACCTTTCCCAAATGGGCCGGGCAATGTGGCGAATGCGGCGCCTGGAACACCCTCACCGAAACCATGGTGGAAAGTGGCGGGGCAGCGGCGCCCAGCGGTCGCACCGGCTGGACCGGCCAGCAGGCGCAAATCAAGACCCTGGCTGAAGTCAGTGTCGAGGAAGTCCCGCGTTTCTCCACCGCTTCCAGTGAGCTCGACCGGGTGCTGGGGGGGGGCTTGGTGGATGGCTCGGTGGTGCTGATCGGCGGTGATCCCGGCATCGGCAAGTCCACCATTCTGTTGCAAACCTTGTGCAATCTCGCCAAGAGCATGCCGGCGCTGTATGTCACGGGTGAAGAGTCGCAACAGCAGGTGGCCATGCGAGCCCGACGCCTGGGACTGCCACAGGATCAGCTGCGGGTCATGACCGAAACCTGCATTGAAACCATCATTGCTACCGCCCGGCTGGAAAAGCCCCGGGTCATGGTCATCGACTCGATCCAGACGATTTTCACCGAGCAACTGCAATCGGCACCGGGCGGTGTGTCTCAGGTTCGCGAAAGTGCGGCACTGCTGGTGCGTTACGCCAAGCAGAGTGGCACCGCGATTTTCCTGGTGGGGCACGTGACCAAGGAGGGCGCCCTGGCAGGGCCTCGAGTGCTGGAGCACATGGTCGACACCGTGCTGTATTTTGAAGGCGAATCGGATGGGCGCCTGCGCCTGTTGCGGGCGGTAAAAAACCGTTTCGGTGCGGTCAACGAACTGGGCGTGTTCGGGATGACCGACAAGGGCCTCAAAGAAGTCTCCAATCCTTCGGCAATTTTTCTGACCCGTGCCCAGGAAGAAGTCCCGGGCAGCGTGGTCATGGCGACATGGGAAGGCACGCGGCCGATGCTGGTGGAGGTCCAGGCGCTGGTGGATGACAGTCATCTGGCCAATCCGCGCCGGGTAACCCTGGGCCTGGATCAGAACCGGCTGGCAATGTTGTTGGCCGTCCTGCACCGGCACGGCGGTATACCCACCCACGATCAGGACGTGTTTCTCAACGTGGTCGGTGGGGTGAAGGTACTGGAAACGGCCTCTGACCTGGCTTTGATGGCAGCCGTCATGTCCAGTTTGCGTAATCGGCCGCTGCCCCATGATCTGCTGGTGTTCGGCGAGGTCGGTCTGTCCGGCGAAGTGCGACCGGTGCCAAGCGGTCAGGAGCGCCTGAAGGAAGCGGCCAAGCATGGTTTCAAACGTGCCATCGTGCCCAAGGGCAATGCACCGAAAGAGGCGCCGCCGGGTTTGCAGATCATCGCTGTCACCCGCCTGGAACAGGCCCTCGACGCTCTCTTCGAATAACGCAAATCCTTGTAGGAGCGAGCCTGCTCCGGGCGGCGTTCCGACGATGGTCGTCAACGAAAACGCTGGGAGCCTGACACTCCACAGCGTTCTCGAGTCCATCGCGAGCAGGCTCGCTCCTACAGGGGGGGATTCAGACTTCGATCAGGGCACCCAATTCCCGCTCAAGCTCCTGTGGATCACCCAGATTGAATTCAATCAGCCGGCGCAGGCGCTCAATGGACTCCAGGCTGATATGCCTGCACACGAAACCCAATTGTCCATGGTCTTCATGGGTCAACTGCACATCCATTGCGATGTCGATTTCGTCGCTCAGATGGATGTCGACAAAAAAATCCTGCTGCGAGTTGCCAAGCCACGGTTCCGGTCGCTCGATCAGCAAGCCCTTGAGCGACAGATCGATCAGCTTCACCGGCCAGAGGAACTCTCCCTGGCCCAGTTCGGTTCTGGCATCGAACGCAATACGTTTGAAGCGGCGACGTTCGGCAGGGTGCTCGCTCATGGCACGGTCCTCGGAAATGTACGCTGACTATAGACTGGCATTGCAAAAGGCTGCCAGCGCCGCCAGGTGTCTAGACCAATGTCGGGTATGGCCTTTGCTGTCAGGCGAGCTAAACTCGAGGTGGCTGTCTTTCTTGTCCACTCTGGCTGGAATAATAAAATGAAAAATAATAATAGCCCGCTACGCCACTTACCCTGGCTGTTGCTGGCAATCGTTGGGGCGTGCGCCCTGGGCGTAGTGGCACTGCGCCGAGGTGAGGCGATCAACGCTTTGTGGATTGTGGTCGCTGCCGTGGCCATCTATCTGGTGGCGTATCGTTACTACAGTCTGTTCATCGCCAATAATGTCATGCAACTCGATGCGCGACGGGCTACCCCCGCGGTGCTCAACAATGACGGTCTGGATTATGTCCCGACCAACAAGCATATCCTCTTCGGTCACCATTTCGCGGCTATCGCTGGCGCGGGGCCACTGGTCGGCCCGGTCCTGGCGGCGCAGATGGGCTACCTGCCCGGCACGCTGTGGCTGATTGCCGGGGTGGTGCTGGCCGGTGCGGTGCAGGACTTCATGGTCCTGTTCATGTCCACCCGCCGCAACGGCCGCTCTCTGGGCGACATGGTCCGTGAGGAAATGGGCCGCATTCCCGGCACCATCGCGCTGTTTGGCTGCTTCCTGATCATGATCATCATCCTGGCCGTGCTGGCGCTGATCGTGGTGAAGGCCCTGGCCGAGAGCCCGTGGGGGATCTTCACGGTGATGGCGACCATCCCGATCGCGATGTTCATGGGCATCTACATGCGCTACATCCGCCCGGGTCGCATCGGTGAAATTTCGGTGATCGGCGTACTGCTGCTGCTGGGGTCGATCTGGCTCGGCGGGCAGATTGCCGCTGATCCGGTTTGGGCCAAGGCCTTTACCTTCACTGGCGTGCAAATTACCTGGATGCTGATTGGTTACGGTTTCGTGGCAGCCTCGTTGCCAGTGTGGCTGATCCTGGCACCGCGTGATTACCTCTCCACCTTCCTGAAAATCGGCACCATCGTGGCCCTGGCGATCGGCATCCTTATCACCATGCCTGAGCTGAAAATGCCGGCCCTGACCCAATTCGTCGACGGCACGGGCCCGGTGTGGAAGGGCGGTCTGTTCCCGTTCCTGTTCATCACCATCGCCTGTGGCGCGGTGTCCGGTTTCCATGCACTGATTTCTTCCGGCACCACGCCGAAGCTGCTCGATAACGAAGTCAACGCCCGTTACATCGGCTACGGCGGCATGCTGATGGAGTCCTTCGTGGCGATCATGGCCATGGTGGCGGCCTCGGTGATCGAGCCAGGCGTTTACTTCGCGATGAACAGCCCGGCCGCCGTGGTCGGCGGTGATGTGGTGGCGGTGGCGACCGCGGTCAGCAACTGGGGCTTTGCGATTACCCCTGAAGCGCTGCAAGCGGTGGCTCACGATATCGGTGAAACCACCATCCTGGCCCGTGCCGGCGGTGCGCCGACCCTGGCCGTAGGTATCGCGCAGATCCTGCACAGTGTGCTGCCGGGTGAAAACACCATGGCGTTCTGGTACCACTTCGCGATCCTGTTCGAAGCACTGTTCATCCTGACCGCAGTGGACGCCGGTACCCGTGCCGGGCGTTTCATGCTGCAGGACTTGCTCGGCTCCTTCGTGCCGGCGCTGAAACGTACCGAGTCCTGGGCTGCCAACTTCCTCGCCACCGCCGGTTGCGTGGCCATGTGGGGCTGGTTGCTGTATCAGGGCGTGATCGATCCGCTGGGTGGCATCAACACCCTGTGGCCGCTGTTCGGTATCTCCAACCAGATGCTGGCCGGTATCGCGCTGATGCTCGGCACGGTGGTGCTGATCAAGATGAAACGCCAGCGTTATGTCTGGGTCACCATGCTGCCTGCCGTGTGGCTGCTGATCTGCACCACCACCGCCGGCTTCATCAAGCTGTTCGACGCCAACCCGGCCATTGGCTTCCTGTCGCTGGCGAAAAAATACAGCGATGCCCTGGCCAACGGTCAGATCCTCGCCCCGGCCAAGGACATCACGCAAATGCAGCACGTGATCTTCAACGCCTACACCAACGCTACGCTGACCGCGCTGTTCCTGTTCGTGGTGTTTAGCATCCTGTTCTACGCGCTCAAGGTCGGTATTGCCGCCTGGGGCAAAAAAGAGCGCACGGATAAAGAATCGCCCTTCCAGGCGCTGCCGGATGCGTAACCAGAGGATTGCAGCATGTTCAATGACCTGAGTCGCCTCGGTAAGTACCTCGGTCAGGCCGCGCGCCTGATGGTCGGCATGCCCGATTACGACAACTACGTCGAGCACATGCAAAGCAAGCACCCGGACAAACCGGTGATGAGCTACGAGGCGTTCTTTCGCGAACGCCAGGAGGCACGTTACGGTGGCAAGGGTGGGCCGAAGTGCTGTTGATGCACCACGTCTAGGCAACACACTACTGTAGGAGCCGGCTTGCCGGCGAAAGCGATCTTGAGGACGCCTTCGCCGGCAAGCCGGCTCCTACAGTTTTATCAGCACATAGGAGATTTCGTTTTGCTCACTCCAATCCCGGTCACGATCCTCAGCGGCTTTCTCGGCGCAGGTAAAACCACCTTGCTGCGCTACCTGCTCAAAGCCGAGCACGGTCTGAAAATCGCCGTGATCGAAAACGAATTCAGCGACGCCGGCATCGACACCCAGCTGTTGGGCGATGAGCCGGTGCAAGTGATGACGCTGTCCAACGGCTGCGTCTGTTGCACCATCCACACTGACTTGACCAAGGCCCTGTACCTGCTGCTCGAGCGCCTCGACAGCGGTGACATCGCCTTCGACCGCCTGGTGATCGAATGCACCGGCCTCGCCGATCCGGCTCCGGTGGCACAAACCTTCTTCATCGACGAGGAGCTGCGCGAGCGCTACATCCTCGATGGCATCATCACCCTGGTGGACGCGGCACACGCCGAACAGCACCTGACCCAGACCATCGCCCAGGCGCAGATCGGTTTCGCCGACCGCTTGCTGGTGAGCAAGCGCGATCTGGTGGACGAACCTGCGTTCACGGCGTTGAGCGAGCGCCTGACCCGTATCAATCGTCGTGCACCGATCCGCGTGGTCGACCACGGCAAGATCGACCTGGCCGAACTACTCGACGTGCGTGGGTTCAATCTCAACGCCGATCTGGGCGGCGGCGTGAGTTTGCGCCCAGTGAGCCAGGCCCCGTCCATCGACCGAATTTCCAGCCTGGTGCTGCGCACCGAAAAACCGCTGGATATCGACAAGCTCAGCGAGTTCATGAACGAACTGCTGGAGGAGCACGGCAAGCATTTGCTGCGCTACAAAGGCGTATTGAACATCCTCGGCGAGCCGCGCCGCATGGTGTTTCAGGGTGTGCTGAAGCTTTACGGTTTTGACTGGGACACCGAGTGGGCGGCCGATGAAACCCGTGAAAGCGTGATCGTGTTCATTGCCGATGATTTGCCGCAGGAAAAGATTCGCCAAGGGTTCGCGCGAGTGGCGGCGAGCTAACCGGCGATACGCTTCTGATTGGAGTGCGGTTGAGCGTTCAGCAAGACCGCCTCCAGATGATCCAGGTGCTGGTTCAGTAACGTCACCGCCTTCGCGACATTCCTTCGCGTTAGCGCGTCCACTATTTGCTCGTGCAGCTGCCAAGCGCAATAGTCATCCAAGGCAGCGTCAAACTGCGCAATCGCCAATGAGGTCAGAGGTACCAGGCTGCCGAGAAAATGCGCCAACGGTGCATTGCCCGCCATTTCTGCCAGCTGCAGGTGAAACTCTCCCGACAAGCGAATCGCCTGACCACGCTCGGTGCATTGGCGCTCGCTATCGACAAGTGCCCGCAGTCGCTCCAAGGCAAGCGGGCAGGGGCGCTGGCAGGCCAACCGCACCAGCATGAGCTCGGTCAGTCGCCTGGCATGCAACGCCTGCCGGGTTTGCTCGGCATTCAGCTCAGCGACGCGAGGTCGATGGTTGGCCCGAAGGACAATGACCTGCTGGTGGGACAGCCGCGTCAGCACGTCACGCATGGCGCTGCGTCGAGAGCCAAACATCTGCGCCAGGCTTTCTTCGGTAAAGCGACTGGCCGAATGGATGCGCTGTTCGAGAATGGCGTTGAAGACCCGCGAGTACAGATCATCCGCCGCCTGTGGAAAGGGCAGGGTGTTAAGCGCTTGTGGTGAAACGAAGCTGTTCATGGCCTGTCTCCGGTTCGATGAAGGTTCAACTGCCGAGGTTGTCTTCCGGGATGTTCAGTTCGATGCCCATCCGCTGTCCTTCGCGAAGAATGTGCCGGCGCATCTCGGCGCTGGCCTGGGCGCTGTTCTTGCTACGGATCGCGCGCACCACGGCTTCGTTTTCTTCAAGGCGTTCAGCCAGGTGTTCCGGGGAGTTGCGCAATACGTCGGCGCTCTGCTTGAGGGCATTGCTGGTCTGCTGGACCACGCTCTGGAAAATCGGATTCGACGTCAGCGTGAACAGCTCTTCATGGAACGCGATGTAGGCATTCACGCCGGCCTCACTGTCGTTGGCTTCCAGGGCTTCGCGCATGTCCATCAGGGTCAGGCGCAGTTGCCCGACTTCCTTGCTGCTGATGGACTGCGCCACGAGGCCGACGATGAACGGTTCAAGGGTGTAGCGCAGTTGCAGGACGTCTTCCAGGCTCGCCCCGGCCACTGCGCTGTCGTGGCTTTGGCTGTCGCTGAGATTCGCGTCCAGCACCACCACGCCTTTGCCCGGCATGGAACGCACCAGGCCGAGGGTTTCCAGCACGGTCACCGCTTCACGCAGGCTCGGGCGGCTAATACCCAGTTGCTCGGCCAATTCACGTTGCCCCGGGAGCATTTCACCGGAGCGCCACTGACCGCGGGCCAGAGCGGCCCGCAGTTTTTCTACGACTGAATTTACGACGGTCGACGAGGTAATCACTGTTCGCTCCATGAGCATCCATAGCGTTGTTGGCCGTGCCTGCCCGTAGGCAGGCACGGCGTTTGTTCAAAATTCCTGCTGATGGGCCGGGGCCACAGGTTTTCTCGGCTGGAAGGTATAACCCACCTGGCCGGACAGTACCTTGTTCGCCCGTTGCACATCGATGTCCTTTTCCCATCGGGCGATGGCCACGGTCGCCACGCAATTGCCGATCAGGTTGGTCAGCGCCCGGCCGATGCCCATGAACCAGTCCACCGCCAGCACCAGCACCAGGCCCACCACCGGAATCGCCGGAATCGCCGTCAGGGTGGCTGCCAGAATGACCAGCGCCGAACCCGGAATACCGTGCGCGCCCTTGGAGGTAATCAACGACACCAGCAGAATCGTCAGCAGGTCGGTCATCGCCAGTGGCGTGCCGGTAGCATTGGCGATGAACACAATGGCCAGGGTCAGGTAGATCGAGAAACCATCGAGGTTGAATGAGTACCCGGTTGGAATCACCAGCCCGACCGTCGAGCTGCCGATGCCCAAATGCTCAAGCTTGCGCATGATTTGTGGCAGCACGGCATCGGACGAAGCGGTACCCATGACGATCAGCAACTCTTCGCGCAGGTACTTGAGCAGCGGCCACATCCGCAGGCCGGACAGGCGCATCACCAGGCCGAGAATCAGCGCAACGAAGGCCACGCAGGTCAGGTAGAACAAACCGACCAGGCTGCCCAGGTGCTGCAGCGAGTCCAGGCCATATTTGCTGGTGGTGAAGGCGATTGCGCCGAACACACCGATCGGCGCCAGGCGCACGATCATGCCCATGATGCGGAAGATGACGTGGCTGAGCTCATTGATCAGGCGCGAGATACCGGAGGCGGCTTCGCCCACCAAGTTCAGCGCACTGCCGAACAGCACCGAAAACAGCAGCACTTGCAGGATATTGTTGTCTGCAAAGGCACCTATTACCGAGGTCGGGATCAGGTCCATCAGGAACTGCGTGGTGGTGTGCATGTGCTGGCTGCGTTGGGCGATATCGCCCATGTCTGCGGCGGAAAGCTGATCCAGATGAATGTTCGCGCCGCTGCCGATGCCGGTACTGAAGGCGAACACCAGCCCGATCACCAGGGCAATGGTGGTGAGGATTTCAAAGTAGATCACTGATTTCAGGCCGATGCGGCCGACCTTCTTCAGGTCGCCGGCACCGCTGATGCCGCTGACCACTACGCAGAACACAATCAGGCCGATGAGCATTTTGATCAGCTTGATAAAACCGTCACCAAGCGGTTTGAGCTGAGCGGAGTATTCGGGAAGGGTCAGCCCGCAGACGATGCCGAGCACCAGTCCGAGAACCACTTGGAGGAAGATTGAACGCGAGCACCATCTGAGCATGGGAGGAATCCTGGTCGGTGTCCTGGCTGCCGTGCGCGTCGCGCATCAGATTCAGGACTTAATTATTGTGGTCTTACCGGTATGTCCAGTGCAGGCGCAGTCTACGCTGAGTTTTTTCGGGATTACAAGTGAAAATCTAAAAATTGGCATGACCGGTCTGACCAGTAATGCTGGTCCTGTAGGAGCTGGCTTGCCAGCGAAGGCTTCCGAAAGGCCGGTGCAATCTCAAAGACCGCCTTCGCCGGCAATCCGGTTCCCACCAAATGGATGTATTCAAAATGCAGACGAAAAAAAACCGGCCATCGCTGACCGGTTTTTTTGCTGCGATCTAGCGGGGCTGATTAAGCGCCGTACACCGGCAGCTTCTTGCAGATGGCCTTGACCTTCTCACGAACGGCATCGATCACCGCTTCGTTGTTCAGGTCTGCCAGGATGTCGCAGATCCAGCCGGCCAGTTCCTTGCACTCTGCTTCCTTGAAGCCGCGAGTGGTCACAGCCGGAGTGCCGAAGCGCAGGCCGGAGGTGACGAACGGGGAGCGTGGGTCGTTTGGCACGGAGTTCTTGTTCACGGTGATAAACGCCTTGCCCAGGGCGGCGTCGGCATCTTTACCGGAGATTTCCTGCTTGATCAGCGACAGCAGGAACAGGTGGTTTTCAGTACCGCCGGAAACCACGTCGAAACCGCGCTCGATGAATACGCTGGCCATGGCCTGGGCGTTTTTCACCACTTGTTGCTGGTAAGCCTTGAACTCAGGCTGCAGAGCTTCCTTGAAGCAGATCGCTTTAGCAGCGATCACGTGCTCCAGCGGGCCGCCTTGGGCGCCCGGGAATACCGCGGAGTTCAGCTTCTTCTCGATGTCGGCGTTGGCGCGAGCCAGGATCAGGCCGCCACGTGGACCGCGCAGGGTCTTGTGGGTGGTGGTGGTCACCACGTCAGCGAATGGCACCGGGTTCGGGTAGACGCCAGCGGCGACCAGACCGGCCACGTGGGCCATGTCGACGAACAGGTAGGCGCCTACCTTGTCAGCGATTGCGCGGAAACGCGGGAAGTCGAGGATCTGCGAGTAGGCGGAGAAACCGGCCACGATCATTTTCGGCTTGTGCTCAACGGCCAGGCGCTCGACTTCGTCGTAGTCGATCAGGCCATTGGCGTCGATGCCGTACTGGATGGCGTTGTACAGCTTGCCGGAGGACGAAACGCTGGCACCGTGGGTCAGGTGACCGCCGTGGGCCAGGCTCATGCCCAGGATGGTGTCGCCAGCCGACAGCAGGGCCAGGTAAACGGCGCTGTTGGCTTGCGAACCGGCGTGCGGCTGAACGTTGGCGTAGTCGGCACCGAACAGCTCTTTGGCGCGGTCGATAGCCAGCTGCTCGACGATGTCTACGTACTCGCAACCACCGTAGTAGCGCTTGCCCGGATAGCCTTCGGCGTACTTGTTGGTCAGTACCGAGCCTTGAGCTTCCATCACCGCAGGGCTGGTGTAGTTTTCCGAAGCGATCAGCTCAATGTGCTCTTCCTGGCGCTGAGCTTCTTGCTCCATGGCGGCAAAGAGATCGGCGTCGTACTTGGCAATAGTCAAATCACGGCTGAACATGGCGGTCCTCAAGGATCGGGGGCGGAAAAGGGGGGCATTCTACCCCATCGGGTTTTGGAAGGCATATGAAAGGACATCATGTCGCAGACAAGTGGGCTTCATGAGGGGATTAGCGGTGATCGTGCGGGCCTCTTCGCGGGCAAGCCTCGCTCCTACAGACCGTATGGACCGTAGGAGCGAGGCTTGCCCGCGAAGGCGTCATGGCAGGCGCCGCAGAGGCTCAGTCGAACATGAACAGGGCATCATTGCTGAATTGCCCTTCAAACGTGTGGGCCGGCATCGGACGGCCGAACAGGTAACCCTGGACCTCGTCGCAACCGTGTTCCCTGAGGAAATCAAGTTGCTCCTGGGTTTCCACACCCTCGGCGATAACCGCCAGGTTGAGGCTGTGGGCCATGGCGATGATCGCCCGGGCGATCTGTGCATCCTGTTCACCCGATGGCAGGCCATCGACGAAGGTGCGGTCGATTTTCAGTACGTCGATCGGAAACTGCTTGAGGTAGTTGAGCGATGAGTAGCCCGTGCCGAAGTCGTCGACCGCGATGCTCAGGCCCAGGTTTTTCAACCCGGCGAGAATCTGCATGGCTTCGCTGACTTCGCGCATCAGGATACTTTCGGTCAGCTCCAGCTCAAGGCACGCCGGTGGCAGGCCGGTGTCCCTCAGGATGGTGGCAATCCGCGTGCCGAGCTGGCCGTCGGAGAACTGCCGGGCGGAGATGTTCACCGACACCTTCGGCACGCGCACCTTGGCCTGATGCCAGGCCTTGAGCTGACGGGAGGCTTCGCTGATCACCCAGTCGCCGACATCCACCACCAGGCCCAGCTCTTCGAGCACCGGGATGAAGTCCCCCGGCGGTACCAGGCCACGACGCGGATGACGCCAGCGCAGCAAGGCTTCGGCGCCGGTCAGGCGTTTGCCATCGCCGCTGAACTGCGGTTGGTAATACAGCACGAATTCGTTTTGTTCCAGGGCATGGCGCAAGTCGCTTTCCAGTTCCAGGCGCTCCAGGGCGCTGGCGTTCATGTCCGCCTGATAGAACTGGAAGTTGTTCTTGCCGCGCTCCTTGGCGTGGTACATCGCGGTATCGGCGTTCTTCATCAACTGGCTGAGCTCATTGCCGTCCTGCGGGCTCAAGGCGATGCCGATACTGGCCGTGACGAAGAACTCGCGACCTTCGAGTACGAAGGGTTTGACCAAGCTGGCGAGGATCTGCTCAGCCACGTGAATCGCCCGGGTCAAGGCAATTTCACGGTTGGCCCGCGGTTGCAGGAGCAAGGTGAATTCATCGCCGCCCATGCGCGCGACCGTGTCGTCGTCGTCGACGCAACCGAGCAGGCGCGTGGCCATTTCCTTGAGCATGCGATCACCGGCGGCATGGCCCAGGGAATCGTTGATCGGTTTGAAGCGGTCCAGGTCGAGGAACATCAACACCACCCAGGACTTCTGTCGTTCAGCCGCTTGCAGCGCCGTGTGCAGGCGATCCTGGAACAGTGTGCGGTTGGGCAGGTGGGTCAGGGCGTCGTAGTAGGCCAGGCGGTGAATCCGTTGCTCACTGGCCTTGCGTTCGCTGATGTCGCTGAAGAAACACACGTAACTGGCCAGGTCGCCTTCGTCGTCCAGTACCGCGGTAATACCGACCCAGGCCGGATAATGTTCGCCATTGCGCCGCCGCAGCCACACTTCGCCCTCCCAGGTGCTGTGCTGGTTCAGCTGCTTGAGCACGTAGCGCAAATGGGCTTCCTGCTGCTCGTCGACGGTGAGCATGTTCGGCAACTGGTCGAGTACCTGTTCCACGGCATAACCGCTGACCCGGCTGAAGGCTTCGTTGGCCTGGACGATATAGCCGGCCGGGTCGGTGATGAGGATCGCCGAGGTCGAGTGTTCGAATACCGTGGCGGCCATTCGCAGGTCTTTTTCGGCCCGGCGTTGCTGGCTGATGTCGCGACCGACCCCCAGCACGCCTTCGAACGTGCCGTGTTCGTCCCATACCAGCACCAGTCGCAGTTCGATGGGAATCTTGCGTCCGTCGGCGCGCAGGCAGTCGAACAGGAACAGCTGGGTTTGCACCTGGCTGCGTAACAGGGCCAGCTGTTCGGGTTTATCCAGCGCTTTGCTGACGCGATCCATCAGTTGGTAGATGCCACTCAACTGTTGCGGATTGGCAATGGTCGATTGCCAGCCGTTCTGGAAAATCCATTCGACTTCGTAGCCCAGCACCGCCTGCACCGAAGGGCTGACATAGTTGAGTGCCATGCGGCTGTCGGTGGAAATGATCACGTCGCTGATGCTTTCGGCGAGCATGCGGTAGCGCTGCTCGCTGTCGCGCAGCGACTCACTGGCCTCGATCTGCTCGGTAACGTCCTTGGCCACACCGATGATGCGGGTGACCTGGTCATGCTTGTCCCGTGCCAGTGCCTGCTCGCGAATGTCGAAACGCCGCCATTGCCCGTCACGGTGGCGGAAGCGCAACTGGCACTGCATCAACTGGCTGTAACCGCCTTGCCGTTGGCTCTGGCGCGAGCGGTGGTAGTAGTCGGCATCGTCGGGGTGCAGGAGGATTTCCCAGAAGTACTCGCCCATCTGCTGCAGTTCGGTGCGGTTGTAGCCCAGCGTCTGGCCCAGGTGGTGGTTGCTGAAGATCATTCGCTGGCTGATCACGTCTTGCACGTACAGGTGATCGGGCACGGTCCGCACGACGTCGGACCAGAAACCTTCGCGCTCCTGCTGCGACAACTCGATGAGCTTGCGGCTGGTGATATCGGTGATGCTCAGGATCACCGCCTTGAAGTCATCAGGGTTTTGCGGCAAGCGCAACACCAGCCACAAGTGTTGGTCACGTCCCGTGGCATCCTGGAGTTTGATTTCCAGCTCAAGCTGTTGCTGTTGCCTGTGCACCGCTTGGAGTACCTGATTGCCAATGGCGCTGCCCTCCACGGGGTTGCCATCGATCAGCAGTCTCCAGACTTGATCACAGGTATTGACGTTGAGCAGTTGCAGGGCGACCTGGTTGACCTCGGTAACGCGTAGCTCCTGCAACAACTGCCGGCGTTGTTCCGGGGCTGCGAGCCATGCTTGCAGCTGCTCGTCGCGCAGCAGTTGGGCCTTGTCGAATACGCTTCGCAGGCCGGACATGTCGAGTACGCACAGGGCCACGCCGGAGCCTTCGAAGATTTCCTGGTAGCGTCGGCGACCTTCGTGCAGCTGTCGCTGGCGACGGCGCATGTTCAGCAGGACGATGAACGGCAGCATGGAAAAGGCCAGGCATAGCAGGCATTTGCCGATGAACGCCGGCAGCAGTTCCTCGAGCACTCGCTGGCGATCGAACAGTCCACGTAACTGCCAGTCGCTGCTGCTCAGTGCAACGGTCAGTACGCTGTTGGCCACATCGTCCTGGGTCAAGGTGCCGGGATTGACCTGTGGCAGCGCCTCGTCGCGGCTGATGATCTGGTGATTGAGGCGATTTTCCACCAGCCACAGCGGGGCAGTGCCCGTATCGTTCAGCTTGGTCAGTGAGGCGAAAAACGTCGGCTTGAAGCGCAAGGCCCAATAGCCACGATTGCTGCCGCTGGCTTGATGCAGCAGCAAATACACCCGCGAGCCGTCGATGGCATTGCTGTAATAGTGGGGTTGGGAGCGACTGCGTCGCACCAGATCCCCCAGATAGTCGGCATCGTCGCGGGTGCCGGCTGTGTCGCTGATAATTCTTCCAGAGGGGCTGAGCAGTGCCAGGCTTAGCAGGTCGGGCAAGGACTTCTGCACCTTGCGCAGCAAGTCCTGCAGCTCGTCATCACTTTGCGGCTGCTCGACGATCGGCAGCAGGTTGAGGGCGATCTGGGCGTTGAGCGCCATGTTCAGGCTGACTTGTGCGGCCTGGTCGGCGGTGTGGTCGATGGTGGCCTGGCGTTGGCTTTTCTGGGTTTCCCGCAGCTGATCGAAGAGTTGCCAGAACAACAGGGCGAGCAGCAGCAACACGAGTATCGCCAAAGCGCCCTTGAGCGTGCCGCGCATGGGCGATCCGGGTGCAACAGTCGGTGCACGGGTGATCAGGGACGGAGGGACACTGGGCAAACTGTAATCCTGCGGTTTGGCTGGACTGGCGCGACGTGCACTATAAGCCGGACGCCCGAAGGGCGGCTAGCATGCCTTGAGTTGTGGCGAAGTGCCAGTCCCACTCGGCTGGACTGCCATCGGTCATTAAGGTAGCTTTGCCGGTTACGCGGGAGCGTTCCAGCTCCTAGAATCAGACTTTTTTCAGCGCCTGCGCATTGGCTTCGCCAAGCGTACGACGCGCATGGTCTGGCCGGGCATCGCCTGCGCTCTATTCATTCATCAGTCACTGACCCTAGGTTCTCCATGGCTCAATACGTATTCACCATGCATCGGCTGGGCAAAGTTGTTCCGCCGAAGCGGGAAATCCTGAAAAACATCTCCTTGTCGTTCTTTCCGGGCGCCAAGATCGGCGTACTCGGCCTTAACGGTTCGGGTAAGTCCACCCTGCTGAAAATCATGGCGGGCGTCGACACCGAGTTCGACGGTGAAGCCCGTCCGATGCCGGACCTGAACATCGGCTACCTGCCGCAAGAACCACAGCTGGACCCGACCAAGACCGTGCGTGAAGTGGTCGAGGAAGCGGTCAGCGTGATCAAGGACGCCCAGGCGCGCCTGGACGAGGTCTACGCGGCCTACGCCGACCCGGATGCCGACTTTGACAAGCTGGCTGCCGAACAGGCCAAGCTCGAAGCCATCCTGCAAGCCAGCGATGGCCACAACCTGGAGCGCCAGCTGGAAGTCGCCGCCGATGCGCTGCGTCTGCCGGCCTGGGATGCCAAGGTTGAAGTCCTCTCCGGTGGTGAAAAACGTCGTGTGGCCCTGTGCCGCCTGCTGCTGTCCGCACCGGACATGCTGCTGCTCGACGAACCGACCAACCACCTGGACGCCGACTCCGTTGCATGGCTTGAGCACTTCCTGCACGACTTCCCGGGCACCGTGGTCGCGATCACGCACGACCGTTACTTCCTGGACAACGTCGCTGGCTGGATCCTGGAACTCGACCGCGGCGCGGGCATTCCTTACGAGGGCAACTATTCGGGTTGGCTGGAAGCCAAGTCCGATCGTCTGGCCCAGGAATCCAAGCAACAGTCGGCTCACGAAAAAGCCATGAAGGAAGAACTGGAGTGGGTGCGCAAAGGCGCCAAGGCCCGCCAGTCGAAATCCAAGGCTCGTCTGCAACGCTTCGAAGAAATGCAATCGCAGGAATTCCAGAAGCGCAGCGAAACCAACGAGATCTACATCCCGGCCGGTCCACGCCTGGGCGACAAGGTCATCGAATTCAAGAACGTCACCAAGGGCTACGGCGATCGCGTGCTGATCGACAACCTGTCGTTCTCCATGCCTAAAGGCGCCATCGTCGGCGTGATCGGCGGTAACGGTGCCGGTAAGTCGACCCTGTTCCGCATGCTGATGGGCAAGGAAACTCCGGATTCGGGCAGCATCGAAGTCGGCGAAACCGTGCAACTGGCTTGCGTGGACCAGAGCCGTGAAGACCTGGACGGCAGCAAGACCGTGTTCCAGCAGATCTCCGACGGTTCCGACCAGATCCGCATCGGCAACTACGAGATCCCGTCGCGTACCTACGTCGGTCGCTTCAACTTCAAGGGCGGCGACCAGCAGAAGTTCGTCAAGGACCTGTCCGGTGGTGAGCGTGGTCGCTTGCACCTGGCCCTGACCCTGAAAGAGGGCGGCAACGTCCTGCTGCTCGACGAACCGTCCAACGACCTCGACGTCGAAACCCTGCGTTCCCTGGAAGAAGCGCTGCTCGACTTCCCGGGCGCCGCCATTGTGATCTCTCACGATCGGTGGTTCCTTGACCGCGTCGCGACTCACATCCTGGCGTACGAAGATGACTCGCAAGCAGTGTTCTTCGAAGGCAACTACACCGAGTACGAAGCCGATCGCAAAAAACGTCTCGGCGAAGCCGCTGCCCAGCCGCACCGGGTACGCCACAAGAAACTGGCCTGATCTCTGGTTGGTTGCATGAAAAAACGGAGCCTTCGGGCTCCGTTTTTTTTTTGCGTGGGGTTTCGCTGATGTAGGAGCGGTGCTTGCCCGCGAACCAGACGCCTCGGTATATCAGTTGCACTGCGTTATCGTTCTTCGCGGGCAAGCCTCGCTCCTACAGGGTGCAAGGTCTGATTTGTAAATCCCTTTTTAGGTGCAGAAGTAGCCGATAATCGGACTGAATTTATATCCAGCGCACCATTTAATTTCATAAAGGCGACATTCTGCTCTATTCCTGTGCGCGATTCGTTTGTTAAAGTCCGGCCCAATTTCTTCCAACGACAATAATTTGCCGAGACTTTTCCATGATCGAATCCGTCGAGTCCTTCCTTGCCCGCCTGAAAAAACGCGACCCGGACCAGCCTGAATTCCACCAGGCAGTCGAAGAGGTGCTGCGTAGCCTGTGGCCCTTTCTCGAAGCCAACCCGCACTACCTGACCTCGGGCATCCTGGAGCGCATTTGCGAGCCCGAGCGAGCCGTGGTGTTCCGCGTGTCCTGGGTCGACGATCACGGCAAGGTGCAGGTCAATCGCGGTTTCCGTATCCAGATGAACAGCGCCATCGGCCCGTACAAGGGCGGTCTGCGCTTCCATCCGTCGGTGAATCTGGGCGTGTTGAAGTTCCTCGCCTTCGAGCAAACCTTCAAGAACTCGCTGACGTCGTTGCCCATGGGTGGCGGCAAGGGTGGTTCGGACTTCGACCCCAAAGGCAAAAGCGACGCCGAAGTCATGCGCTTCTGCCAGGCTTTCATGAGCGAGCTGTATCGCCACATCGGCGCCGACGTTGACGTGCCGGCCGGTGACATCGGTGTTGGTGCCCGCGAGATCGGCTTCCTGTTCGGCCAGTACAAGCGCCTGAGCAACCAGTTCACCAGCGTGTTGACCGGCAAGGGACCGAGCTACGGCGGCAGCCTGATTCGCCCTGAGGCCACCGGTTTCGGTTGCGTGTACTTCGCCGAGGAAATGCTCAAGCGTCGCGGTGAAACCGTCGAAGGCAAGCGCGTGGCGATCTCGGGTTCCGGCAACGTTGCGCAATACGCCGCGCGTAAGGTCATGGACCTGGGCGGCAAAGTGATTTCGCTGTCTGACTCCGAAGGCACGCTGTACTGCGAAAGCGGGCTGACCGAGGAGCAATGGCAAGCCGTGCTCGAACTGAAAAACGTCCAGCGCGGACGCATCAGCGAACTGGCGGGTCGTTTTGGCCTGGAGTTCCTGGCTGGCCAGCACCCATGGGGACTCAGCTGCGACATCGCGCTGCCGTGCGCCACGCAAAACGAACTGGATACCGATGCGGCACGTGCGTTGCTGCGCAATGGCTGCATCTGCGTGGCGGAAGGCGCGAACATGCCAACTACCCTCGAAGCCGTGGACCTGTTTATCGACGCCGGCATCCTGTTCGCTCCGGGCAAGGCCTCCAATGCCGGCGGTGTTGCCGTCAGCGGTCTGGAGATGTCGCAGAACGCCATGCGCCTGCTATGGACCGGTGGTGAGGTGGACAGCAAGCTGCACGCCATCATGCAGTCGATCCATCACGCCTGCGTGCATTACGGTGAGGAGAATGGCCAGGTTAACTACGTCAAGGGCGCGAACATCGCCGGCTTCGTCAAGGTCGCCGACGCCATGCTGGCCCAGGGCGTGGTTTAAGCCGGTTCGATACGGATGATCTCGATCAACTGATCACCAGCCGGGCGTTGCCACAGCACCTCGTCACCGAGTTGCGCCCCGAGCAACGCCCGACCCAGCGGCGATCCCCAATTGATCAGGCCTTTGGTCGCGACGGCCTGGTCTTCACCGACCAGCTGCACACGGTGCTCGGTGCCGTTTTCATCCGCATAGGTGACCCAACTGCCGATCTGGACTTTCCTGGTTGAGGTCGCGGACGGCACCACCTGGGCACTTTGCAGGCGTTGATGGAAGTAGCGCAAATCGCGCTCAAGGTTGACCAACAGCTGCTTGTCAGCCTGATCGCCAAGGGCTGATTGTTGGTTGTGCAGCGCCTGCAACTCGGCGACCTTCTCCTGCAGCAAGACAAGGCCGGCGGGTGTGACGTAGTTGGGCTGCGCACTGACCTGCCGTTCGACCGGCTGATCGGTTTGCGCGGCGGCGTTATCTTCGTTGACGAAGGCGCGACTCATGGTTTCCTCCCGTTATAGGGTTTGGGCCATGGTTGCAGGGTTTTGGCTTCGCTGGCTATCTGTAAGCGACCTATTGCGAGCGATAGGCACGGGCGGCGTCTTGATCCTTTTGCCGTTGCCAGGCTTCATCGCGCTCGTCCCAATGACTGTTGCGATAGCTCTCGCGGTCCTGGCTTTCGCGCATGGCCTGACACTGACGGAAACCATCACTCCAGCCTTCGGCGTAATTCTTGTCCTTCAGGTAGCGCGGGACGTTCTTGCGAAACTCGCCGGTGATAGCTCCGGCGGCCTGGCGACCACTGCTGCAACCATCATCGAACCCATCGGCGAACGCTGGTGGATAACCCTTGGCGATCAGATCTTCGTGGGTTGTCTGGCAACCTGCGATCAACAGCAACAAACTAAACACACCTGCGCAACGCCACATCTCGGACTCCCGGGCCGCAATACGGCCTATAGGGAAAGTCTAGGTGTGGGTTCGTCAGCGGGACGTGAAAGAAAGATCAAAAGATCGCAGCCCCTGTAGGAAGCACAGCTTGCTGGCGATGGCATCTATGCGGTCATTCAGACATACCGAGGGGATGCCATCGCCAGCAAGCTGTGCTCCTACAGGTTATGGGTTAGTAGTGATACCACTTAACCTCAAGCATCACTTCATTCTCGGGCGTGGCCAGGTGGCTGAACTCGCGCTGGGCACTCAGGCGCAACCCGAGGTTGCGCGACAATTCCCACTGCTGATTCAGACTCAGGCGACGACGCACTTCTCCATTGGTGAAGAAATCACCTTTTGCCTCAAGGCTCAGATTGCCCAGCGGGTTTTTCCACAGCAGGCCTGTGTTGAAACCCGCCGCCGGCGATATGAATTCGGCGAAGTCATTGTTGTGCTCCACGCGCACGGTGCCTAGGGCAAAACCGAGCATGTCGTCGCTCAATTGCCAGGTCCCACCGCCACCGCCATTGACGTGGCTGACCAGGTTTTCATCGTCATGCTTGCCCGGCACTCGTTCCAGGCCCCCGGTGACCTGCCACGACAGGGGCTGCAGCAATTCATTGCGTGGGGTCAGGGAGCGAATCGTCGCCAGGTCCAGTTGCTGCACTTGCCAGTCATTGCCTTCGTACTGGCGCAGTTTCAATTGCAGGATTTCGATCTGTGCGCCGAGGGGGAAGCTTTCGGCGTTGTCATTGAGGTCGTGATAGGCCATGCGCAGGCCGTATTCGCCAAAGGCACGGTCGCCGCGGGTGCCGAGACCGGCCTGCCAGGTGCGCGATTCGTGGCCATCCTCGGGCAGGCCAGGCTGTGGGATGTCCAGTTCCGGTGCGGGATTGCGGTTGATCGCCCGCAGCAACTCGAAGCTGCGCTGGGCCCGTTGCGGATCGCGCTCCTGGCCGTTGGCGCGGTAGCGCTCCAGGCGATAGGCCGCGTCGATGATCAGTGCCTGACGGTCACGGTGTAGTGCATTGAATTCGGCCGTTTGCAGTTGCTTCTGGTCGGCGCTGACTTTCAGTACCCACTGTTGTTCTTCATCGGTCAGTGGCTCGGCGCGACTCAGCAATTCCCGTTCGCGAGACGGGCGATACTGGATGGATTCCACCAGCCCGGCCTCTTTCACGGCCTTGACGGTGTCGGTGGGAATGGCCGTCAGCGGAAATTGCTCGGTCAGGCGCAGGCTCGGACGCGCCACTTGCAGCAGTTCCAGCAGGCGATAGGAGCAGTTTTCGTCGAAAAAGAAATAGTCGAACTGAATCTGTTTCAGCTCCCAGACGTGCTCGACCATGCGCGCGGTTTCTTGCTGGGTCAGGTTCAGGCGGTACTCCCACAGGTCACGGTTCTCGAGACTGCGGTATTCCGAGAGCTTTTCCTGGTAAGGCACCAGCGCAAACAGCCCCGGATAGCCACCCATCAAGCCTTTCCAGGCGTATAGGATGCTGTTGTCGGACCCCTCGATGTAAGCGCCGAAGTTGATCGCGTAACTGAGCAGCGAGGTCTTGTCGCTTTGTACGTCGGCCTGATCGATGCGCAGCAAAGTGTGGCCGAACATTGACGACGGGCTGTTCAGGTAGGCCGCTGGAAAGATCATCACCGCGCTGTGGGGCGAGACGTCCTTGAACCATTGCGTGAACTCGGCGCAGGGAAGCGTCGGCAAATCGGTCAGGTTGAGTTGCGCCTTGAGCCAGCGGGTACGAGCCGGGTAGACGCACTGCGCATGCTGCTCGCCCGCACCGGCCGGGGCGTACAATGCTTGCACGGTGGCCGCCAGCTCATGGTCCGGGTGTTCGTTGCCATCGGCGGCAAGGAAGAACTTCTTGTCGCTGACATAGCTGCGCCAGCCGCCGAGCTTGGCGGTTTCGTAATGACCCAGGGAAATCCAGAAGGGGTCGTTGGCCAGTTGCTGCAAACGTTGAGGATCGATGTGAGGCGCGGCGGACAGCGGGGCGCAGACACAGAGCGCCAGCCAGGCAAGGCGTTTGAGCATAGTCAGCAACTTGAACAGGAAAAAATAAAGACCCAAAAGGGCACGGGTCAAAAAAACAAAACCCGCTTCCCGAAAGAAGCGGGGCGGGTCGAGCTTATGCCTGAGTCGCGTACTTGGCCAGGCGAGGATCGTTCTTCAGAACGGCCAGGGTGTTGGTATGCACATCTTCGGCGGTCACATCAGCCTTGCTGAAGATCTGTTGGAAGTGCTCATGAGTGACGGCGGCGAAATGCGCACGGTCTTCCGGCGCCACGCCCAGTACCACGGCGTAGGTGGTCAGCGCTTCGCCCTGGCCTTTAGCCATGTCTTCGGACAGCTCGTTCATCATGCCATTCATGGCAAACCAGGATTTGCCGCCATAGGTCAGTGACGCGTTGGTCGCGCAACCGTTGGTACCGGAGGTCATGCCAAACGTTGCGTTGCCGGAAGTACCGTTGGTGGTGGATGCCAGGAAGTGAGCCGGGGTGCCACGCTGACCTTCGAACAGCATGTTGCCCCAACCGCAATCCGGGCCGCCTGGGGCCTGAGCCATGGCGTTGATGGATACAGCGGTGAAGAGAGTACCAAGAAGAATCCGTTTCATAGCTTTGTTCTCTTTATGTGCAAACCAATGGACAAGGGGTTCTGGCGCCTATCTCGCCAGTTTGGACTGGTTATTAATCCAGTCGCGCAATTTGGAGTTTAGGCACGATCATGGGGTTCCGTGATTTTTTGCCTGACATTCGCACAAAACAGCGATTTGGCAGCGCTCAACGCCGGGGTTTGGGCTTGTCTATGCTTTGACCTGAGGCGCTCCTTGCCAGTCAGGCATGGGCAGCGCCAGAATGCCGCTATCTGCCCCGCCTGATTGTTAAGGAAGCCCGATGCCTGATCCTGTTGCTGCCAGCTTGCGTCTAGCGCCTGAAGCGCTGACCCGTCCGTTTTCCGCTGAACAGTTCAGCTTCTCTACCACCAATGATCTGGAGCCCTTTCGCGGTGTGCTTGGCCAGGAACGCGCGGTCGAAGCCTTGCAGTTCGGTGTGGCCATGCCACGCCCCGGTTACAACGTATTCGTCATGGGCGAGCCTGGCACCGGTCGCTTCTCGTTCGTCAAACGCTACCTGAAGGCCGAAGGCAAACGCCTGCAGACCCCGGCGGACTGGGTCTACGTCAATAATTTCGATGAGCCGCGCGAACCGCGTGCCCTGGAATTGCCGTCGGGCACCGCTGGCGCCTTCATCGGTGACATCAACGGCTTGATCGACAACCTGCTGGCGACCTTTCCGGCGGTGTTCGAGCACCCGTCCTACCAGCAGAAAAAAAGCGCCATCGACCGCGCCTTCAATCAGCGCTACGACAAGGCACTGGACGTGATCGAGCGCCTGGCGCTTGAGAAGGATGTCGCGCTCTATCGCGACGCCAGCAACATCGCATTCACGCCGATGCTCGAAGGCAAGGCGCTGGATGAGGCGGAATTCGCCCAGTTGCCGGAAGCCGAGCGTGAGCGCTTCCACGAGGACATTTCCAACCTCGAAGAGCGCCTGAACGAAGAGCTCGCCAGCCTGCCGCAATGGAAGCGCGAGTCGAGCAATCAACTGCGCCATCTCAACGAAGAAACCATTACCCTGGCCCTGCAGCCTTTGCTGTCGCCGTTGTCGGAAAAATACGCCGAGAACGCGGCGGTGTGCGGTTACCTGCAAGCGATGCAGGTGTACTTGCTTAAAACCGTGGTCGAGCAATTGGTCGACGACAGCAAGACCGATGCGGTCGCCCGCAAGCTGCTGGAGGAGCAATACGCGCCGAGCCTGGTGGTCGGGCATTCGGCCAGTGGTGGTGCCCCCGTCGTGTTCGAGCCGCATCCGACCTACGAGAACCTGTTCGGCCGCATCGAATACAGCACTGACCAGGGCGCGCTCTACACCACGTATCGGCAGCTGCGACCGGGTGCGTTGCACCGGGCCAACGGCGGTTTCCTGATCCTTGAAGCGGATAAAATGCTCAGCGAGCCGTTCGTGTGGGATGCGCTCAAGCGCGCCCTGCAATCGCGCAAACTGAAAATGGAATCGCCACTGGGCGAGATGGGCCGTTTCGCCACCGTCACCCTGACGCCGCAGCACATTCCCTTGCAAGTCAAAGTCGTCATCATCGGCGCCCGCCAGCTCTACTACACGCTGCAGGACCTCGATCCGGACTTCCAGGAAATGTTTCGCGTCCTGGTGGATTTCGATGAAGACATTCCGATGGTCGACGAGAGCCTGGAGCAGTTCGCTCAGTTGCTCAAGACCCGTACTTCCGAGGAGGGCATGGCGCCGTTGACCGCCGATGCGGTGGCGCGCCTGGCCACCTACAGCGCGCGTCTGGCCGAGCATCAGGGGCGTTTGTCGGCGCGCATCGGCGACCTGTTCCAGCTGGTCAGCGAGGCGGATTTCATTCGTCACCTGGCCTCGGATGAAATGACCGACGCCGGTCACATCGAGCGAGCCCTCAAAGCCAAGGCCACCCGTACGGGACGGGTTTCGGCGCGGATTCTCGATGACATGCTGGCGGGGATCATCCTGATCGACACCGCGGGCGCGGCGGTCGGCAAGTGCAACGGCCTGACAGTGCTGGAAGTCGGCGACTCGGCCTTCGGTGTACCGGCGCGGATTTCCGCTACGGTGTATCCCGGTGGCAGCGGCATCGTCGACATCGAGCGTGAGGTCAACCTCGGCCAGCCGATCCACTCCAAAGGGGTGATGATTCTCACCGGTTACCTGGGCAGCCGTTACGCCCAGGAGTTTCCGCTGGCGATCTCCGCGAGCATTGCGCTCGAGCAGTCCTACGGCTATGTCGATGGTGACAGTGCTTCCCTGGGCGAGGCGTGCACCCTGATTTCGGCATTGTCGAAAACCCCGCTCAAGCAGTGCTTTGCGATTACCGGTTCGATCAACCAGTTCGGTGAAGTGCAGGCCGTGGGTGGCGTCAACGAGAAGATCGAAGGTTTCTTCCGTCTCTGCGAAGCCCGCGGGCTGACGGGCGAACAGGGCGCGATCATTCCCCACGCCAACGTCGCCACGCTGATGCTCGATGAGAAAGTGCTGGCGGCCGTACGCGCCGGTCAGTTCCACGTCTACGCCGTGCGTCAGGCCGACGAGGCGCTGAGTTTGCTGGTGGGTGAGCCGGCGGGCGAGCCGGATGAAAACGGCGAGTTCCCTGAAGGCAGCGTCAACGCACGGGTGGTGGAGCGCTTGCGGGTGATCGCGGAGATGATCAGCGAGGAGGACCTGAAAGAGGCCGAGAAGGAAATGGCGGTCGAGGCGCTGGTGGAGGCCAAGCCGGCCTGACCCCCGATCAACCCTGTAGGAGCGAAGCTTGCTCGCGAAGGCAATGTGTCAGGCAATGATGATGTCGACTGACACACCGCCTTCGCGAGCAAGCTTCGCTCCTACAGGTTTTTGGTGTTCTTGAAATTCAAAAGTGCCATCACTCTGGCGCCAATATTCACACAGTGACCATTCGGCGCCTTCTGGTCCTACTTGACGTCCTAGTCAGACTTTTCCTCTATTCTCTGCTCAAGGATATCGACAGTATCACTGGATCGAGACAGCCTTCCCGTGGAGGCTGAATACCGGATTTACCGAGGGTCGCCGCCATGCCGCGCAACCTCTGCCTGACTCGTCAATGTCTAGGTCTTGTGACTCGTATCGAATGCGCCATTCGCCCCTTGGCGGGCGATACGGGCATGTGGACCTTGCTCTTCGCCGCCGGAATGGCCGGTGAACAACCCTCAGCCATCAAGGCCCAAGGCCCGTTTCATGGCCCTTTTGTGGCTGAGTCCATCCTCGATACCATTGTTGAAAGCCTGACCCTGCACGGCTATGAACTGGCCGATGACCCGCAGATCTGGTGCCTGCATCTGCAAGCCCAGTTGCGGGAAATCAACGGTGGCCGTTGTCGTAGCGTGGGTGGCTTCGAGTTCCGGCCCGAGCACTGACAGCGCTATTGGGCCTGGCTGGACATGTCGGCCTTGTCGAGCTTGACCTCAAAACCGTATTGCACGGTGGTGAGGTCAGTTCGTTGATAGGCCTCCAGGCGCGTAGGTAGACCGTAGAAGTAATGCACGGCGAATAACGCGGGTCCTTCTGTGCTCGCGTCATGGCTGACCGCAAGAATTTCCTTCAGGTAATTGCCGCTGTCATCCTTGGCGAAAAAACGCCAGTCCTGGTCGGGAAACGCTTTCGAATCCACCACCAGTGCATTGCCCTTGAGTTCAAGGCCCTTGGGCAATTGATGGGCTTCGAAGGTCTGCTTGTCGACAGTGGCCAGGAACAGCGGGATGGAACCGACCACAAAGGCGGGCGTTTGAGGAAACAGGTTCAGGTCGTAGGTGATGGTGCCGCCCAAGGGATCGACCTCATACGCCTCGGGTGGCAATTCGATCGGCTCATCGCGCTTGCCGCTGCTGTCTTCGGTGAAGAAGCTGACCGGGCTATCGCCCGGGTTGAAAGACGTTCCGAGTAATTCATCGTTGAAGCTGCGCAGGTGAGTGAACTCGACGCGCGCAGCGCTGGGGTCCTCGACCGATTGATTGATCTTCACGCCCTTTTTCAACTGCTCCTGGGTCAGGGTCGCACCCTTGAGCCAGGTCGGGGCGCTGTCGTCATAGACCACTACCGGCAAGCTCAGCGGCTGGATGGTTTTCGCCGTGGTATGGCTATCGAAGCGGCGTACCGGCAGATCCAGGTCCTTGCGGGTCACCGTAACGCTGGAGAAATCCAGCAGGCTGACTTCAAGGGTTTCGAGGGTCCCGTTGAAATACACCTTGGAGTAGTGACGTTTCTGTTGTTTCTCGAAGGTTCGCTGCTCTTCATTGAGCTGTGTTTCCAGCGACTCGCTCCAGAGCTTCTGCTGTTGCAACTTCACCAGTTGTTTCTGGTAGAAGGCAATTTGAGCGGCGTTCTCATTGATCGAGCCTGAGCGCGACAGAAACTGCCCGGTGGCATCCCTCGCCTGGACGATCAGCGGATTCAACGGGGTGTCAGCGATCTCGGGGGCGGGCGGCGCGCTGTCGCTGAACTCGATTTCGGCGTAGTTATCCGCAAGTTTCACCAAGGTAACGCTCAAGTTGTCGTTGGTGCGAGTCTGGCCGATGTCCTTTTTCGTCAGGTCGAAGCTGTAGAGCCGGCGCGGTGCAATGACTTCCACCTTGCCTTGCAGGCTCACCGGTTGTGGCTGGTTCTTGATATCGACGTCCAGGCCTTCGATGAACGGATAGGTCACGGTCAGGTCATCAGGGTTGGTCACGTTGGAGCTCGATGGGCTCAGTTGAATGCCAGGGTCGGTTTCCGACCACTCCGGCTGGAAGGCGATGACCCGTTTGTTGCTCAAGGTGACCGACTGCCATTGCAGGCCATGGGGAAACAGAAACGCCGCCGGGATGCTGAAGTTGAAGGGGAACACCGGTTGCAGGTCCGTCAGGTAGTCGGAGCTGGAGTCCTTGTGCAGGACGAACAGGCCGTTGATGTAGGTGTCGACCAGGGCCTGGGGCGTAGGGTAGTGCTTGAGCATGGCGAGGGCGTCTTCGCCGTACTCGGTTTCCACGGGTTTGCTGTCGAGCTTGAGTTGCGCGCGCTCGAGCAACAACAGCGAGCCACCCAGTTCGGCCACCGCATCCTTGAGTTTCGGGTCCTCGATGGCATCCAGGGACTTCTCGAACTGCGCAGTCTTTTCCTCGAGGCTGACCTGACGCTTCTCGTCGCTGGGCGAGCAAGCGCTGATCAGCAGAGCCAGGCAAATCCCGGCACTCGTTAACGGCAATCGCCCATCCATTTCCAGTCTTCCTGTCCGATGTCATTTTGCTGTCAATGGTTTGGACACTAGCAGAAAACCTTTGATACACACGCGCAGGTGGCGGATTTTTCGATGGTTTTGGCTGTAACGGACGGCTGTTATACTCGCGGCCATTTCCAGTCCACATGTGAGATTCAATGGAACGCTTTATCGAAAATGCAATGTACGCCTCGCGCTGGCTGCTGGCGCCGATCTACTTCGGCCTGTCCCTCGGGCTGCTGGCGCTGGCGCTGAAATTCTTCCAGGAAGTCTTCCACGTTATCCCCAACGTCTTTTCGATGGCCGAGTCGGACTTGATCCTGGTCCTGCTGTCGCTGATCGACATGGCGCTGGTAGGCGGCCTGCTGGTGATGGTGATGATTTCCGGCTACGAGAACTTTGTTTCCCAACTGGACATCGACGACAGCAAGGAAAAGCTCAACTGGTTGGGCACCATGGACTCGTCGTCGCTGAAAATGAAGGTGGCCGCGTCCATCGTGGCGATCTCGTCCATCCACCTGCTGCGCATCTTCATGGACGCCAAGAACGTCGATCCCGAGCATTTGCAGTGGTACGTCATCATCCACATGACCTTTGTGGTGTCGGCATTCGCCATGGGTTACCTGGATAAAGTGACCAAGCACTAAACAACGGCTGTCCAGTTGTTGCTCACCGCCCGCCTGTTGCAAAACAGACGGGCGGTGTCGTTTATGGCTTGTGCTTTGATGCGCCGAGGCATATCCCTGTAAGGGTGTTGGCTCGTCACTGCGTGAGGTGCGCTCATGAACCTGCAAGAGTTGAATGCCTATGCCGTCGCCGGGAAGGTCGATGAGTTGAACCTGATCTCGATGGAGGGGGGTATCTACCTGCTGGAGGCGCGGATGCATGGTGCGGCGTATCCGTTGAGCGATGCGCCGGGTCACACGATGCAGTTGCGCTCGGTGGAGCATGCCCGTGATGTGCTGCGCTCCTTCCCCAAGTTGCACTTCAACCTGGTGCACACCGTGGTTCATGACGAAATGTGCGGGTTGGTTGCCGATATCGAGGAAAACCTGAAGGTGCCGATCGCCTGACCCCTCTGATCAACGCCACGACATCTGTGCTAGTCTGCTGGCCCTTTTGGTTCCGGGCGCTCCGGGACGCGCTGTGCACGCACGGCCAGTTCCCGGGTCGTCCGCACAGCGGAGCAGTGTCATGTCCGAAGTAAATCTGTCCACCGACGAAACCCGCGTCAGCTACGGCATTGGCCGTCAGCTGGGCGACCAGCTGCGCGACAACCCGCCACCGGGCGTTAGCCTGGACGCGATCCTGGCAGGCCTGACCGACGCGTTCGCCGGTCAGCCAAGCCGTGTTGGCCAGGAAGAAATGTCCGCTAGCTTCAAAGTGATTCGCGAAATCATGCAAGCCGAAGCTGCAGCCAAGGCTGAAGCGGCCGCTGGCGAAGGCCTGGCCTTCCTGGCTGAAAACGCCAAGCGTGATGGCATCACCACCCTGGCTTCCGGCCTGCAATTCGAAGTGCTGTCCGCCGGTGAAGGCGCCAAGCCATCCCGTGAAGACACCGTGCGTACCCACTACCACGGCACCCTGATCGACGGCACCGTGTTCGACAGCTCCTACGAGCGTGGCGAGCCAGCAGAATTCCCGGTTGGCGGCGTGATCGCTGGCTGGACCGAAGCGCTGCAACTGATGAATGCCGGCAGCAAATGGCGCCTGTACGTGCCGAGCGAACTGGCTTACGGCGCTCAAGGCGTTGGCAGCATTCCGCCGCACAGCGTACTGGTGTTCGACGTCGAGCTGCTGGACGTTCTGTAATACCTGACCCTGTAGGAGCGAAGCTTGCTCGCGAATGCATCACCTCGGTTTCAAATTGGAACCGAGTTGTCTCCTTCGCGGGCAAGCCTCGCTCCTACAGGGATCTGCAGCGTTTTCATATTTCGATCTTGTGATGCAGCTCATTGGTCGGGCGCAACGCCCGGGCATAGCAGAACAGGAACAGGTTGCGCACCACTTCCTTGAGCACCACCGGCTCGCTTGAACTCAAGCCATTGACGTCCAGGTCCCCCTGATCCTGCAGTTCGCTCAAGGCTTCCTCTTCCAGCACGGCACAGACTTCCCCGGTTTCCCGATGCAGGATCCTGAGGTAGGGGTGTGGGCGGTCCAGCCAGGCATCGATCAAATAAGTCATGGGTTCTCATCTCCATTGATGGGTTTCAATGAGAATAATTCCTATTCAATAAATAGCAAGGGCCTATTGGCTGATTCGGGATTTTTCTGGGTAAAGATTGCGTAAGGTCAAAACGGCAGGCGTTTGGCTATTGCGAGGATTCATTGGGCGAGGCGGGGCAGGGCGAAGTGCCACCCCGCGCCAGGGCGCGGGGTGGCGTGCTGCGGAATCAGACTTTTCTGACGAATTCGGATTTGAGCTTCATCGGGCCGATGCCGTCGATCTTGCAGTCGATGTCGTGATCGCCATCGCACAGGCGGATGTTCTTGACCTTGGTGCCGACCTTGACCACCAGCGACGTGCCCTTGACCTTGAGGTCCTTGATCACAGTGATGGTGTCGCCGTCCTGCAGGACGTTGCCGACCGAATCCTTTTTCACTGCGTCATCGGAGACCGCTTCGGCTTCACCGCTGGCGGACCATTCGTGCGCGCACTCGGGGCAGATCAGCTGGGCGCCGTCTTCGTAGGTGTATTCGGAATTGCATTTCGGGCAGGGTGGCAACGTGCTCACTAAGGCTCCTTGGATTCAGGATCGCTAAAAAGCGCACATTGTATAGGGTTTTATCCGAGGGGGCATAAAACAACTGTGGGAGCGAGCCTGCTCGCGAAGGCGGTGTGTCAGTCAGCAACAATGTCGACTGTCAGATCGCAATCGCGAGCAGGCTCGCTCCCACAGGGTGTTGCGGTGTTTCTAGTGCGTGCGGGCGACCGCAAACTCGCTCAATTCGATCAGTGCATCGCGATATTCGCTGGCGGGCAGCGCGTCCAGGCATTTGATCGCACGGGCCACATAGTCGCGTGCCAGCTGTGCGGTGTATTCCAGCGAACCCGAGGCTTCCACGGCTTCGCGGATGTTTTCCAGGTCTTCGATGCCGCCTTTCTGGATCGCCTTGCGCACCAGTGCAGCCTGATCCGGCGTGCCTTCGCGCATGGTGTAGATCAGCGGCAGGGTCGGCTTGCCTTCGGCCAGGTCGTCTCCGACGTTCTTGCCCAGGGTCTCGGCATCGCCTTTGTAGTCCAGCAGGTCGTCGACCAGCTGGAAGGCCACGCCCAGGTGGTCGCCGAAGGTGCGCAGCGCTTCGCACTGCTCAGGCGTCGCACCGGCCAGGGCTGCCGCACTGTGGGTCGAGGCTTCGAAGAGCATCGCGGTCTTGCCGCGGATGACTTCCATGTAGGTTTCTTCGGTGGTGCTGGCGTCGCGGACCTTCGACAGCTGCAACACTTCGCCTTCGGCGATGATGCGCGTGGCTTGCGAAAGGATCTTCATCACCGGCATGGAGCCCAGCTCGACCATCATTTCGAAGGAGCGCGAATACAGGAAGTCGCCCACCAGCACGCTCGGCGCGTTGCCCCACATGGCATTGGCCGTCGAGCGGCCACGGCGCATGCCGGACATGTCGACCACGTCGTCATGCAGCAGGGTCGCGGTGTGCAGGAATTCGATGGTGGCAGCCAGCAGGCGCAGGTCGTCGCCTTCGCGACCGAGGGCCTTGCCACACAGCAGCACCAATAACGGGCGCAGGCGTTTACCGCCGGCCGAGGTAATGTAGTCGCCGATTTTCGATACCAGCGGCACTCGGGAAGTCAGCTGCTTCTTGATGATGCCGTCGACGGCGCTAAAATCGTCCGCCACCGCGCGGTAGAAAGCTTGGGGTTGCATCAGCGACAGTCGCTCCAGAAGGGTTGCGCGGCATGCTAGGACCCACGCCTGCAGGTGTCAAGGCGCGATGGACGGCCCCTTGCAAGGGACTCGTGCCTTGCGTACAATCGCGCACCCTGAACTTCCTGGGCAGCACCTGCCTTACGCAATTGCAAGCGGGCCTCCAGCCCCATGCAGCCATGCCAGCCAATACCTCTTCTTATAAAGAGCTGGGTGAGCAGGATTATCGGAGAAATACCATGTCTTATGCAGTAATCGTTACTGGCGGCAAGCAGTACAAAGTCGCCCCAGGTGAATACCTGAAGATCGAAAAACTGGAAGTCGCTACCGGCGAATCCGTTACCTTTGATCGCGTTCTGTTGGTTGCCAACGGTGACGACGTGAATATCGGCGCTCCAGTTGTTGCTGGCGCTACCGTTGTGGCTGAAGTGATCTCCCAAGGTCGTCACGATAAAGTCCGCATCATCAAGTTCCGTCGCCGTAAGCACCACATGAAGCGTATGGGCCACCGCCAGTGGTACACCGAGATCAAAATCACCGGTATTCAGGCTTAATTACAGCCTAATTCCTCACTAGGAGAATTGAACTCATGGCACACAAAAAAGCTGGTGGTAGTACCCGTAACGGTCGCGACTCAGAAGCCAAACGCCTTGGCGTGAAGATGTATGGCGGCCAGGCTATCAAAGCAGGCAACATCATCGTGCGTCAGCGCGGCACCCAATTCCACGCTGGCTACGGCGTTGGCATGGGTAAAGATCACACTCTCTTCGCTAAAGTCGAAGGCGTGATCAAGTTCGAAGTAAAAGGCGCCTTCGGTCGTCGTTACGTGAGCGTAGTCGCGGCTTAATTGCGCGATCGCTGGAAAAGCCCTGTCTCGCGACGGGGCTTTTTCGTTTGTGGGGTGAGTCTCTTGCAAAACTGTTTGTATGGGCTGCCGGCGCTGGTTCTAGCGGTCGTTGATTGAGGTCGCTGCGCTCATTTTTGCAAGAGTCTTATGTCTTAGTGTTTTTCGGCTCGTCCGTATGGCGAGAGGCGTTTTGTTATGAAGTTTGTTGATGAAGTATCGATCCGAGTAAAGGCTGGCGACGGCGGTAACGGCTGCATGAGTTTCCGTCGCGAAAAATTCATCGAAAACGGTGGTCCGAACGGTGGTGATGGTGGTGATGGCGGCTCGGTCTACATGATCGCCGACGAAAACCTCAACACCCTGGTCGACTACCGTTACACCCGGCACTTCGATGCCGAGCGTGGCTCCAACGGCGGCAGCACCGACTGCACCGGCAAGAAGGGTGAGGATCTGGTGCTGCGCGTACCGGTCGGCACCACCGTGATCGACTCCGCTACCCAGGAAGTGATCGGCGACCTGACCAAGGCTGGCCAGAAGCTGCTGGTGGCACATGGCGGCTGGCACGGTCTGGGCAACACCCGTTTCAAATCCAGTACCAACCGTGCGCCACGCCAGACCACGCCGGGCAAGCCGGGCGAGCAGCGTGACCTTAAGCTGGAAATGAAAGTGCTGGCCGACGTGGGCCTGCTGGGCTTGCCGAACGCCGGTAAAAGTACCTTCATTCGTTCGGTATCGGCCGCCAAGCCGAAAGTCGCCGACTATCCGTTCACCACGCTGGTGCCGAACCTGGGCGTGGTCAGCGTCGATCGCTGGAAAAGCTTCGTGGTCGCGGACATTCCGGGCCTGATCGAAGGTGCTTCCGACGGCGCTGGCCTGGGGATCCGTTTCCTCAAGCACTTGTCGCGTACCCGCCTGCTGCTGCACCTCGTCGACATGGCGCCGCTGGATGACACCAGCGCTCCGGACGCTGCCGAAGTGATCGTCAACGAACTGACCAAGTTCAGCCCGTCCCTGGCTGAGCGTGACCGTTGGTTGATCCTCAACAAGTGCGACCAGATCCTTGAAGAAGAGCACGATGAGCGGGTCAAGGAAATCGTTGATCGCCTGGAGTGGACCGGTCCGGTATACGTGATCTCGGCCATCGCCAAGCAGAATACCGAGCGCTTGTGCCACGACATCATGCGTTACCTGGAAGATCGTGCCGATCGCCTGGCTAACGACCCGGCCTACAAGGAAGAACTGGCCGACCTTGATCAGCGCATTGAAGACGAAGCCCGTGCCCAGCTGCAGGCGCTGGACGATCAGCGTGCCCTGCGTCGCAGCGGCGTGAAGTCGGTCCACGACATCGGCGACGATGATTGGGACGAAGAAGATGTGGATGACGAAGACGGTCCGGAAATCATTTACGTGCGTGACTGATTCGTTGCGATAAACTTAAGCGCCGCTCAATCGAGCGGCGTTTTAGTATCTGGAAATCGATTGTTGGTCACGAGTAACCACGAATAACGTCACGGGCAGTGCCAGGTCGCGCTGCCCTCAAGCTAAGGTTGAAGATGATGCGGAGCAAGGTGACAGGTGCGCAGCGTTGGGTCGTGAAGATCGGCAGCGCTTTGCTGACGGCGGATGGCAAGGGCCTGGATCGCGCGGCAATGGGTGTCTGGGTTGAACAGATGGTGGCCTTGCACGAGGCGGGAGTCGAGCTGGTGCTGGTGTCCTCCGGGGCGGTGGCGGCCGGCATGAGCCGTCTGGGCTGGACCACGCGACCCAGTGCAATGCACGAGCTCCAGGCTGCTGCTGCAATCGGTCAGATGGGCTTGGTGCAGGCCTGGGAGTCGAGCTTTGCCGAGCATGGCCGGCACACTGCGCAGATTCTCCTGACTCACGATGACCTGTCCGACCGCAAGCGCTACCTCAACGCCCGCAGCACCTTGCGTGCGCTGGTCGAGTTGAAGGTTATCCCGGTAATCAACGAGAACGACACCGTGGTCACCGACGAAATCCGATTCGGTGACAACGATACCCTGGCGGCGCTGGTGGCCAACCTGGTCGAGGCTGACCTGCTGGTGATCCTGACGGACCGTGATGGCATGTTCGATGCCGATCCGCGCAACAACCCTGATGCCCAGCTGATCTACGAGGCGCGTGCCGATGATCCGGCGCTCGATGCTGTGGCGGGTGGTACTGGTGGTGCGCTGGGGCGTGGTGGCATGCAGACCAAGCTGCGCGCGGCACGCCTGGCGGCGCGGTCCGGGGCGCATACGATCATCGTGGGTGGTCGTCTGGAGCGCGTGCTGGATCGCCTCAAGGCGGGTGAGCGCATCGGCACCTTGCTTTCACCTGAGCGTGGCATGCTGGCGGCACGCAAGCAGTGGCTGGCCGGGCATCTGCAAACCCGTGGCACCCTGGTGCTGGACGCGGGTGCGGTGACGGCGTTGTCCGAGGGTAACAAGAGCCTGCTGCCGGTTGGGGTCAAATTGGTCCAGGGCAGCTTCCGTCGCGGCGAAATGGTGGTGTGCGTGGCGCCTGACGGTCGTGAAATTGCCCGTGGGCTGGCCAACTACAGTGCGCTGGAAGCACAAAAAATCATCGGTCAGTCGTCTGAGGCGATTGTCGGTCTCTTGGGTTATATGGCGGAACCGGAGCTGGTTCACCGCGATAACCTGATCCTGGTCTGAAGGAATACCTGATGCGCATGGCAAAAGGATTGTTGGGGTTGCTGCTGGCGATGCCGTTGCTGGCGTCGGCCGAGGAAATTGGCCAGGTGTCGACGGTGTTCAAGTTTGTCGGCCCGAACGATCGCATCGTGGTCGAGGCCTTTGACGATCCCAAGGTCGAGGGGGTGACGTGCTACCTGTCGCGCGCCAAGACCGGTGGTGTGAAAGGTGGGCTTGGGCTGGCGGAAGATCGCGCCGAGGCCTCCATCGCCTGTCGTCAGGTTGGGCCCATCAGCTTCAAGGGTGAACTCAAGGACGGCGACGAGGTGTTCAAGGAGCGTACCTCCCTGGTGTTCAAGACCATGCAGGTGGTGCGGTTCCTCGACAAGAAGCGCAATACGCTGGTGTATCTGGTGTACAGCGATCGCTTGATCGAGGGTAGTCCGCAGAATGCGGTGACGGCGATCCCGATTTTGCCGTGGGCGAGCGCCCAGTAATCTGACGCAATCAGAACTGTGGGAGCGAGCCTGCTCGCGAAGGCGGTGCATCAGTCAGCATGAATGTTGAATGTGATGACGCTATCGCGAGCAGGCTCGCTCCCACAGTTTTTGTGTGTTCATCAAATCGCAGGCAATAAAAAACCGACCCTGAGGTCGGTTTTTTAATGAGCGGGTCGCTTAGGCAGCAGCGACAACGCTCAGGGCCTTAACGTGGCCATTCAGGCGGCTCTTATGACGAGCAGCCTTGTTCTTGTGGATGATGCCTTTATCGGCCATACGGTCGATAACTGGCACAGCCAGAACGTAAGCAGCTTGAGCTTTTTCAGCGTCTTTTGCGTCGATGGCCTTAACTACATTCTTGATGTAGGTACGAACCATGGAACGCAGGCTGGCGTTGTGGCTGCGACGCTTCTCAGCCTGTTTTGCACGTTTTTTGGCGGAAGGTGAGTTGGCCACCGTCGAGCTCCTCGAAAGACTTTTTAGGAAATAGCAAACAAAATAGGCCGCGAATCATGCCGATGAGTTGAGGTCTTGTCAAGGGCGGTTGAGACGTTCCGCTAAGTGGTAGGTGCGACACCTCTGGATATTTCTTTCCAGCGTGCGACCTGTAAACTCGCGAGCTTTGGCTCTGTGCTGTTGCGGCGCGGAGTATCGCATAAGTAGGCGCGTAGTTCGCCTGCTGTTTATCGACAGGCACGAACTCTTTTAATGAATCTGCTCAAATCGTTGGCCGCCGTCAGCTCTATCACGATGCTTTCCCGGGTTTTGGGGTTTGTTCGTGACACCCTCATCGCACGTGCATTCGGCGCGGGAATGGCGACTGACGCCTTCTTCATCGCCTTTAAACTGCCCAACCTGTTGCGGCGGATTTTTGCCGAAGGGGCGTTTTCCCAGGCATTCGTACCGATTCTTGCCGAATACAAAAGCCAGAAAGGCGATGAGGCGACGCGAACCTTCATCGCCTATGTTTCTGGCCTGCTGACGCTGGTATTGGCGCTCGTCACGGCGTTGGGCATGCTTGCCGCCCCGTGGGTCATCTGGGTGACCGCCCCGGGTTTCGTCGATACGCCAGAGAAGTTCGAGCTGACTACGAGTCTGCTGCGGGTGACCTTTCCCTACATCCTGCTGATTTCCCTGTCGTCATTGGCCGGCGCCATCCTCAATACCTGGAACCGTTTTTCGGTGCCGGCCTTTGTGCCGACCCTGCTTAATGTCAGCATGATTATTTTCGCGCTGTTCCTGACCCCGTATTTCGATCCCCCGGTGATGGCGCTGGGCTGGGCGGTGCTGGCGGGCGGTCTGGCGCAGTTGCTTTACCAGCTGCCCCACCTGAAAAAGATCGGCATGCTGGTCCTGCCGCGCCTGAATCTGCGCGACAGCGGCGTCTGGCGGGTGATGAAGCAGATGTTGCCGGCGATTCTCGGGGTATCGGTGAGCCAGATCTCGCTGATCATCAACACCATCTTTGCCTCCTTCCTGGTTGCCGGTTCGGTGTCCTGGATGTACTACGCCGATCGCCTGATGGAGTTGCCGTCCGGTGTGCTGGGCGTGGCGTTGGGCACGATTCTGCTGCCGACCCTGGCCAAGACCTACGCCAGCAAGGATCGCCAGGAATATTCGCGAATCCTCGATTGGGGCCTGCGCCTGTGTTTCCTGCTGGTATTGCCGTGCGCCCTGGCGTTGGGGATCCTGGCCGAGCCGCTGACGGTTTCACTGTTCCAGTACGGTCAATTCGATGCCCATGACGCGTCCATGACCCAACGCGCACTGATTGCTTATTCCGTCGGTTTGCTCGGGATTATCGTGATCAAAGTGCTGGCGCCTGGCTTTTATGCGCAACAGAACATCCGCACGCCGGTAAAAATCGCGATTTTCACCCTCGTGGTCACCCAGTTGTTCAACCTGCTGTTGATCGGTCCGCTGGCCCATGCCGGCCTGGCGCTCGCCATCAGTGCCGGTGCCTGCCTGAATGCCGGGCTGCTGTTCTATCAACTGCGCAAGCAGCAGATGTACCAGCCGCAACCGGGCTGGGCGAAGTTCGGCTTCAAGCTGGTGGTCGCGGTGGTGGTGATGTCCGCTGTACTGCTGGCGGGGATGCATTTCATGCCCGCCTGGGGCGAGGGGCAGATGCCTGAGCGGTTCCTGCGCCTGGGCGCTTTGGTAATCGCCGGTGTGGTGGCGTATTTCGGCATGTTAGTGTTGATGGGCTTCAGGTTGCGCGACTTCAATCGCAGGACGCTTGGTTAAGGTCAGGGCCTGGATAAACAGGGGCGAGTCGGCGTTTTTGTCGGCTCGATTACTTTGGGATACGGTGTTGCCTGTCGTCGGCCGCCGGGTGTGGTTATAATCGACCACTTTATGAGCAAGAAGCGCGTTATGCAGCTGGTTCGAGGCCTCCACAATCTGCGCCCCCAGCATCGGGGCTGTGTCGCCACTATTGGCAACTTTGACGGTGTACACCGTGGCCACCAGGCTATCCTGGCGCGGCTGCGCGAGCGTGCGCTGGAGTTGGGCGTGCCCAGCTGCGTGGTGATTTTCGAGCCGCAGCCACGGGAATTCTTCGCCCCGGACACGGCACCGGCCCGGCTGGCCCGGCTGCGTGACAAACTGCAGCTGTTGGCGGCCGAAGGGGTGGACCGGGTCCTGTGCCTGGCTTTCAACCAGCGCTTGAGCAAGCTCAGCGCCAGTGAATTCGTCGATACCATCCTGGTTGATGGCCTTGGCGTGCAGCACCTTGAAGTCGGCGACGACTTCCGTTTTGGCTGTGACCGGGTAGGGGATTTCGATTTCCTGCAACAGGCCGGCGTCATGCAGGGCTTCACCGTCGAAGCGGCGCAAACCGTCGAGCTCGACGGTATTCGCGTCAGCAGCACCCAGGTGCGTAATGCGCTCGCCGCCGCTGACTTTGCCCTCGCCGAGCGCCTGCTGGGTCGCCCGTACCGGATCGCTGGTCGCGTGTTGCATGGCCAGAAGCTGGCGCGGCAGTTGGGTACGCCCACCGCCAACATTCAGCTCAAGCGTCGTCGCGTACCGTTTACCGGGGTTTACCTGGTCAGCGTCGACCTGGACGGGAAGACCTGGCCTGGCGTCGCCAATATCGGCGTTCGACCCACGGTCCAGGGAGATGGCAAAGCCCACCTCGAAGTACATCTTTTAGATTTTGCCGGCGATCTGTATGACCGGCGTATGACGGTGGTTTTCCACCAAAAGCTGCGTGAAGAGCAGCGTTTCGCCTCTCTGGAGGCGCTTAAGACGGCGATCAATGCGGATGTCGCCGCCGCCCGTGCCCTGTCGCACCTAGCGCCAATCGCTAATGAAGAGCCTTAAATGACCGACTATAAAGCCACGCTAAACCTTCCGGACACCGCCTTCCCAATGAAGGCCGGCCTGCCTCAGCGCGAACCGCAGATTCTGCAGCGCTGGGACAGCATTGGCCTGTACGGAAAGTTGCGCGAGATTGGCAAGGATCGTCCGAAGTTCGTCCTGCACGACGGTCCTCCGTACGCCAACGGCACGATTCACATCGGTCACGCACTGAACAAGATTCTCAAGGACATGATCATCCGTTCGAAGACCCTGTCGGGCTTCGACGCGCCTTATGTTCCGGGCTGGGACTGCCACGGCCTGCCGATCGAGCACAAGGTCGAAGTGACCCACGGCAAGAACCTGGGCGCGGACAAGACCCGCGAACTGTGCCGGGCCTACGCCACCGAGCAGATCGAAGGGCAGAAATCCGAATTCATCCGTCTGGGCGTGCTGGGCGACTTCGCCAACCCGTACAAGACCATGGACTTCAAGAACGAGGCCGGTGAAATCCGTGCCCTGGCCGAAATCGTCAAGGGCGGTTTCGTGTTCAAAGGCTTGAAGCCTGTGAACTGGTGCTTCGACTGCGGATCGGCCCTGGCCGAAGCGGAAGTCGAGTACGAGAACAAGAAGTCCTCGACCATCGACGTGGCGTTCCCGATTGCCGATGAAGCCAGCCTGGCTGCCGCTTTCGGCCTGCCATCGCTGGCCAAGCCTGCTTCGATCGTGATCTGGACCACCACCCCGTGGACCATCCCGGCTAACCAGGCGCTGAACGTCCACCCGGAATTCAACTACGCCCTGGTCGATGTCGGCGACAAACTGCTGGTCCTGGCTGAAGAGCTGGTTGAGTCGTGCCTGGCGCGCTACAGCCTGGAAGGCTCGGTCATCGCGACCACCACGGGCAAGGCGCTGGAACTGATCAACTTCCGCCACCCGTTCTACGACCGTCTGTCGCCTGTGTACCTGGCTGACTATGTTGAACTGGGCGCCGGCACCGGCGTGGTTCACTCCGCACCGGCCTACGGCGTGGACGACTTCGTGACCTGCAAGAAATACGGCATGGTCAACGACGACATCCTCAATCCGGTACAAAGCAACGGCGTCTACGCGACTTCGCTGGAATTCTTCGGCGGCCAGTTCATCTGGAAGGCCAACCCGGCCATCGTCGACAAGCTGACCGAGGTCGGCGCGCTGCTGCACACCACCATCATCGAACACAGCTACATGCACTGCTGGCGCCACAAGACCCCGCTGATCTACCGCGCCACCGCGCAGTGGTTCATCGGCATGGACAAGCAGCCGACCACGGGCGACACCCTGCGCCAGCGTTCGCTCAAAGCCATCGAAGAGACCCAGTTCGTGCCGGCCTGGGGCCAGGCGCGCCTGCACTCGATGATCGCCAACCGTCCCGATTGGTGCATCTCCCGCCAGCGCAACTGGGGCGTGCCGATCCCGTTCTTCCTGAACAAGGAAAGCGGCGAGTTGCACCCACGCACCGTTGAACTGATGGAAGAAGTCGCCAAGCGCGTCGAAGGCGAAGGCATCGAGGCCTGGTTCAAGCTGGACGCCGCCGAACTGCTGGGCGATGAAGCGCCGCAGTACGACAAGATCAGCGACACCCTGGACGTCTGGTTCGATTCGGGCACCACGCACTGGCACGTCCTGCGCGGTTCGCACCCGATGGGCCACGAAAGCGGTCCACGCGCCGACCTGTACCTGGAAGGTTCGGACCAGCACCGCGGCTGGTTCCACTCGTCGCTGCTGACCGGTTGCGCCATCGACAACCACGCGCCGTACCGCGAGCTGCTGACCCACGGTTTCACCGTTGACGAGTCCGGCCGCAAGATGTCCAAGTCGTTGGGCAACGTCATTGCACCGCAGAAAGTCAACGACACCCTGGGCGCCGATATCATGCGTCTGTGGGTCGCTTCTACCGACTACTCCGGCGAAATGGCAGTGTCTGAGCAGATCCTGCAGCGCAGTGCGGACGCCTACCGGCGTATCCGTAACACCGCGCGCTTCCTGCTCTCGAACCTGACCGGCTTCAACCCGGCCACCGACCTGCTGCCAGCCGAAGAAATGCTGGCGCTGGACCGTTGGGCCGTGGACCGCACCTTGTTGCTGCAACGCGAGTTGCAAGAGCACTACAGCGAATACCGCTTCTGGAATGTGTACTCCAAGATCCACAACTTCTGCGTGCAGGAGCTGGGCGGTTTCTACCTGGACATCATCAAGGATCGTCAGTACACCACGGGTACCGACAGCAAGGCCCGTCGTTCGTGCCAGACCGCGCTGTTCCACATCTCCGAAGCGCTGGTGCGCTGGATCGCCCCGATCCTGGCGTTCACCGCCGACGAGCTGTGGCAATACCTGCCGGGCGAGCGCAACGAGTCCGTCATGCTCAACACCTGGTACGAAGGCCTGACCGAGCTGCCGGAAGGCTTCGAGCTGGGTCGCGCCTACTGGGACCGCATCATGGAAGTGAAGGTCGCGGTCAACAAAGAGATGGAAATCCAGCGCGCGGCCAAGGCCGTCGGTGGCAACCTGCAAGCCGAAGTGACGCTGTTCGCCGAAGACGCGCTGACCGCCGACCTGGCCAAGCTGAGCAACGAACTGCGTTTCGTGCTGATCACTTCCACTGCCAGCGTTGCGCCTTTTGTACAGGCACCCGCGGACGCGGTAGTCACCGAAGTCAGCGGCTTGAAGCTGAAAATCGTCAAGTCGGCCTTCGCCAAGTGCGCCCGTTGCTGGCACTGCCGTGAAGACGTCGGCGTGAACCCGGAGCATCCGGAAATCTGCGGTCGTTGCGTCGACAACATCAGCGGCGCGGGCGAGGTTCGTCACTATGCCTAATGCCGTTGGCCGTTTTGGACGGCTGGGCTGGCTCTGGTTGAGTTTGCTGGTCCTGATCATCGACCAGGCCAGCAAGTTCTACTTCGAAGGCTCGTTGCAGATGTACCAGCAAATCGTGGTGATCCCCGATTACTTCAGCTGGACTCTGGCCTACAACACCGGCGCGGCGTTCAGCTTCCTGGCGGACAGCTCCGGCTGGCAGCGCTGGCTGTTTGCCCTGATCGCGGTCGTGGTCAGCGCAGTGCTGGTGGTCTGGCTCAAGCGTCTTGGTCGCAACGAAACCTGGCTGGCCGTCGCGCTGGCGTTGGTGCTGGGTGGCGCGCTGGGCAATCTATATGACCGCATAGCCTTGGGCCATGTGATCGATTTCATCCTGGTGCATTGGCAGAACCGCTGGTATTTCCCGGCGTTCAACTTCGCCGACAGTGCTATCACGGTTGGTGCGGTAATGCTGGCACTGGATATGTTCAAAAGTAAAAAGACCGGAGAAGCCGTTCATGACTGAACAGGTATTGGCTGAGCAACGCATCGGCCAGAACACGGAAGTCACCTTGCATTTTGCATTGCGCCTGGAGAATGGCGACACGGTGGACAGCACCTTCGATAAAGCCCCGGCGACCTTCAAGGTCGGTGACGGCAACCTGTTGCCAGGTTTTGAAGCCGCGTTGTTCGGTTTCAAGGCGGGCGACAAGCGTACACTGAGCATCGAGCCGGAAAACGCGTTTGGCCAGCCCAACCCGCAAAACGTGCAGATCATCCCGCGTTCGCAGTTCCAGGACATGGAGCTGTCGCCAGGTTTGCTGGTGATCTTCAACGATGCGGCCAATACTGAATTGCCGGGTGTGGTCAAAGAGTTCGATGACGCGCAAGTGACCATCGACTTCAACCATCCACTGGCGGGCAAGACGCTGACCTTTGACGTGGAAATCATTTCCGTCAAAGCGCTGTAAACGCTTTTCTGTAGGAGCCGGCTTGCCGGCGAAGGGATCTTGAAGGCTAGCGGTGAACGTGATGGGCTCTTCGCTGGCAAGCCAGCTCCTACAGTGAGTCGCAACGATCCAATTTTTCGCGCGCAAGACACGAGGCACAGCATGCAAATCAAACTCGCCAATCCCCGTGGCTTCTGCGCCGGTGTGGACCGGGCGATCGAAATCGTCAACCGCGCCCTGGAGGTCTTCGGGCCGCCGATCTATGTGCGCCACGAAGTGGTCCACAACAAGTTCGTCGTCGAAGACCTGCGTAACCGCGGGGCAATCTTCGTCGAGGAACTGGACCAGGTGCCGGACGACGTGATCGTGATCTTCAGTGCCCACGGCGTGTCCCAGGCCGTGCGGACCGAAGCTGCCGGCCGTGGCCTGAAAGTGTTCGACGCCACGTGCCCGCTGGTCACCAAGGTGCACATCGAAGTCGCCCGTTACAGCCGCGACGGTCGTGAATGCATCCTCATCGGCCACGCCGGTCACCCGGAAGTCGAAGGCACCATGGGCCAATACGATGCCAGCAACGGTGGTGCAATCTATCTGGTCGAAGACGAAAAGGATGTCGCCGAACTGCAGGTGCAGAATCCGGAGAAACTGGCGTTCGTCACCCAAACGACCTTGTCCATGGACGATACCAGTCGCGTCATTGACGCACTGCGTACGCGTTTCCCGGCCATCGGCGGCCCGCGCAAGGACGACATCTGCTACGCCACGCAAAACCGCCAGGACGCGGTCAAGCAACTGGCCGACGAATGCGATGTGGTACTGGTGGTCGGCAGTCCGAACAGCTCCAACTCCAATCGCCTGCGCGAACTGGCAGAACGCATGTCGACCCCGGCCTACCTGATCGATGGTGCCGAGGACCTGGACAAGAGCTGGTTCGACGGTGTCGAACGGATCGGCATCACTGCTGGCGCTTCCGCTCCGGAAGTCCTGGTGCGTGGCGTGATTCAGCAATTGCAGGCCTGGGGCGCCACCGGTGCCGATGAGCTGGCCGGTCGTGAAGAGAACATCACGTTCTCCATGCCCAAGGAACTGCGGGTCCGTTCGTTGCTCTGAGCCTTCAGGTCGCGCATAACGCCTGCGTGGTCTTCTCGCTGCGCAGGCTGATGCGACCGTTCGAGGCCAGCACCACCTGGTGTTGGCTCTGCGCGGCGCGTGCCGAGCACACATGCAATGTCCCTGCTTGAAAACCCCCGGACACCGGCTCGCCCAGTGGGCCGAATCGTACGGCAGTCCTGACATACTGATTGCCGAAAATCGCCACGCCCATACCGCTGCGGCGCTCGACCAGCAGCGGATTGCCGGGGTCTTCGTGCCCCTTGCCGCTGACATCCAGAATGATCCGCCAGCCCTGGCTCCAGTCGTCGTTTATGCCGTGAACCACGACGGCTTGACCGCGTGATATCGCTTCGCTTCTTGCACTGCGCAGACCGCTGACAAGTGACTTGGCCGCCTCCTCGCGATGGTTCGATTCTACAAGCGCTGCAAATGCCGGACTGACCAGCAGCAGAACAATCCCGGCAATCGCGAGTCCCATAAGCAATTCGATCAGACTGAAACCTTGCTCACGCATGAAATTTTCCTCCCTGGAACGTCCTGGCGTGTGTAAGCAGGTATAGCCGACGGCAGCAGAGGGCAACGATGGATCATCGTACAAAAGGTTTCACGCTGATCGAGTTGTTGATGGCGCTGGCGGTCTTCCTGGTCCTGATCACCCTGGCGGTCCCGGCATTTATCCGTTCGACACAAGGCACCAGGGCCGACACCGAGATGGGGGATCTGCTACGTGGCCTCAATTACGCCCGACTGGAAGCCATCGATCGCGGCATGACCCTCCGGGTTCGACCTACGGTGGGTGGGGGCATGTGGACAGGGGAGTTGTCGGTCTATGAGGGTACTGGCACTCCGGCCAATGTATTGCGGGTTGTTCCAGCGATGAGCAGCGGTGCGACTCTGACGCTAACCTCGGGAGTGACGGCCATCGATTTCAATCATCTGGGCGGGCTGTCGTCATCCTCGACGGCAGTGGTGATCAGCTATGTGCTCGGAACGCAAAGCAGGACGCTGAGTGTGTGTTTGAGCGGACGAATTCTACTGGGTGGAAGTTGCGGATGAGGTCATGGAGCAAGGGTGCCCAGGAGGGCATGACGTTGATCGAGGTCCTGGTGGCGTTGCTGATTCTGGGCGTGGCGCTGTTGGGTGCGGCCGCCGTTCAATTGAATGCCTTGAAATACACCGACAGTGCGCGCATGACCAGCCAGGCCAGTTTTATCGCCTACGACATGCTGGATCGCATTCGCGCCAATGCGGCCGCCGATTACACGGTTACACCGCCGACCTCGGGCAACCTCAACGTCGCCCGGGACCAGGACCTCTACGATTTCACCCAGAACATCGTCAATTTCGGTGGCGCCACGGCAACCGGCAGCATCTCCCTGAGCCAGCGGGTGTACACCATCACCATCACCTGGGACGACTCGCGGGCTGCCAACAGCCCCAACTCACGGCGCAGTTTCGTCCTCGCCAGCCGCGCGACCGTCGACCCGGTGGCCAATCCATGAACCGCTACCATCGCGGCTTCGGCCTGATCGAGTTGCTGATCGCCCTGGCGTTGAGCCTGGTCGTGGTACTGGGTGGGGTGCAGGTGTTCATCGCCGCGAAAAACACCTACATCAGTCAGAATGCCGCCGCGGCCATGCAGGAGGACGCGCGCTTCGTGCTGAGCAAGATGATCCAGGAAATCCGCATGGTCGGCATGTTTGGCTGTCTGGAGACGATCACCGATTCCAGCAAGGCGGGTGACTTCTCGGCCAGCCAGATAACGCCGATCAGTTGGGACAACGCAGGTCTCAGGTTGACCCTGGTGACGGCGGACTTCGGCAGCAATGGCGGGAAGCCAGCCTGGACGGTGGTTTCCGATTGTCGAAGCAGCGCGACGGCTTATACCGACTGGCGCGCACCTGCCACGGGGCAACAGGCATTCCCCATCCGGCGCTTGATCTACAGCTTGAAGAACGATCAGTTGATGCTGGGTGTCGGCAGGGGAAAGCCGCTTGAGCAAGTGCTGGTGGATAACGTCAGTGCCTTCAACGTCAGCTTCGGCCTCGCCAGCTCGGCTTCCGATACGGCGGCTTCCAGTTACAGCAGCAACCCGGCGGACCCAGCGCGCATCCGTAGCGTACGCCTGAGCCTGACCCTCACCGACCCGAACAAGCGGGTAAGCGACCAAACCTTCAACGTGGTTGCCGCCCTGCGCAACCGACTGCCATGAAGGGCGGGCTATCACCTGGTTCCCAGCGCGGCATGGCGCTGCTGGTCAGCCTGGTGTTCCTGCTGCTGCTGACGCTGATCGGCATCTCATCGATGCAAAACGCCACGCTGCAGGAAAAAATGGCCGGTAGCCTGAGCTTGCGCAACCAGTCGTTCCAGGCTGCCGAAGCGGTGTTACGCGTGGGTGAAAGCGCGGTGCAGCTCGACAGTTATTCGTTGCCAGTGTGCAGCGGCACGATTCGGTGTGCACCGCCTGCCGAATCGGTGACCCTCAAGGCGGCCGGATTCAATTCCACCTCGGGGGTGACCTGGATCGCGTCCGGCAGCGGCTTCTATGGCGTGCAGAACATAGGCACCACCCTGGCGGCGGTGAACGTGCCGAGCAACACCTCGGCCACCTTGTACCGGGTAACCGCCGTGGGCGTTGCGGGCAGTTCGCGCAGTGTGGTGGAGAGCATTTATGCGAAGTATTGAAAGGTGCGCGCCGCTGTGGAAATTGTTGAACGGGGTCTTTTGCACCTTGTTCCTGGCAGCTCCCGCCTTTGCCTTCACGCCTTCGGATTCGCCCTTGTTGTGCGCCGCCGGCTCCGGCGGCAGTGGTGTCGCCAGTGGCACTCGCTATTTCCAGACCCGTTACGACCCCAAGGACTGGCGCGGCACGATCAACGCCTACGGTTTCACCGCCAGTGGCGCGGTCGATACCGCATCGGTGCTGTGGTCCACCGACACCGCCATCGTGCCGGGCGCCAAGGCACCGACCTATCAATCCTGGAACAACCAGACCCACAGCGCCGTGACACTGGCCTTCGCCAACTTTTCCGCGGCCCAGCAAGCCGTTCTCAACCAGGGCTTGCCCAGCGGTATTACGGGCAGCGATCTGGTGGAGTGGAGTAAGGGCACCCACAAGGCCGGCCTGAAAGCGCGCAGCGTGTTGCTGGGCGATATCGTCAACTCACCGCTGGTCCTGGCGGCACCTTCGGATAAAACCGCCTCGGACTGGTCGGGGGACACCGGCTACAGCACTTACCTGGCCACCAAGGCGGCCAATATGAATGCCAGTCTGGTGGTCAACGCCAACGACGGGTTCGCCAGCGTCATCAATGCCGGCAACGGTGCCCGACGCTACGCCTACATGCCCTCCAGCGTGCTGCCGTCTTTGCGTAATATCGCCGATACCGCCTACATCAACGGCGTCAGCCACAAGTTTCTGGTGGATGGCCAGGTGGGCGTGTTCGATGCTCAGTTGAACAGTGCCTGGAAAACCCTCGCACTGGGCGGAACGGGGGCGGGCGGGAAAACCTTCTATGCGCTGCAGCTGTTCGACGCGTCGGCGGGGAATGTCACCAGGGCCTTGTGGGAGATCAGCGCACCGGCCGCTGCCAGTGCGGCGAACGCTTTCAATGATCTGGGTTATGCCTACGCCCGGCCGGAGGTGGCACGCTTGGCGGACGGACGATGGGCGGCGTTCATTGCCAACGGTTATGGCAGTCACTCCGGGGTGGCAGCGTTATATGTGGTGGACATTCGTGACGGCAGCCTGATCAGGAAAATCGTGATCGAGAGCCGCGAAACCACTAACGGCCTGTCTTCGGTGAAACTCAAGGTGAATTCGCAGAATGTGGTGCAGGCGGCCTATGGCGGCGACCTCAAGGGACGGCTCTGGAAGTTTGACCTCAGTGGCACCACCCCGGACACCTGGGGCCTGGCCTTTGCCGGCAAACCACTGTTTACCACCGCCGGTGGCGCTACCCAGCCGATCACCTCGCAGCCGTTGCTGGCGGATAATGCCCTGGGTGGCAAGATGGTGTTTTTTGGCACCGGGAAACTCAACGAGACGGCGGACAAGACCAACAAGGACCTGCAGGCGTTCTACGCGGTGTGGGATGCGATCGGGGGCTCCGGGCAGATCACCACCTCCAGTCTGCAGGCTCAGGCGGTGACCGGGGTGTCGTCGGGAAGTTCGGGGCAGGTGATCACCACCAGCCAGGACGAGGTGACCTACCCGGCGCAAAAGGGTTGGTACTTGCCATTGCGGTATAACAGCGCTCTGACCGGTGAGCGGGTGATCAACCAGGCCAGCCTGGTGCTCGGACGGATCGTCTTCACCACGGCCAGCGTGGATACCACGGACCCTTGCGCCAGCTTTGGTACCGGCAAACTGGTCGAACTCGATGCTTTCAGCGGTAAGATGCTCAATTACGCGGTGCTCGACACCAACGGCGACGCAGTGGTCGACAGCACCGACACGCTGTCCAGCGGCGTGGTCTTTATCGGCGGGATTCCGACCTTGAACGCCATCGTCAATGGCGCGACGCGAAAAATCGTGAACGATTCCAGTGGCGGTATCTCCACGCTGGTGGAAAAATCCGGCGGCGGCGGGAGCCGTCGCATCATGTGGCGACAAATACAGTAAGCGAGAGTTGAGGCATGCACAGATCCAACCGCGGTTTTACCCTGATCGAAATCATGATCGTGATTGCGATCATCGGGATCGTCATGACCATCGCTATGCCGAGCTTTACCGAATATCTCAATAAGGGGCGCCGCACCGACGTGGCCGGTCTGCTCTCAGAACAGGCGCAGATCCTCGAACGCCACTATTCGAAGTCCAGCGTCTACACCAACGCCACCGGCCTCAGCGCTGGCAACGACTACTACAGCATCACGCCGACCCTGACCGACCAGGCGTTCCTGCTGAGGGCAACACGCAAGGGCGGTACCGCCATGGCCACTGACAAGTGTGGTGATTTCACTCTTACCAACACCGGTGTCAGAAGCATGGTCAATGCTGCGGCCGGCCTGACCACCAAGGATTGCTGGGGTCGCTGAGTTTCCTTTTCGGGCGTTCTTTGCGCCACTGTCTATTTAACGGTTGGATCTGAACATGACCAGGCAACAGCAAGTGGTGATCGTCGGTGGTGGGGTAATCGGCCTGCTGACGGCATTCAATCTCGCGTCCCAGGTGCAGAGTGTGGTGCTGCTGGATCGATCGAGCGTCGGCCAGGAGTCGTCCTGGGCGGGCGGCGGCATCGTTTCCCCGCTCTATCCATGGCGCTACAGCCCCGCTGTTACCGCGCTGGCGCATTGGTCCCAGGATTTTTATCCACAGCTGGGCGAGCGTTTGTTCGCTGCTACCGGGATCGATCCCGAGGTGCATACCACAGGCTTGTACTGGCTGGACCTGGACGATGAAGCCGAAGCGCTGGCCTGGGCCGCGCGCGAGGGGCGTCCACTGCGGGCTGTGGATATCTCGGCGGCCCACGATGCGGTGCCGGTGCTCGGTGGCGGTTTTTCCCGCGCGATCTACATGGCCGACGTGGCCAACGTGCGCAACCCGCGGCTGGTGAAATCGCTCAAGGCGGCATTGCAGGCGCTGGGGAACGTGACGATTCATGAGCAATGCGAAGTCAGCGGGTTTATTCGGCAAGACGAAAAAGTAGTTGGTGTGCAGACCTCCACGGGCGCGATCCATGGCGATCAAGTGGTCCTGACCGCTGGCGCCTGGAGCGGCGATTTACTCAGGAGCCTGGGCCTTGAGTTGCCGGTCGAGCCGGTGAAAGGGCAGATGATCCTCTACAAGTGCGCGGCGGATTTCCTGCCGAGCATGGTGCTGGCCAAAGGGCGTTATGCGATTCCTCGGCGCGATGGGCACATCCTGATTGGCAGCACCCTGGAGCATGAAGGCTACGACAAGACGCCGACTGAATCGGCCCTCGAAAGCCTCAAGGCTTCGGCCGTGGAGCTGATTCCGGCGTTGGCTGACGCCGAGGTGGTGGGGCATTGGGCCGGGTTGCGGCCAGGTTCGCCGGAGGGCATTCCCTACATTGGTCGGGTGCCGGGGTTTGACGGTCTGTGGCTCAATTGCGGGCACTACCGTAACGGGTTGGTTCTGGCGCCGGCCTCGTGTCAGCTGTTCGCTGATGTGATGTTGGGCAGGACGCCGATCATTGATCCGGCACCGTATGCGCCGGCCGGGCGGATTTAGTCGATCCGCATATTTGAGTCGACGCAAACTCTGTAGGAGCGAGGCTTGCCCGCGAAGGGGCCCTCAATCCAGACCGAGTTTCTTCAGCCTGTAGCGCATCGACCTGAACGACAGATTCAACCGCTGAGCCGCCGCCGTGCGGTTCCAGCGGGTCTCTTCCAGCGCCTGGAGAAGCAGCTGGCGCTCAACGTTTTCCAGGTACGCCTCCAGGTTATCGATCTGCGTGAGGTCCGGCACGCCCCCTTCGGCGGCACAGTTACCTTCGGCCAGGCGCAGGTCGCTGGCCTCGATCTGCTTGTTTTCACACAAGGTGTGCGCCCGTTCGAGCATGTTCTCCAGCTCCCGCACATTGCCCGGGAAACGGTAGCTTTTCAGGGCGTCGAGGGCATTGGGGTGGAGTTTTGCCGCGGGCTGCCCAGTGTCTGCAGCCAGGCGCTTGAGCACATGGCTGGCCAGCGGCTCGATGTCGTCACGGCGTTCGCGCAAAGCTGGAACCCGTAGCTCGATCACGTTCAGGCGGTAGTACAGGTCCTGGCGAAAGCGTTCGGCAGCGACTTCGGCGCCAAGGTCTTTGTGAGTGGCGCACAGTATGCGCACATCGACCACTTTCTCCTGTTGCCCGCCGACACTGCGTACCGCTTTCTCCTGGATCGCCCGCAGCAGTTTGACTTGCATGGGCAGGGGCAGGTCTGCCACTTCGTCGAGAAACAGGGTGCCGCCGTGGGCCGCCTGGAACAAACCGGGTTTGTCCTCGATGGCGCCGCTGAAGCTGCCTTTTCGATGGCCGAAAAACTCGCTTTCCATTAGCTCCGTCGGAATCGCGCCGCAATTGACCGGCACAAAGGGCTGGCTGGCCCGTGGTCCTCGCTCATGAATCAGGCGGGCGACCAGTTCCTTGCCGCTGCCGGACTCGCCGCTGATGTACACCGGTGCCTGGCTACGGGCCAGTTTGTCGATCTGCTTGCGCAGAGAGCGCATGGGCGGCGAGTCGCCCAGCAAGCGGCGATCGATGGCGGTGCCAGGGGCGGGCAGTAGCAAGGCACTGGTCACCAGTTCCCGCAGGCGGGTCAGGTCCACCGGTTTGGTCAGGAAATCGAACGCACCGGCCTTCAGCGCATTGATCGCCGTGTCGAGGTTGCCATAGGCCGTGATCATGGCCACCGGCACTTGTGGGTAGCGTTGCTGGATGTGCTGCACCAGCTCAAGACCGCTGCCGTCCGGCAAGCGCATGTCGGTCAGGCACAGGTCGAACGTTTCGCGCTGGAGCAGGGCCAGGGCCTCGCCAACGTTGCGGGCGCTGTAGGTGTCGAGTTTCATCCGACCCAGGGTGATTTCCAGGAGTTCGCGGATGTCCGGTTCGTCGTCGACGATCAGGACTTTTTGCCGTGGGCTCATGTTCAACCCTGTTTGCGTCCGTGGGCAAAGGTGATGCGAAAACAGCCGCCGCCTTGGCGCGGCTTGAAGTCCAGGCGGGCCTGGTTGCTTTCGCACAGCTCGCGGGACAGGTAAAGCCCCAGGCCAGTGCCCTGGTGGCTGGTAGTGAAGAAGGGCTCGAACAATTGCGCTTGATGCTCCGGGGCCACGCCAGGGCCGTCGTCGAGGATTTCGAGGACGGGTAGCTGGCTGTCGGGATCGGTGAACAACTCAAGCCAGACCTGCGCCCGGTGGTGGTTCAGGGCGCTATGGCGCCATGCATTGCGAATCAGGTTGTCGAGAATCTGCTCCAGCTGGTTCGGGTCCATCAAGGTCTTGAAGTCGCCGGGAGCAATGTGCAGGTGGATCTTCTGCTGCTCGCCCGCCTGCTCGCGGGTTGCCGCCACGAACTGTTCGAGCCAGGGCTTCAGGTCGAGTCGTTGGGTCACGGTTTGCTGGCGGCGGGACAGTTGCAGGACGTTTTCGATAACCCGATTCATGCGCTGAGAGTGGTCTTGAATAATCTGCGTCAGACGTCGGTCCGCGGCATTCAGTTCCTCTGATTCTCGTAATAGCTGCGCGGCGTGACTGATGGCGCCCAGCGGATTGCGGATTTCATGGGCGATCCCGGCGGTCAGGCGGCCCAGGGCGGCGAGCTTCAGTTGCTGAGCCTGTTGGGTGATCTGTGCGAGGTCTTCGAGAAAGACCAGGGTCTGGTGATGCGGACTGGGGGCCAGGGCAATGAAGCTCGGCTGCAGTTCAAGGCCACTGCTGGCGATTTTCAGGCTTGGCGGGCGCAACGTCGGGTTGTTGATCCACAGTTGCAGGCGCTCGACCAGGGAAGGGGCATGTTCGTCGATCCGACGGCCTTCGAGGCGCTCGCAGCCCAGCAGGGACAAGGCGCTGTGATTGGCCAGTTGCACGCGCCATTGGTCGTCAAGCACCAGGATGCCCGTGCGCATGCGTTGCAGTATCAGTGCATTGAGGGCTTCCAGGCCGACGACCTGGCTGGCTTTCTGTTCCGCCAGGGTTTCGCTGACCTCCAGTCGCCGGACCAGGCCTTGCACCAGCAGCGCGGCGGCAAAACACAGGAGGCCAAGGGTACCGACCTGCAAATAATCGTTGGGACTGGCCTGATGGCTGACATTCAGCAGGAAGCTCGAACCCAGGATGCCAAGGGCGCTGATGGCGGCAATCAACAGGCCGATGCGTTTTCGCAACAAGGTATTGCTGATGGCCACCGAAACGATCAGCAAGTTGCCAATGGCGCTGGCCACACCGCCGCCAGCGTAGAACAACCCGCAAAGCAACAGGACGTCGACCAATGCCAGGCTGAACAATTGCGCGGGGCGGCGGGTGTTCCCGAAGAAGACCACCAGCAGGATGTTCAGCACCAGGTACAACCAGCTGCCGCCGCGCAGCAGGTCGGCATTGGCGGACGTCAGCAACCGGTTGTCCATGTCGCTGGAAATCAGCAGCACCAGAATGAGGCCGATGCTTAAACGGTAGAGGTGATAGAGACGCAGCAGTCGCTGGGACTGTTTGTCGCCGGGACTGGACGTCTCAGCGATCACTTTTGCCGGGGCCTTGCTCAAGGTGAGCCTGGCTGCAATACCACTGTTGTTGAAGTCTCAGGGCGCGGTCGCGGGGCAGGTGCACGCCGCAATGGGCGCAGCGCACCATGGGCGCCGCTTCCAGTTCGGGGGAGGACTTGGGTGCGGAAGCCTGGCCCTTGAACTTGCGCCAGAACCAAACAGCGGCGGCTATCACTGCGATCCAGAATAATAAACGAAGCATGGTGAGCTGCTTTATGACGGATGAATCGCCAGTTTAGCCAAGGACATGACGGGCGCACAGCGTATTCGCGCTGGATAAAAACGGCGCAATAAAAAAGGGAGACTCGAGAGTCTCCCTTCCTGTACCGCCGGTCGTATCAGTCGAATACGCCGAAGGTCATGTAGCTGAACCACGAGCGGTCTTCGTTGTTGCCCTCTGCCTCGTGGTTCTCTTCTTCGATCACGTCGCCGCTGCTGTCTTTAGGCTTGAGCTCGTTCGGAATCGCGTCCTTGGCGTCCTGGAATTGCTTCTGCACGTCCTGGTTGGCGCGGGTTTCTCCCGGTGGCAGCGGCGGACGGGATTCGATCAGGCCCAAGGTGGCCTTGCTCAGCCACGAACGGTTGTCGGCTTCGGCAACCGATGGCACGAACTGACCGTCCACCAGGCTTGGGTGGTTCGGGTAGTTGAGCTTCAGGGTTTCGAGGCTGGTGGCCGCCAGGTCGTCCAGGTGCAGGCGCTGGTAGGACTCGGTCATCACTGCCAGGCCGTCGCCGACAGCAGGGGTTTCCTGGAAGTTTTCCACCACGTAACGGCCACGGTTCGCGGCGGCCACGTAGGCCTGGCGGGTCAGGTAGTAGTCGGCCACGTGGATTTCGTAGGCTGCCAGCAGGTTGCGCAGGTAGATCATGCGCTGCTTGGCGTCCGGCGCGTAACGGCTGTTGGGGAAGCGGCTGGTCAGCTGGGCGAACTCGTTGTAGGAGTCGCGCGCGGCGCCCGGGTCACGCTTGGTCATGTCCAGCGGCAGGAAACGCGAGAGCAGGCCAACGTCCTGGTCGAAAGAAGTCAGGCCCTTGAGGTAGTAGGCGTAATCGACGTTCGGGTGCTGTGGGTGCAAGCGGATGAAGCGCTCGGCAGCCGCCTTGGCAGCTTCCGGTTCGGCGTTCTTATAGTTGGCGTAGATCAGTTCCAGTTGAGCCTGATCGGCATAACGGCCGAACGGATAGCGCGATTCCAGAGCCTTCAGCTTGGCAGTGGCGCTGGTGTAGCTATTATTGTCCAGATCGGCTTGAGCCTGTTGGTACAACTCGACTTCGCTCAGGTTTTCGTCTACGACTTCCTTCGAAGAGCAAGCAGCGGTCAATGCGAGGATGGCGATCAGCAGCAGGTGTTTCACTTGCATGGCGGCTTGCGTCCCTATGACGGCCGCTGTCTTGGGCGAGGCCGTCCTGTTATGATGAGCGCCCCGTTGAATAGCCTCGGGGCAAAAGACGCCGTATTTAACCACAAGCGCGCAGCCGAAACCAAAGGCTGTGCCGACGCCCAGTCCGAGCATGTCCGATAAAATTGAACTTCGCGCAGAGGTGCCGTCCGAATTGGGCGGCCAACGCCTCGATCAAGTCGCCGCACAACTATTCGCTGAGCACTCGCGCTCGCGCCTTTCCGCCTGGATCAAAGACGGCCGCCTGACTGTGGATGGGGCGGTTGTCCGCCCGCGAGACATCGTTCACGGTGGCGCCATTCTTGAACTCACTGCCGAGCAGGAAGCTCAGGGCGAATGGGTCGCTCAAGACATCGCCCTGGACATCGTCTATGAAGACGACGACATCCTGGTGATCAACAAGCCTGCGGGCCTGGTGGTCCACCCGGCTGCTGGCCACGCTGATGGCACCTTGCTCAACGCCTTGCTGCACCACGTGCCGGACATCATCAATGTGCCCCGCGCCGGGATCGTGCATCGCCTGGACAAGGACACCACCGGCCTGATGGTGGTGGCCAAGACCATCCAGGCGCAGACGCAGCTGGTGACACAGTTGCAGAGCCGCAGCGTTAGCCGGATCTACGAGTGCATCGTGATCGGCGTGGTGACGGCGGGCGGCAAGATCAACGCGCCCATCGGTCGTCATGGCCAACAACGCCAGCGCATGGCCGTGATGGAAGGTGGCAAGCAGGCCGTCAGCCATTACCGCGTGCTCGAGCGTTTCCGCTCCCACACCCACGTGCGGGTGAAGCTCGAAACCGGTCGTACGCACCAGATTCGCGTGCACATGGCGCACATCAACTTCCCGTTGGTCGGAGACCCTGCCTATGGCGGTCGTTTCCGGATTCCGCCGGCAGCCAACCCGACCATGGTCGAGTCGCTGAAGAACTTCCCGCGCCAGGCGCTGCATGCGCGGTTCCTGGAGCTGGATCACCCGACGACCGGTGTTCGCATGAGCTGGGAGTCGCCGCTGCCGGAAGATTTCGTCTGGTTGCTGACCCTGCTCAAGCAAGACCGCGAGGCGTTTGTTGGATGAGTGACTGGCTGATTCCTGACTGGCCCGCGCCGGCCGGGGTCAAAGCCTGTGTCACCACCCGTGCGGGCGGCGTCAGTGTGGCGCCGTTCGACAGCCTCAATCTTGGCGATCACGTTGACGACAGCCCTGAAGCTGTTGCCGAAAACCGCCGTCGCCTTACCGAATACTTCTCCATTCAGCCGGCCTGGCTGCAGCAGGTCCACGGCATTGTCGTGGCGGATGCGGACCCGAGCCGGGTGGTGACTGCCGATGCCAGCTGGACGGCGACCCCCGGCATCGCCTGCGCGGCAATGACCGCCGATTGCCTGCCCGCGCTGTTTTGCGACCGTGCCGGCACTCGCGTTGCAGCGGCCCATGCCGGTTGGCGCGGGTTGGCGGCGGGTGTGCTGGAAGCCACCCTCGACAGCCTGGCCGTGCCACCTGCCGATGTGATGGTCTGGCTTGGCCCGGCGATTGGCCCGCAAGCGTTTGAAGTCGGCCCGGAAGTGCGCGAAACCTTCGTCGAGCAACTGCCCGAAGCCGCCCAGGCATTCGTGCCAAGTCAAAACGCCGGCAAGTTCATGGCCGACATCTATACGCTGGCGCGTTTGCGCCTGGCTGCTCGTGGTGTAACGGCTGTCTACGGTGGCGGTTTCTGTACTGTGACCGATCCGCGCTTCTTCTCTTATCGCCGTGCGTCGCGCACTGGCCGCTTTGCCTCCCTGATCTGGCTTGAACGCTAGACTTGCCTGACCTGCATCAACGCCTCGACGCTTGAAACTCCCAGAATCGACCGCATCTAAGGTGGTATCTGGCAGGTTTCTTCATTCAGGATGTTTTATAGGTCCGGCCTGCTCAAAAGGAAGGTGACCCATGCGTATAGACCGTTTAACCAGCAAATTGCAGTTAGCGTTGTCCGATGCCCAATCCCTGGCCGTCGGTCTCGATCATCCGGCCATTGAACCGGCGCATTTGATGCAAGCCCTGCTCGAACAACAGGGCGGCTCGATCAAGCCCCTGCTGATGCAGGTGGGCTTCGACGTCAACAGCCTGCGTAAAGAGCTGACCAAAGAGCTCGACCAGCTGCCAAAAATCCAGAATCCGACCGGCGACGTGAATATGTCGCAGGATCTGGCGCGCCTGCTCAATCAGGCCGATCGCCTGGCCCAGCAGAAGGGCGACCAGTTCATTTCCAGTGAGCTGGTGCTGCTCGCCGCCATGGACGAGAACAGCAAGCTCGGCAAGCTGTTGCTCGGCCAGGGCGTGAGCAAGAAAGCCCTGGAAAACGCGATCAACAACCTGCGCGGTGGTGAGGCAGTCAATGACCCTAACCACGAGGAAGCGCGCCAGGCCCTGGACAAATACACCGTCGACCTGACCAAGCGTGCCGAAGACGGCAAGCTCGATCCGGTGATCGGCCGTGACGATGAAATTCGCCGCACGATCCAGGTGCTGCAACGTCGCACCAAGAACAACCCGGTGCTGATCGGTGAACCTGGCGTCGGTAAAACCGCCATCGCCGAAGGCCTGGCACAGCGCATCATTAATGGCGAAGTGCCCGATGGTCTCAAGGGCAAGCGCCTGCTGTCCCTGGACATGGGGGCATTGATTGCCGGTGCCAAGTATCGCGGCGAGTTCGAAGAGCGCCTCAAAGCCCTGCTCAATGAGCTGTCGAAGCAGGAAGGGCAGATCATTCTGTTCATCGACGAACTGCACACCATGGTCGGCGCCGGTAAAGGCGAGGGCTCGATGGATGCGGGCAATATGCTCAAGCCGGCCCTGGCCCGTGGTGAGCTGCATTGCGTTGGTGCGACCACGCTCAACGAGTACCGCCAATACATAGAGAAGGACGCCGCCCTGGAGCGACGCTTCCAGAAAGTGCTGGTGGACGAGCCGAGTGAAGAAGACACCATCGCCATCCTGCGTGGCCTGAAAGAGCGCTACGAGGTTCACCACAAGGTGGCGATCACCGATGGCGCGATCATTGCGGCGGCCAAGCTCAGCCATCGCTATATCACTGACCGGCAATTGCCGGACAAGGCCATCGACCTGATCGACGAGGCCGCCAGCCGTATCCGCATGGAGATCGACTCCAAACCGGAAGTGCTGGACCGCCTGGAGCGTCGCCTGATTCAGCTGAAGGTGGAATCCCAGGCGCTGAAGAAAGAAAGCGACGAAGCAGCAATCAAGCGTCTGGAAAAACTCCAGGAAGAAATCGCTCGCCTGGAGCGTGAGTACTCGGATCTCGAAGAAATCTGGAACTCGGAAAAAGCCGAGGTACAGGGTTCGGCGCAGATCCAGCAGAAGATCGAACAGTCTAGGCAGGAGCTGGAAAGCGCTCGCCGCAAAGGCGACCTGAGCCGCATGGCCGAGTTGCAGTACGGGGTGATCCCGGACCTGGAGCGCAGCCTGCAAATGGTCGACCAACATGGCAAGCCCGAAAACCAGTTGCTGCGCAGCAAGGTGACTGAAGAGGAAATCGCCGAAGTCGTGTCGAAATGGACCGGCATTCCCGTGTCGAAAATGCTCGAGGGTGAGCGCGAAAAACTGATGAAGATGGAAAGCCTGTTGCACCAGCGTGTGATCGGCCAGGATGAAGCGGTGGTGGCCGTTTCCAACGCGGTACGGCGCTCCCGCGCCGGGTTGTCCGACCCTAATCGCCCGAGCGGCTCGTTCATGTTCCTCGGCCCGACCGGTGTCGGTAAAACCGAACTGTGCAAGGCGCTGGCGGAATTCCTCTTCGATACTGAAGAGGCGATGGTGCGGATCGACATGTCCGAGTTCATGGAGAAACATTCCGTGGCTCGCCTGATCGGTGCGCCACCGGGCTACGTCGGTTATGAAGAGGGCGGTTACCTGACCGAGGCGGTGCGGCGCAAGCCTTACTCGGTGATCCTCATGGACGAAGTCGAGAAGGCGCACCCGGACGTGTTCAACGTTTTGCTCCAGGTGCTGGAAGATGGTCGCCTGACCGACAGCCATGGCCGTACGGTGGACTTCAAGAACACCGTGATCGTCATGACGTCCAACCTGGGCTCGGTGCAGATCCAGGAGCTGGTGGGGGATCGTGAGGGGCAGCGTGCAGCGGTGATGGATGCGATTTCCAGCCACTTCCGGCCGGAGTTCATCAACCGGGTCGATGAAGTGGTGATCTTCGAGCCTTTGGCGCGGGATCAGATCGCCGGTATCACCGAGATCCAGCTGGGTCGCCTGCGCAGTCGCCTGACCGAGCGAGAGCTGAAGCTGGAACTGAGCCCGGAGGCCATGGACAAGCTGATCGCGGTCGGTTACGACCCGGTGTACGGCGCACGGCCGCTCAAACGAGCGATCCAGCGCTGGATCGAGAACCCGCTGGCGCAGTTGATCCTTTCGGGTCGATTCATGCCGGGCGACACGGCCCATGGCGTGGTGGAGAACGACGAAATCGTCTTCGTCTGACCCCTAACGGCAGCAAAATCGAAAAGGCCTCGCATTGCGAGGCCTTTTTTTCATTCAGGCTGTTGAACTCTAAGGAAAAGGCTTGTAAAGTGCGCCCCGCAGTAAGTCACCCGCCAGGGTTTCTGCTCCAAGCGGAAATCTAAAATAAGTTGCAAATCATTAACTTGAATGCAAATTAGGGGGTTGACAGAGGTGCTGAAGATTGTAGAATAGCGCGCCTCAGACACACGAACGCAGCGATGCGAACGGGTCGAAGAGAACGCAGTAAAGCTACAAAGTTGTAAATTGAAATGTATAGTTCCGTGATAGCTCAGTCGGTAGAGCAAATGACTGTTAATCATTGGGTCCCAGGTTCGAGTCCTGGTCACGGAGCCAATTTCAAACCGGGGTATAGCGCAGTCCGGTAGCGCGCCTGCTTTGGGAGCAGGATGTCAGGAGTTCGAATCCCCTTACCCCGACCATTTTTGGGTCGTTAGCTCAGTTGGTAGAGCAGTTGGCTTTTAACCAATTGGTCGTAGGTTCGAATCCCACACGACCCACCATTTTTGAAACCAGTTAGCGCTGGAATCGAATCTTAAGATCAGACGCCAAAAGCTCTGTTCGCAGAAGGCGCCTTTCAAAGGTGCCTTTTTTTTACCGGGGTATAGCGCAGTCCGGTAGCGCGCCTGCTTTGGGAGCAGGATGTCAGGAGTTCGAATCCCCTTACCCCGACCATACTAAAAATCCTCGTATCGAAAGATACGGGGATTTTTTTTGTCCGGATTTTTTGTGTAGCCCATGTGAAGCTTCGCTGGCAAGCCAGCTCCTACAGGACCGCATCGGACTTGTAGGAGCTGGCTTGCCAGCGAAGAGGCCCTGGAAGGCGCTAAAGAACTTAGTGCAGCTTCAGGCGCGGCTCGGTCCCGCGTCCGATCTTGCTGCCCAGCATCAGCATCGCCGTGCGGAACGGCCCGTACAGCGCCATCTGGTGCATGCGGTACAGCGACACGTAGAACATCCGCGCCAGCCAGCCCTCCAGCATCACGCTACCGGTCAGGTTACCCATCAAGTTACCCACAGCCGAAAAACGCGACAGCGAGATCAGCGACCCGTAGTCGGTGTACTTGTACGTAGGCAGAGGCTTGCCTTCGATCCGCAGTTTCAGCGATTTGGCCAGCAACGAAGCTTGTTGATGCGCTGCCTGGGCGCGGGGCGGCACATTGCGATCAGTGCCCGGTTGCGGGCAAGCCGCACAGTCACCGAAGGCGAAAATGTTCTCGTCACGGGTGGTTTGCAGGGTCGGCAGCACCTGCAGTTGATTGATGCGGTTGGTTTCCAGGCCATCGATGTCCTTGAGGAACCCTGGCGCACGGATCCCGGCGGCCCAGACTTTCAGGCTGGCGTTGATCACCTTGCCATCCGCGGTGATCAGGCTGTCGGTCGTCACTTCGCTGACGGCGGCGTTGGTCATGACGTTGACCCCGAGTTTTTCCAGGGTCTTGTGCACCGGCCCGCCGATCCGTTCCGGCAGGGCGGGCAGCACGCGAGGCCCGGCTTCGATCAGGGTGATGTGCATGTTTTCCGGTTTGATCCGATCCAGGCCATAGGCCGCCAGTTCATGGGCGGCGTTATGCAGTTCGGCGGCCAGTTCGACCCCGGTGGCACCGGCACCGACGATGGCGACGCTGATCTGCTCGACCTTGTCGGTCTGCCCCGCATGAGCGCGCAGGTAGTGGTTGAGCAATTGCTGATGGAAGCGCTCGGCCTGCTTGCGGGTATCCAGGAACAGGCAGTGCTGCGCCGCGCCCAGGGTGCCGAAATCGTTGGTGGTGCTGCCGACGGAGATCACCAGTGAGTCGTAAGGCACTTCCCGGGCGGGCACCAGTTCCAGCCCGGCTTCATCGTAGGTGGCGGCCAGCTGGATTTTTTTATTGGCGCGATCAAGCCCGCTCATGCGCCCCAGCTGGAACTGGAAGTGGTTCCATTTTGCCTGGGCCACATAGTTGAGTTCGTCTTCGGATGAGTTCAGCGACCCGGCCGCGACTTCGTGCAACAGCGGTTTCCAGATGTGGGTCAGGTTCGCGTCGACCAGCATCACGCTGGCCGTGCCGCGCTTGCCCAGAGTCTTACCCAGACGGGTAGCCAACTCCAGACCGCCGGCGCCGCCGCCGACAATTACAATACGATGGGACATGGGGATAACTCACAAGGCTAAAGAAAATCGGTGTGGTTACCCAAGCGAGCGCCAGGCAGCTCATAGCGTCAGGTAACTGATAAGTCGGCTCAGCAGGCCCAGACCAATGGTCACTGCCAATACCAGCACCAGGAGCATCCACGGCCGGAAAGGCCGGCGCTCGACTCGGTGTTGGGACAGTTGCAGATAGGCTTCGACATGCTTTTGGTCTTCGGGGTTCAGGCGGCTGGTCATAAAGGCCTCGTCAGTAGACGTTGCTGAAGGTGAAGAAGCTACAGGCAGACTCAACGAACGTTGAACGGAGCATAGCCGCTGTCCGGAATGGGCTCGACGCTCACCTTGTCGTCCAGTCGAATGATCCCACTTTGTAACACCCGGGCGGTGATTCCGCCATGTCCGCGCACAGCCTGAAAGGTCCCGGGGCCCAGGTTGTGTTGCAGGCGTGCGCAGGGCTGGCACCAGCCGGTGGTTTCGAAAATCGCCTGGCCGATGCGGAAGCGCCGGCCCTTGAGGCTGAACAGGTTGATGCCACTGATAACGAGATTGCGCCGCAGATCTCCGGGCTTGACCGGTTGATCGTCCGGGCGGCCCATGAGCGAGCTGATCACCGCCAGATGCTCCCACTGGATCAACGTCACCTGCCGCGCATTGCGTACCCCGGGGCGGGCGCGATCACCGGTCAAGCCGGCCTCCAGTCGCGCTTCCACGGCATCCAGTTCGATCATCGGTACATGACGTTCCGGACGCACGCCGATCCAGCGTACGCGGCCGATCTGCGGCACTTCGGCAATCAGTTCCTGCAATGGGCTCACAAGCTGATCCCGACGTCGAACACGATGCTGCGGCCCAGGTTGCTGCGCAGGAAATCCGGCGCATCGGGATGTGCGAACAACACGCGGGCGAAGGTCGGACCCACCAGCGACAACGAGCGCCAGCCCTGGCGCAGGTATTCGGTGGGCGGCGGGAAATGACTGTTGAGGTCCAGCACTTCGCGCTTGAGGCTGGCGAAGGCAATGATGTCCAGCTCGCCCAGGTCCATGCCGCGTTCTTTGTAGTTGTGCGCTTTTTTGCGCAAGGTCGGCGCCAGCCGCAGCAGGAACTCGTTGGCCGGTATGCGCCGGGGCTTGGCCTCGCGCCTTACCAGCTGGCTCAGGGAGAACGCGCTGCGCCGCCGTTGCAGTTCGTCGCGCCATTCATCATTGAGGCGTCGGCCCTCGTCGAGGACGAAGAACACCTCGAAACTGGCGTCGCGAAACAACACGTCCGGCGGCTCCCCGGCCGGGGCGAATTCGTCGGCGCGGTAGGGAATGTTCAGGCCTTGCAGCAGGCGCTGGCAGACCCAACGCTCTCGCTCCCATTTGCGGGCATTGGACAGGAACGCGTTGGCTTGCTCGGCCGCAATGGTCAGCAGGCGTAAGTAATCTGAGTCATCCATAGGCCCAAGCTTAGCGCTCAAATCTGATCGCAAAGAAAACAGTTTGTCGCACGGGGGCAAATACCGCTGCGAAATTCCCGCCTGCAACACCTCATTACGCCTCTGCACAAAACGGATAGCGATCTGCGTGATGCGGATATTGACCTGCGCCAGAGGCCTCTAGCATCGGCTGTACGGACGTAAGCCGTATTCCCGATGCTCTTAAAAGAAAAACAACAAGAGATGAACGCCATGCGCAAAATCGACGTACACGAGGTTATCGACAAGGCTCGCTTCAACCGCTTTCACTGGATGGTGCTGTTCTGGTGTGCCCTGATCATCATCTTCGACGGTTACGATCTGGTGATCTACGGCGTGGTTCTGCCGATGTTGATGAAGGAGTGGGGGCTCAGTCCCCTGCAAGCGGGTGCACTGGGCAGTTATGCATTGTTTGGCATGATGTTCGGCGCACTGTTCTTCGGCCCGCTGTCGGACAGGATCGGCCGCAAGAAAGCCATCACGATCTGCGTGATCCTTTTCAGCGGTTTCACCGTGCTTAACGGGTTTGCCCGAAACCCCACGGAGTTTGGTATCTGCCGCTTCATTGCCGGCCTGGGCATTGGTGGCGTGATGCCCAATGTCGTGGCGTTGATGAACGAATACGCGCCGAAAAAGATCCGCAGCACCCTGGTGGCGATCATGTTCAGCGGCTACTCGGTGGGCGGCATGCTGTCCGCCGGGCTGGGCATCGTGCTGATCCCAAGCTTCGGCTGGCAGTCGGTGTTCTACGTGGCAATCCTGCCGTTGCTGCTGTTGCCGCTGATCATGTATTTCCTGCCCGAGTCGGTGGGGTTCATGCTGCGCCAGGGGCGCAATGACGAAGCTCGCAAGATTCTCCAGCGGATCGACCCGGCCTACGTCGCGCAATCCGATGACCAGTTGCACATGATTGAAGTGAAGGGCACGGGCACCCCGGTGTTGCAGTTGTTCCGCGAGGGCCGTGCGCTGCGCACGCTGATGCTGTGGCTGGCGTTTTTCTGCTGCCTGCTGATGGTCTACGCCTTGAGTTCCTGGCTGCCGAAACTGATGGCCAACGCCGGTTACAGCCTGGGTTCGAGCCTGTCGTTCCTGCTGGTGCTGAATTTCGGTGCGATCTTCGGTGCAGTCGGCGGCGGCGTACTGGGTGACAAGCTCAACCTGCCGCGCGTGCTGTCGGTGTTCTTCGCCATGGCGGCAGTGTCGATCACCCTGTTGGGCTTCAACAGCCCGATGCCGGTGCTGTACCTGCTGATCGCCATCGCTGGCGCCACCACCATCGGCTCGCAGATTCTGCTGTACGCCTGCGCCGCGCAGTTCTACTCCATGAACATTCGATCCACCGGTCTTGGCTGGGCTTCGGGCATCGGGCGCAATGGTGCGATCGTCGGGCCATTGCTGGGTGGTGCCTTGCTCGGGATCAGCCTGCCGCTGCAACTGAATTTCATGGCGTTTGCCTTGCCTGGTGCGATTGCCGCCATCGCCATGACGGTGTTCGCCATCAGCAGTCGGCGCAGTGCCCGACAATCACTAGCAGGCGCGCAACAGGGTGCGTCTGGCGGAGCTGTCGGCGAGGCTTCATGAAGACCTTGATGCGCGACTTTTCCCTGTCGGCGGCCGTCGCCGGATTCATCGCCACGGTGATTTCCTACGCAGGTCCCCTGGTAATCATTTTCCAGGCCGCCGAGGCTGCACACCTGTCACGAGAAGTGCTGTCATCGTGGGTCTGGGCGATTTCCATCGGCAGCGCCGTGCTCGGCATCGGCCTGAGTTTGCGCTACCGCGTGCCGGTGATCATCGCGTGGTCGGCGCCCGGTTCGGCGTTGCTGGTGGCGTTGTTGCCAGGGATCTCCCTGCCGGAAGCGGTGGGTGCCTATCTGGTCAGCAGCCTGATCATTTTCCTGGTCGGGGTGTCGGGGGCGTTTGACCGGATCATCGGCAAGCTGCCGGCAGCGGTGGCGGCGGCGATGCTGGGAGGGATTCTGTTCAGCTTCGGCACCGGGCTGTTCGTCTCGTTGCAGGGCAAGCCGTTGCTGGTGCTGGCGATGTTTGCCACGTACCTGGTCTGCAAACGGCTGATGCCGCGTTATGCAGTACTGATGGTGCTGCTGGTGGGCTGCTCGATGGCGTTGCTCGCCGGTGATCTGCATCGCGAGGCGCTGGTCATCGGTTTGGCCACGCCGGTGTGGATCACCCCGGCGTTCAGCCTCAGCGCAACGCTGAACATCGCCTTGCCACTGGTGATGGTGGCGCTCACCGGCCAATTCGTTCCTGGCATGGCAGTGTTGCGCGCCAGCGGCTACGCCACGCCATCGGGCCCGATCATCGCCAGCAGCGCTTTGGGCACGGCCCTGTTGGCGCCGTTCGGTTGCCACGGGCTGAACCTGGCGGCGATTACCGCGGCCATTTGCACCGGCCGAGAGGCCCATGAAGACCCCGGCAAGCGTTATGTGGCCGGGGTGGTGGGTGGCCTGTGCTACCTGGTGCTGGGGATCTTCGGCGCCACCCTGGTCTCTCTGTTTACCGCATTCCCCAAGGAGCTGATCGCGGCCCTCGCCGGGTTGGCGCTGTTCGCTGCGATTGCCGGAGCACTGGCGGGCGCGATGGCGGTGCCAAGCGATCGCGAAGCCGCGCTGGTGACCTTTCTCACCACCGCCTCGGGCATGTCGCTGTTTGGGTTGTCCGCGGCTTTTTGGGGACTGATTTTCGGCATGGTCACCCATTTGATGTTGAGCAGCCGTCGCTCCACCCCAAGCCGCGAAAGCGCTGCGGCCAAGGCACTTCTACCTGTCGATCAATAAAAATAAGAGAAAAAACGATGAAACAGATTCTTCCAACAACCGGTTCAGTGTTGTCCATGGCTGTCGTCTCGGGTTTCTCCACCGGCGCGATGGCCGCCGAGGGCGGTTTCATCGAAGACACCACAGCCACCTTGCAGGCACGCAATTACTACTTCAGCCGCGACTATTCCGACATCGTCGGGGCCAATCAGCAATCGAAGGCCGAAGAGTGGGCGCAGGGATTCATCCTCAACGTCAAATCGGGTTATACCCAGGGCACCGTCGGGTTCGGCGTGGATGTTATCGGCCTGCTCGGGCTCAAGCTCGACAGCAGCCCGGATCGGGTCAATACCGGTTTGCTGCCGGTGCAGGATGACGGGCGTGCGGCGAACGATTACAGCCGTCTGGAGGGCGCCTTGAAGATGCGCTACTCCAAAACCGAACTGAAAGTGGGGGAGTTGCAACCCAACCTGCCGGTGCTGGTGTTCAGCGATATCCGACTGCTACCGCCCAGCTATCAGGGTGCAAGCATCAGCTCCAGCGAGATCAATGGCCTGACGCTGCAGGGCGGGCATTTGAATTCCACCAGCCTGCGCAACGAGGCCGGCGATGAAAAAATGCAGGCCATGCTCGGTCACGTACCGCAACGTCAGGTCAGCAGTGACGGCTTCAATTTTGCCGGGGCCGATTACGTCTTGAACGATAAACGCAGCTCGGTCAGCGCCTGGTACGGGCAACTGGAAGACATCTACAACCAGCGCTTCCTGGGGCTCAAGCACAGCCAGCCGATGGGTGACTGGGTATTGGGGGCCAACCTCGGCTACTTCGATTCGCGCGAGGACGGCAAAAAACTGCTGGGTAACATCGACAACCAGGCGTTCTTTTCGCTGCTGTCGGCCAAGCGTGGCGGTCACACATTTTATCTCGGCTATCAGGGCATGTTCGGCGACAGTGCCTTCCCGCGGGTGTTTGCCAACATCTCACCGCTTGGCAACGAAGTGCCGACCTATGAGTTCGCCTTCACCGATGAACGCTCCTGGCAGGCACGTTACGACTATGACTTTGCGGCCCTGGGAGTACCGGGGTTGACCAGCACTGTGCGCTACATCAGCGGCAACAATGTCGATACCGGCAAGGGGTATGAGGGCAAGGACCGTGAGCGTGACCTGGATATCGGCTATGTGCTGCAGAGCGGCAGCCTCAAAGGCCTCGGTATCCGTGTGCGCAATGCGATGGCGCGGTCCAACTACCGCAGTGATATCGATGAAAACCGGCTGATCCTGAGTTACACCTGGACGCTGCTCTGAGTGCCAGGGCGGATCACAGGCTGCTGGTGCAATCACCGATGACGTTGTAGGTCACGCGGCGGGTCTGGCCCTGATGGTCGACATAGACCATGGTCGCTGGTACAACGCCGCACGCGGTGGCGGTGTTCGACACGGAAACCACCTTGGCGATGTCCAGCGGCTGGGCCGGGTTGTACAGGACCGCGAGGGGCTCGTTTTCAGCGGCCATGGCCGAGGTGGCGACGAGGGTCAGAAACAGGCTGATCAAGGTTTTCATTATGGCGAGCTCCATGTGGATTCGATGGGTAAAGTCTAGTCTTTGCCACCGCTGGATAAAGGGGCGAACGCCTGATAAAGCCTTACATGAAACGTAACAGTCAGCGGCCGAGGGAGGCTTATGGATTTGCTTAACAACTTGCGCGTGTTCGTCCGTGTCGTGGACTGCGCAAGTTTCACCGCCGCCGCCGACGCGCTGCAATTGTCCACCGCGCAAGTCTCGCGCCTGGTCGCGGACCTGGAGCAGCATGTGCAAGCCCGCCTGCTGCAGCGCACCACGCGGCGCTTGAGCCTGACCGAGGCCGGTGAACGATTCCTGCTGCGCAGTCGGCTGATACTCGACGAGATGGAGGAGGCGACCGCGGAGGCTCGCGGTGCGCATCTCAAGCCAAGTGGACGGTTGCGGGTGCACAGCATGAACGGCATGGGGGTGCTGATCACGCCGTTGATTGCCCGCTACAGCGAGCTTTATCCCGATGTGGTGATTGAGCTGACCCTGTCGCAGCGCAATCCCGATCCGCTTGAGGAAGGCCACGACGTGGTGATCTCGACGGCCCAGGAACTGGCCGATTCGCAATTGGTCGCCCAGGTCGTCGGGCAGTTTTACAGCGTGCCCTGTGCTTCCCCGCAATACCTGCAACGCCGGGGTGTGCCGGACCATCCGCGGGCGCTGGACGATCATCAGTGCTTGCGCATGCTCGACCCCTTGTACAGCGATCAGTGGCTGTTTCAGGACGAGGAGGGCGAGCACGCGGTCAGCCCGTCCAGGACTTTTCAGTGCAATGTCGCCGAGTCGATGGTCAAGGCGTCGGAGGCCGGCATGGGCATCAGCCTGATTCCGTTCTACACCGCCACGCGTTCCTTGAGCGACGGCACCTTGATGCGTTTGCTACCGGACTATCGGCCTCGTCAGCGTAATGTGTATGCGCTGTATCCGTCGCGGCGCTTTCTCGATGCCAAGGTCCGCACCTGGGTAGATTTTCTCAAGACCGAACTGCCCAGGTTGTTCGCCGAGCATGAAGCGGTGATCAACGATCCCCGGCATTGGGCTTGAAGTCGAGGGGCCAGCAGCGGGCGGTGTAGACTGAAGGCCTGTTCTCTATCGGCAAGACAATGGAGTGTGCCCCGTCATGATCGGCGCCGAGTTGCTGTCACCCGCAACCCTAACGGTGGGGTGGCTGATCTATGTGCCAGTGCTGATCTGGGCCGTTGCGCGGGTGTCCTGGGTCGAGCTGTTCAGCGACAGCCGTCGCCAGCATTTGCTGTTCGGCACGGTGTTCGCGCTGTTCGCGCTGTGGCTGGTGCGGCGGGATTTCGATACCGGTGTGTCCTATCACTTCATTGGCATGACCGCGGTGACGCTGTTGCTCGACTGGCCGCTGGCGATCGTCGGTGGACTGGTGGCGCAAACTGGGCTGGTGCTGCTGGGCCGTCAGGATTTTGTGGCCATGGGGGTCAATGGCGCGCTGTTCATTTTGTTGCCGGTGTTGATCACCGAATGCTGTGCGATTCTGGTGGAGCGCGCGCAGCCACGAAATCCCTTCGTGTACATCTTCGTTTCCGGTTTCTTCGCTGCAGCCCTTACAGCGTTGCTGTGCCTGGTGCTGTCGCTGACATTGTTGTGGTACGACGAGCGGTTTGCCATGCCTTACTGGCTCGAAGACTTCATCGGCTACCTGTGGCTGCTCATTTTTCCAGAGGCGTTCATCAACGGCATGGTGGTCAGCGCGCTGGTGGTGTTCTGCCCGGAATGGCTGGAAACCTTCAACCGCACGCGTTACCTGTCGGCGCCCTGGAAGGACGACGACCCCAAGTCTTGATCCCTTCAAATCCGCCGTTTCAATCGATCAACTGATCAATCAGGACCACGTTGGAATAGATCAGGCTGCCATCACTCGCCCGGTGTCCGACCAGATGGAACTGACCACGTTCGTAGTGCAGATAGACGCGCATCTTACAGTCGGACAAGGGGCCGTAACCCTCTGGCAAGACCAGGTTCAATGTGTCCATGTCGACATCGACCATGACTTCTTTCAGCGCAGGGTTCTTCTGCAGGCGTTCTTCCGCTTCCTCCAGGCGTAGATGTAGAGGACCGTCGACGTAAAAATGGATCTCGCCTATCGGGTCGGATGGTTGGTTGGGGTTGGGTTTGCACCTGCCTTCGAGCGTCAGGTTACTCATGACGAAACCTCCATCGGGGATGCTGGCGTGCCATTGAGTATAGCCGCCTGCCGGGTCTCGCTTGCCGACCTATACTTTTCACTGGCTTTGCCACCTTGAGTGGTAGTTGCCGGCCCTGTCTGGACGTCAGTGGCGATGCTTGCGCGAGGCCTGTGAGCAACAGCAATAGGATGAAGAGAAAATGGCGATAGCAATTATCTTGATTCTAATCGTTATTGCCTCAGTGCTCTTTCATGTACTAGCGCCCTGGCATGCAGCACCGCCCGCTTCCAACTGGGGATCGATAGACACCACACTGTTCATTACCCTGATCATCAGCGGAATATTTTTCATCGCCATTACGGTGTTCATGGCAGTCGCCATAATGCGCTTTCGCCATAAGGAAGGTGCCAGGGCGCACTACCAGCCAGAAAGCAAAAAGCTGGAGTTCTGGTTGATTGTCGTGACCTCGATTGGTATCGCCGCCATGTTGGCGCCAGGCCTGGTGGTCTACAACGATTTCATCCGGGTGCCGAAAGAGGCTTATGAACTTGAAGTGGTCGCCCAGCAATGGCAGTGGACCTATCGTTTTCCGGGCCAGGACGGGAAGTTGGGCAAGTCGGATATCAAGTTTGTCGATGCCGCCAATCCCCTCGGAGTTGATCCCAAGGATCCCGCCGGACAGGACGATGTACTTATAAAGAATAATGAAATCAGACTTCCGCTTAATAAACCGGTGAAAGTTTTACTGCGTTCCAAAGATGTGTTGCATAACTTCTATATCCCGCAAATCCGCAGCAAGATGGACATGGTGCCCGGGATGGTCTCGTACTTTTGGTTTACCCCCACTAAAACCGGGAAATATGAAGTCCTGTGCGCCGAGTTTTGTGGCGTAGGCCATTTCAACATGCGCGGCCAGATGATCGTGGAAGAGCAGGGCGCCTTCGATCAATGGCTGAGCGGCCAGCCGACTTTTGCGCAGACATTGGCCACCGCTGCCAAACCCGGTCAGGACAGCGTGCTGGAAAAAGGTCGCCAGTTGGTCGAACAATACGGCTGCAGTGCCTGCCATAGCCAGGATGGCAGTGCCCGTCTCGGCCCGGGATGGAAGGGGCTCTACGGTCGCACTGAACAGTTTGCCGACGGCACCACTGCGCTGGTCGATGAGGCTTACCTGAAAGAGTCGATCCTCAAGCCCCAGGCCCGTCTGGTACAGGGCTACCCGCCGGTGATGGTGGCCTATACTCTCAAGGACGATGAAATGGCTTCTGTCATCGCCCTGATCAAGTCACTGGGCGTTGCGCCGCAAGCGTCGGGTCCTGGCGAGGACCTGGTGGCGCAGGGACAACAGCTGGCCCAATCGCTCGGCTGCCTGGCCTGTCACAGTGTCGATGGCAACAAGGGCGTCGGCCCCACCTGGCAGGGCCTGTATGGCTCGACAGTCACCCTGGCCGACGGTACGAGCGTAAAGGCCGATGAGGGCTATCTGAAAGAATCGGTTCTTGATCCCGGTGGCAAAATCGTCAAGGGCTATGCGGCCGTCATGCCGGCCTTGAAACCGAGCGACAAGGACTTGGACGCGCTGATCGCCTTTATCAAATCCAAAGCCAATGCAGACGCGAGCAAGGCGCAATCAGGGAAGTAGCCGTAAACAGCCAGGAATGCACTGAAACTTCGACAGGAGGATGACGTGATGGCCTATGCGGAGCAAGCCGAAACAGAAGCACTGCACGAACCCAAGAGTTTCCTGACCAAGTACATCTGGAGTCAGGACCACAAGGTCATCGCCGTTCAGTACTCCTTGACGGCGCTGTTCGTGGGGCTTATCGCCGTGGTGTTGTCCGGCTTGATGCGCATGCAGATAGGTTTCCCCGGCAGTTTGGCATTCATGGATGCCAGTACTTACTACCAGGCGATGACCATGCACGGCATGATCATGGTCATCTACTTGCTGACGGCCTTGTTTCTGGGGGGCTTTGGCAACTATCTGATCCCGTTGATGGTGGGCGCCCGTGACATGGTCTTCCCCTATGTCAACATGCTCAGTTACTGGTTCTATCTGCTGGCGGTAGTGGTGTTGCTCGCCAGTTTCTTTGTCCCTGGCGGCCCCACCGGTTCGGGCTGGACGCTTTATCCGCCACAATCGATCAGTCAGGGCACACCAGGAGTCGAGTGGGGCATCGTGCTGATGCTCGTCTCACTGGCGATCTTTATCGTCGCCGCCACCATGGGTGGGTTGAACTACGTCACCACGGTGTTGCAGGCGCGCACGCACGGGATGACATTGTTTCGCATGCCGCTCTCGGTGTGGGGCATCTTCATGGCCTCGATCATGGCCTTGCTGGCGTTCCCGGCGTTGTTTGTCAGTGCGGTCATGATGCTGTTCGACAAGCTGTTGGGCACCAGTTTCTTCATGCCGGCGATGATCTCGCTGGGGCAGCAGCTCGATCACCAGGGTGGCAGCCCGATATTGTTCCAGCACCTGTTCTGGTTCTTCGGCCACCCGGAGGTCTACATCGTTGCGCTCCCTGCGTTTGGCCTGGTTTCCGACCTGATCAGCACCCATGCGCGTAAAAACATCTTCGGCTATCGAATGATGGTGTGGGCGATTATTGCGATTGGCGTGCTCAGTTTTGTGGTCTGGGCGCACCACATGTATGTCAGCGGCATGAACCCGTACTTTGGCTTTTTCTTCGCCGTCACCACCTTGATCATCGCGGTGCCGACGGCACTGAAAGTCTACAACTGGGTGCTGACCCTGTGGCGCGGTGACATCCATCTGACCGTGCCGATGCTGTTTGCCCTGGCCTTTATCGTCACCTTCCTGGTGGGCGGCCTGACCGGGTTGTTTCTCGGCAATGTGATCGTCGATATTCCGCTCTCGGACACCTATTTCGTCGTCGCCCATTTTCATATGGTCATGGGGGTCGCACCGGTACTGGTGGTGTTCGGCGGCATTTATCATTGGTTCCCGAAAGTCACCGGGCGTATGTTCAACGACACCCTGGGCAAGTTGCATTTCTGGATAACTTTCCTGGGCACCTACGCCATCTTCTTCCCGATGCACTATCTGGGCTTCCAGGGGATGCCTCGTCGGTACTACGCCTATGACAACTACGCCTTCATTCCGCAGTCGGCACATGAGTTGAATGCCTTCATTACGGTGGTCGCATTGATCGTCGGCGTTTCCCAGTTGCTGTTCGTGTTCAACATGGCCTGGAGTGTATTCAAAGGTAAACCCGCCGGCAGTAACCCCTGGGGCGCGGCCAGTCTGGAATGGCAAACACCGGACACCCCACCGGTACACGGTAACTGGGGTGCGAAGTTGCCGGTGGTGCATCGCTGGGCCTATGACTACAGCGTGCCGGGGATAGAGCAGGATTTCGTGCCGCAAACGGTCTCCGCCGAAGAACTGGAGCAAATGCGGCAACTCAGTGCTGGAACCAAAATAGCGGACGTCAAGACATGAACAGGCTGCTATTGAGAAACGCCGATGACGCTGACCCCGGCGGCAGTTGGAATCGCGATCCTGAAGGTATTCATTCCGCCGAAGATGCCGATAGAAGCCAAATCGCAATAACAGGCCTGCGCTTGTTTCTGGCGGTGGTGAGCTCGTTATTCTTGCTATTTTTACTCGCCTTTATCGCCCGCTCACAAATGGCTGACTGGCGACCGCTGGCAGACCCCATGGCGCCGCTGGCCAATCCATGGCAGCTGTGGGTGAATTCGGGTTTTCTGGTATTGAGTTGTATCGCACTGCAGTGGTCGCGCATGGCCGCCCGCCGGGCTCGAATGGACGCATCGGTCATTGCTTTTGTAGTGGGGGGCGGATTTGCCATTGCCTTTCTGGCGGGGCAACTCTGGGTCTGGCAGCAATTTGTCGATTGGGGCTACTTTGTCGCCAGCAATCCGGCCAACAGTTTCTTCTACCTGTTGACCGGCATGCACGGCCTCCACCTGTTGGGCGGGTTGATTGCCTGGGTCTGGATCATCGCTAAATTCCTGCGTCATGTGCCTTTGCCGCAACTCAGCGCCAGCATAGAGCTATGTGCCATCTATTGGCACTACTTGTTGGGTCTTTGGTTCGTGCTGTTCGCGCTGCTGAGCAGTACGCCAGCAACCTATGAAGCCATCGCCAGATTCTGCGGCCTGAGGTGAAAAACCATGGCATCGCATCCGCAAGCCCCCGTCGAGTCCGAACCAGCCAGTCCGCTGCCTGCACCGGGATGGCAGGGCATCGCCAGTGACTGGGCCTCGGATAAGGACGCTTTCAAGCAGGTCCACTGGGGCAAGGCGATGATGTGGATATTCCTGCTCAGCGATACGTTTATTTTCACCTGTTTCCTGACCGGCTACATGTCGGTGCGCATGACCATCACCGACGCCTGGCCGAACCCCAGTGAAGTGTTTGCACTGACGATTGGCGGCAGGGAAATCCCGCTTATCCTGATCGCCATCATGACCTTTGTGCTGATCAGCAGCAGCGGCACCATGGCCATGGCCGTCAATTTCGCCTATCGCCGGGATCGCGCGAAAACCACGGCCCTGATGCTGGCAACCGCGGCCTTGGGGGTGACCTTCGTCGGTATGCAGGCCTTTGAATGGAGCAAGCTCATCGCAGAAGGGGTGCGTCCCTGGGGAAACCCCATGGGGGCGGCGCAATTTGGTGCCAGCTTTTTCATGATTACCGGTTTCCACGGACTGCATGTGTCAATCGGCGCCATCTACCTCAGCATCGTGGCGATGAAAGTATTTCGCGGCGATTATGAGCGCTCCGGCAACTATCAGAACGTCGAGATAGCCGGGCTTTATTGGCACTTCGTGGACTTGGTGTGGGTGTTTATTTTTGCTTTCTTCTATTTATGGTAGAGGAGCGCGGATGATGGCGCATGTTCAAGGTCAGCAACATCCAATCAGCCTGTATCTGAAGATCTGGGGACTGTTATTCGTCCTCAGCACCCTGTCGTACCTGGTCGACTATTTCCACTTCCACGGTTATCTCAGGTGGGCCCTGATTATCACGTTCATGTTGCTGAAGGCAGGCTTGATTGTCTCCATCTTCATGCATATGGCATGGGAGCGGTTGGCCCTGGTGTACGCCATATTGGTGCCACCTTTGTGTTTGCTGGTGCTCGTCGGACTGATGGCCACCGAGGCGGACTATGTGTTCCTCAGCCGGGTCATTTTCTTTGGCCAATAAGCGGCCATCAGTCTTCGGCAGTTAACCTGATATCACGCGCTTGAACTGATGCCATTTGTGCTGCCAGGCGACTGTCCAGTGGGGCGCGGCGGTTCCCGTGCCGGCGATTTCCAGCATTGGATGATGCCCGATGACCTGGTCCAGTACCGATTCCTGATTCGGTTCAACATCCACGAAGAAGATGTGCTTGCCCTCTTGTATCGCTTGCTTGTAATTGCGGAAGTGAGCGTTCGGCACCTGGAACCCGAAGAAGCCACCTTCCCAGATGCAGAAACCCAGGATAACGATGGCAAGGAAGATGAAGGGCATCCAGCCTGCGGCGGATTCGGTCCAGCCCAACCAATAGGCGCCGCCCAGGACCACTGCGGCGAGTGGGATACCGACCACCGCACCAATCTCACCAGAGTGAACGGCATCCTGTTCCATTAACGAGGTCACCTCGTGGAGGTGATGTTCTTCAACATCGGCAACCTTTTGACTGAGCACATGAATTTGTTCGGAGTTGATGCCGCTGGCTTCCAGTTCATTTTCAACGGTTTCAAGATCGTCGAGATTGTCACTGATGTAATAGTGTCGATTCATGCCACACCTCCCATCTCGTGTTGGCGTTGAACCTCCGCTGTCCAGCAGCCAATTACCGAGATTGTGCCGTCGGTAAGAGTACCCGTGGGGAACGTTGCACATTCATGCAATTCGAGAGAAGTATAGCATTCGCCGGTTTGCCGGATTTTAGGCGTCTAGCGCTACAAGACGGTGTCAGGGCCTGGCTCAGCTGGTCGATTTCTGTCGCATGCCAGGCCCTGATGATCGGTATCAGTGACGCGGGTCGAAATCGCCGCTGAACAATTCGTCCTCGGCATCCGGGGCCACTGGAATCTTGTGCTCTTCCGACGCCCAGGCGCCCAGGTCGATCAGTTTGCAGCGGTCGGAGCAGAACGGCCGGAATTTGCTCTCGGGGCTCCATTCGACAGGGGCGCCACAGGTTGGGCATTCGACGGTTGGGATCTGGCTCATGACTGGCCTCCACGCAAAGTAAGGTAAAAGTGATGCAGGCGTTCGACCTCGCTGTGCAGCCAGGCGAGGTCGCGGTCGTTGACCACCACGTCGTCGGCATGGCTTACGCGATCCTGACGGCTGGACTGGGCCTTGAGGATCGCCTGGACCTGCTGTTCGCTGGTCTGGTCACGCCGCAGGGTGCGTTCGATCTGCAACTGTTCGGGGGCATCGATCACCAAAACCCGTTGGGTCATGGCGTACTGGCCAGACTCGATCAGCAGCGGCGAAACCAGGATCGCGTAAGGTGATTTTGCCAGCGCCAGGTGATGGGCAATCTCTTCGGCGATCAGCGGATGCAACAAGGCTTCCAGCCAGCGGCGTTGCTCCGGTACCTCGAAGATCAGTTTACGCAGCGCGGCGCGATCCAGTTGCCCGTCGGCTTGCAGCACGCCGGGACCGAAGTGTTCGGCAATTTTTGCCAGTGCCGGCCGACCCGGTTCCACCACCCAGCGAGCGGCATGATCGGCATCGACCGCATGCACGCCCAGGTCGATGAAATGTTGGGCCGCCGCGCTTTTGCCGCTGCCGATGCCGCCGGTCAAGCCGAGAATCCAGGGTTTTTCCACAGGGGTATTCATTTCAGACCGACAAGCTGCCAATAGAAGTCGGTTATTTGACCACCCCAGAGCAAGGCAATCCAGCCGGCAATGGCCAGATAGGGACCGAAAGGGATGGGGGTCGATGTTTGTGCCTTGCGCAGGCGCAGGTAAACCGCGCCGATGATCGCGCCCACCAGGGATGACAGGACGATCGTCAGCGGCAGGATCTGCCAACCGCCCCAGGCGCCAAACATCGCCAGCAGCTTGAAATCGCCATGCCCCATGCCGTCCTTGCCGGTGAGCAGCTTGAACACCCAGAACACCGTCCACAGCGCCATATAACCGGCAATGGCGCCCCACAACGCCTCGGGCAATGTCACGAACAGGTCGAGGCTGTTGACGATCAGCCCCAGCCACATCAGCGGCAGCACCAGTACATCCGGCAGCAGTTGATGCTCGGCGTCGATCAGGCTCATGGCCAGCAAGCCCCAGGTCAGGAGCATCGCCAGGCCGGCTTGCCAGCCGAAACCGAAGTGCCAGGCAATGAACGCCGACAGGAGGGCGCAGGCCAGTTCGGTCAATGGATAGCGTTTGCTGATCGGCGTCGTGCAGGCCGAACAGCGCCCGCGCAGGAACAGGAAGCTGAACACTGGAATGTTTTCCCAGGCACGAATCCGGTGGCCACAATGCGGGCACTGGGAGTGCGGCAGCAGCAGATTGTAGGTCGGCAACGGCGTTTCACCGGGCAGCCCGAGGATCTCATGGGCCTGCACGCGCCAGTCGCGCTCGAGCATTTTCGGCAGGCGCCACACCAGCACGTTGAGGAAGCTGCCAACCAGCAGGCCGACCACCCCGGCGATGACGACGAAAGCCAGCGGGAAGTGGGTCAGAATTTCGTTCAAGGGCATGTCAGATCGCTGAGCCGAGTTGGAAGATGGGCAGGTACATCGCGACCACCAGGCCGCCGACAATAACACCCAGCACCACCATGATGAACGGTTCCATCAGGCTGGTGAGGTTGTCGACCATATTGTCGACCTCGTCCTCGTAGAAACCGGCGACCTTGTCGAGCATGTCGTCCAGTGCGCCAGACTCCTCGCCAATGGCAGTCATCTGCACGGCCATGTTCGGGAAAACACCGCTAGTGCGCATGGAGAAATTCAGCTGCATGCCCGTCGCCACGTCCTGCCGGATGCGCAACACCGCGCGTTTGAACACGATGTTGCCGGTGGCGCCGGCCACCGACTCCAGGGCTTCGACCAGTGGCACGCCGGCCGCGAAGGTCGTCGACAGCGTGCGGGCGAAACGGGCCACGGCGGACTTGTACATCAAGGTGCCTATCAGCGGTAGTTTCAACAGCCAGGTGTCCATTCGGTCGCGAAAACCTTGTGAGGTTTTCTGGGCGTGGCGCACAGCGAAAAAGGCCGCGATCAGTGCGCCCAGCAGCATCCACCACCACGCTTGCATGAATTGCGACAGGTCGATGACCATCAGGGTGAAGGCCGGCAGTTCAGCGCCAAAGCCCTTGAACACCGATTCGAACTGCGGCACCACCTTGATCAGCAGGATGCCGGTCACAATGATCGCGACACACACGACGACCAGCGGGTAGGTCATGGCTTTCTTGATCTTCGCCTTGAGACTTTCGCTTTTTTCCTTGTAGGTCGCCACCCGCTCCAGCAGGGTGTCCAGCGCGCCGGCCTGTTCCCCGGCGTCCACCAGGTTGCAGTACAGCTCATCGAAGTATTGCGGTTTTTTGCGCAGGGCCGCGGCGAAGCTGTTGCCCGCCGCCACTTCCTGTTTCACCTCATCGACCAGCTTGCGCATGGCCGGGTTGTCGAAGCCTTCGCCGATGATGTCGAACGACTGCAACAACGGCACACCGGCCTTCATCATGGTCGCCATCTGCCGGGTGAAGAGGGCAATGTCCAGGGCCTTGATGCGTTTGCCCAGATTGAAAATCGACGTGGTTTTCCTGCGCACCTTACCGGGGTTGATACCCTGTTTGCGCAATTGCGCCTTGATCAGCGCCGGGTTCCGGCCGCTCAATTCGCCCGTCACCTTCGTGCCTTTCCTGTCTGTGCCTTCCCAAGTGTACACGCTGGTTCTTGCTGCCTTGACTGCCATGTTCAGTCCTTGCTGACCCGTTTATAACGCCGTTGCATTGATCGCAGCCGACCCTCATAGATCGTGAATGTGCCGATGCGTTCCTCGGGGTACCGGGTACAAGGCATTCAAGATTTATAGCCTAGTCAATCGGTGGAACCAAACCAGCGCTGTTGAGGTGACAAAAAATGTCAGATAGTGCGGTTCCTGGGGGTAGGAAGGGGCTGGGTGGCAACTGTGCACCCCGCGAACAGGGCGTCCCGGGCTTGGCATGGGCTGTGCTGGAGACGGTGCAGATCATGAGATTTCGACTCATGCACGGAGGCTGTCATTGAACAATCAAAAAGGTTTTACCCTGATCGAGCTGCTGATCGTGGTGGCGATCATCGGGATTCTGGCGACGTTTGCGCTCCCTGCTTACTCCAAGTACCAGGCGCGGGCCAAGGTCACGGCCGGGTTGGCCGAGATTTCAGCATTGAAGGTACCGTTTGAAGATCTGATGAACCAGGGGACGGACCCGGATCTGGCGCAGGTGGGCGGTTCCGCCAGCACGTCCAACTGCACCACGACCGCAGCGGGCAAAGCCGCAGAGGGAACGGGCACGATTGGTTGCACCATCCTCAATGCGCCGGCGCAGGTGCTGAATAAAACCATTACCCTGACGCGCTCATTGAATGGCTGGGCGTGCACCACCGGTGTCGACCAGGAATACGCGCCGAAGGGCTGCACAGGTGTTGCGCCAAAAGCTTGATCCGTCTGTTTGTTGCCTCATACCCCGCCGCTGCGGGGTATTTTTTTGCTCGCCGTTAGCAATATCGAAGTAATTGAGAAAACTTCCAACAATTCATGGCCTTAGGCCTTCTTCAAAACCCGCAACTTGCATGTAGATAATGTCCAACTCATGCATTTTGCATGATTGTGAAAAATGACTGTTTTTATAACTTCTTGATTCATAAGGAGTTAATGTTTGTTTCAAAGTTGGCACAGCGTTCGCAATATCTCTGGTAACCCTGCTGACAGATCACCCAGCAGACTTTCCAGAAAAACAGGAGTTACTCGTATGAAGAAGTTCGCTATTGCTGCCGCTACTGCTACCGCGCTGACCCTGACCATGGCCAACGCTGCATTTGCCCAGACTCAGGTCACACAAGGCCCGATGATGCTGGCCGCCGGTGAAATGACCGAAGCGAAAGAGGATGTTTCCGATACCTGGATCACTACCAAAGTCAAATCAGACCTGGTCACCGAAAAAGGCATTCCGGGTACCGATATCAAAGTGGAAACCAACAAAGGTGTTGTGTCCCTGTCGTCCACCGTTGCGGTAACGGATGCACAGAAAGCCACCGCCGTGGCGATCACCAAGAAAATCAAAGGCGTCAAGGCGGTCTCCGCTGACGGCCTGAAAGCCGAGTAAGGCAAGACTTCTCGCCTGGACTGGGAGAAGGCGCGGCAGGCGGGCTGAGTCATACGCCTGCCGCAACCTAGAAGTTCATGCGACCGGCCACAAGGACGTGGCCATTACAGGCCCTGGCATTCGTGTCGGGGCCTGTTCTATTTGGTTCACTCGGCGTCCAGATGCAGCGGCGTAACGACCTTGCCGTCTTTTTCCGCTTCGCCCAACTGGGCATCGATGAAATACACGCGGTCGTCGGCGAGCTGACCCTTGTCGACCAGGTAATCCTTGATGCTGCTGGCGCGTTCCTGGCCCAGTTCACGCAACAGCACTTCGCTGGAGCTCCAGAACTGGATTACGTCCGCGCGCATTTTCGCGGTGCGTTCTTCCTTGCCCAGGTCTTTCCATTCGGCGGGTGGCTGGACCTTCAGGCGTGTGCGGTAGATCCCTTCCAGCAGCGGACCTTTCTCGCTATCTGGCACCTCCAGCAAGGCAGCCTTTGCCGGTACCTTGTCGCCACGGCGCTGGAGCATCTTGTAGTAGTTGTACTGGTATTCCCGCTCCAGGCGTTGCTCGGCGATCAGCGGGCCGTCACTGCTCTTGGCGGCGGTGCCTTCGATTTCCAGGCGCAGGGCCGGACGTTCCTTGAGGGCCTGGGACAGTTTGACCAGTGCCGCTTCGGCGTCCTTGTTCAACTCGCTCGAGCCCGGGGCGAATGCCACGGTACCCAGGTCTTGCGAACCACCACCGGCCACCAGGCCACCAATGAGCTTGAACGGCGCGGCGGCGGCCTTGACGATCAGGTTGCGCAGGGTCTGCCAGACAATCGGCATCACGCTGAACTGCGGATTGTTCAGGTCCCCGCTCACCGGCAGTTCGATGGAAATCTTGCCATCGACATCCTTGAGCAAGGCGATGGCCAGTTTCAGTGGCAGGCTCACGGCATCCGGGCTGTCGACTTTTTCGCCCAGTTGCAACTGCTCGACCACCACTTTGTTTTCAGCCTTGAGCTGGCCCTTGACGATCACGTAATGCAGATCGAGGTTGAGCCGGCCCTTGCGGATGCGATAACCGGCGAACTTGCCGGAGTAGGGAGTCAACGTGGTCAGTTCCACACGTTTGAAGCTGGTGGCGATGTCGAGGCTGGCCATCGGGTCGAACGGGTTGACCGCGCCCTTGATAGTCACTGGTGCGTAGCGGTCGACCTTGCCTTTGATGTCGACACTGGCCGGTTTCGCCTGGCGGCTGTCGATGGTGCCAATCGAACCGTTGAGCTGCTGGATGGCGGTGGCGAAGTTCGGGGTCAGGCTGAAGTCGGCGAAGTTCGCGGAACCGTCGTTGATGGCAATGCCACCGATGTGGATGCCCAGGGGCTTGTCCTTGCCGGCAGCGGGTTTGGCGGCAGCGGATTTGGCGCCGGCGTCGGCCGGTTGCGGGATCAGCAGGTCATCGATGTTGGTGGTCCGGTCATCGTTGATCATGAAGCGCGCATAGGGTTGCAGCAGGTTGATCTTGTCGATCGACAGGCTGTCGCCGTGTTGGTAGTTCAAGCCTTCGACCACCAACCGTTGCCACTTGAGAAAGTCGCGGGTTTTCAGGGTGTCGAGGGTATGCAGTTGATCGACCTGGGCGCGGCCGGTGACGCTGAGCGCCAGCGGCTCGGTGCTTTTGAGGTTGACGGCCAGGTCGCTGCCGAGCATGCCGCTGCGCAGTTCCAGGCGAATGAACGGGTTGATGTAGGACTGGGCGACGCGCAGGTCGATGTCCTTGGTCTGTACGTTGAGCCTGGCGCTGACCGGCGCAAGGTTGACCTCGCCATCGGCCATGATCTTGCCCTGTTTGCCTACGCCGGTGTCGAGCTTGAGAGTGAAGGGCGAGCCATTGAGGCTGTCGAACTTCTGCAAGTCGAGATTCAGCGGGCTCAGTTCCAGCTCCACTGCAGGTTGCGCCTTGCGGTCCGCCAGATGCACTTTGTAATCGCGCAATTGCACATCGTTGAGCAGCACTTGCCAGGGTTTGCCGGGCGTCGCCGGTTCGGGTTTCGGCGAATCGGCGGCCGCCGGGGTGCTCGGCGGTTCGGCGTTGGCCTTGGCCGCTGGTTTGGATGGTTGGCTGGCGAACAGTTTCTGCCAGTCCAGTTGCCCGTCGGCTTCCAGGGCTGCCCAGGTTTCCAGCTTGTGGCTGCGGATCTTGCCGACCACCACTTGTTGCTTGGCCAGGTCCACCGTGGTTTCGCTGATGTCCAAACGCTCGAGTTTCGCCAGCGAGCGTCCGTCCGGGGCCTTGATCGCGAAGGGGGCGATGCTGACCGCGACGTTGCTCAGCAGCAGTTCGGTTTGCTTGGAAAGGCTGAGCTTGTAGTCGGTACTGAGGCTGATGACACCGCTTTCGAGGTCCAGGGGCACGGCATCGCGCACATAGGGCCAAAAGGCTTTCATCTTGCCGTCGGTGATTTTCAGCTTACCTTCGGAGGCGAGCGGGATCAGGCTGAAGTTGCCGGTCCAGTCGATCTTGCCGCCGTGGGGGCCGATCGCCACCAGCGTCATGTCGGCACTGTCCTCGGGCAGGGTGCTGAGGTTCTTGAGTTCGAAATCAAGCTTGTCGTAGAGAAATTCGATGGGTTCGCTAGGGCGTGAATCCTGGAAGTGCAGCGATCCATCCACCAGTTTGATGCGGTCGATGCGCAGCGGGAATGGCTTGGCGTCAGGATCGACTGGCGTCGGTTCGCTGGCCGGCAATTTGAACAAACCGATCAGGTTGAGCTTGCCGTCCTTTGCGAAGAGCACCTCGGTCTTGGATTTTTCCAACTCGATATCCGACAGATGCAGCGCCTTGGTCCATAGGCTGTCGAGTTGCAGATTGGCGTACAGGCGTTCGAAGCCGACCTGCTCCTTGCCGGGCTCGCCGATGTTCAGGCCCCACAGGGTCACTTCAAGGCTGAAGGGATTGAGTTCGATGCGCTGCAGCGTGGCGGGCGTCGTCGCGTAGTTGGCCAGTTGCTGGTTGGCAACGCGCAACGCGATGCCGGGCAAAATCAGAAAGCCCAGCAGGCTGTAGAGGGCCAGAGCAGTCAACAAGGCGCCGATGGCGCGAATCAATCCTTTGTACATGTGAGGCTTCATCTGTCTGGATCGGAGTGCCTTGGAGTATGGCACGCGATTTCGGTTCCGAAGTCCTCACATCGAGCAGGATTTATCTGAAAACAACGGCGACTTTCAGAACTGCAGGATCAGGGTTTTCAGCGGGGGCTGCTGGTCCATCGAGGGGAAGTCGCCGCCTGGTTTCATGACGGTCCACTCCCGTACCGGCCGGCCGGCCTTCTCGGCGCAACGCAAGACCTGCTCGCGCCAGTCGTCCATGCTGACTTTTGCAAGGTTGTTGCAGCAGATCAGCACGCCGTTGTCGGCGGTGGTCAGCAATGCCGGCTTGAGCAGGCTCTGGTAGTCGCGCAGCAGGTCGACGGTGCCGAAAGCACTCTTGGCCCAGGCAGGGGGATCGAGCAGCACCAGGTCGTACTGGCGCTGTTCCAGGCGTTGATAGCTCGGCAGTTTCTGCCCGCGACGCTGGCTGATGGGCAGGCCGGCCATCTGGCGAATGGCCGGGAAGTAGTCGGACTGGATGAATTCCATGGTTGGCAATTGCGGATTGAGCAAGCCATTCTCGCGACCGACCGCCAGGTTGCCTTCGGCAAAGTCCAGGTTGCACACCTCGCTGGCACCACCGGCTGCGGCGCTGAGGCCGACCCCGCAGGTGTAGGCGAACAGGTTCAGCACGCGCTTGTTCCTGCTGTGCTCCTTGACCCAGCCGCGGGTGTTGCGCAGGTCGAGGAACAGCAGCGGGTCTTGCCCGGCATGGCGCCCGCGTACCCGGTAATTGAGGCCCCACTCGTGGCCAACCAGGTCTTGCAGCGCAGCTTCGTCGGCGCGGTACACGGTGTCTTCACGGTCGATGCGCGAGTTGCCACGGGAACGGTCGTTGTAGACCAGCAGGGTTTCAAACCCCAGGTGTTGATTGACGATGTCGTGCAAGTGCAGCAACGCCTCGCGCTCCAGCGACTGGTGGAAGCTTTGCACCATCAGTTGCGGGCCGTAGCGGTCGATCGTCAGCCCCCCGGCGCCTTCCTGGCTGCCATGGAACAGGCGATAGCAGTCGGTGCCCTGGCTGTGCAGCTCGGCCAGCAGATCCTGGCGATGTTCAAGGGCGGCGCGCAGCGCCTGGTTCAAGGATGACATGCTGGGCGCCTTGCAGGAGGAATTGGGCGCGGGAGTTTAACAGCTTGAGCGATGAAGAATCTGTAGGAGCGAGCGGTGCGGCGACCCGACTTGCCCGCGAAGAAGGCCACGCGGTCTTGCTGAAATACCGTGTTATCGTTCTTCGCGGGCAAGTCGGGTCGCCGCATCGCACGCTCCTACAGCAATCCCATACGCCGTTTCGCGCGATGAACCGAACCATTGCGCACTGCCCAGCGCAGCATCGGCGCGCTGCGATTGACGCTGGCGCGGATCAGTTTGCGTTGCAGCGGCCCCTGGCTCACGCCGAGCATGTCGCTGGCCCAGTCCGGCAGCAGGTCGATCCCGGCCTGCATCATCAAGCCACCGAAAGGCCTGGCCAAACGACTGGGGGAGGGGGCGTTCAACAATAGCCGCAGCACTTCACGACTGCGCTCGTCGCACAACAATTGCGGGCGCACGCGCTTGAGATAAGCGGTGATTTCCTGCCGGGAGCGCGGCACGTCACGGGCGCCCAGGCGTTCGGCCACCAAGGCGATCTCTGCGTAATAACGATCCTGATCGGCCAGGGACAGGTGCGGGTTTCGATAACGCAAATGCGCGGCAAGGAAGTTGCTGACCTCGGCCACGTGCACCCAGGTCAGCAGGTCGGGATCGCTGGCGGCATAGGGCCGGCCATCGGGTGCGGTGCCAGTGATTTGCAAATGGATGGTGCGAACTTTCTCGATCAGCCAGTCGGCGTCCTGTCGTGAGCCGAAGGTGGTACCGGAGATGAATTGCCCGGTGCGCCGCAGGCGGCCGAGCATGTCCTCGCGAAAATTCGAATGGTCCCAGACACCGGCCAAGGCCAGCGGGTGCAATGCTTGCAACATCAGGGCGCTGATACCGCCGATCAGCATGCTGCTGAAATCGCCGTGGACTTGCCAGCTCACCGAATCCGGTCCGAACAGCCCGGGATCGCCCTTGGGGTTTTCCAGGTCGAGCTTGCCCAGGGACAGGCCGGTCAGGCTCATGATCTGGGTTTCAATACGGGTACGGATGAATTCCATGGAGGCTCGTGGCAGAGAAAGGGGCGCGGCCACGGCCGCGCCCCGGGGATTATTGGTTCAGGCGCTTGTCGATCAGGCCCTGGACCACGCTCGGGTCGGCCAGGGTCGAGGTATCGCCCAGGCTGTCCAGCTCGTTACAGGCGATCTTGCGCAGAATGCGCCGCATGATCTTTCCCGAACGGGTTTTCGGCAAGGCCGGCGCCCACTGGATCAGGTCGGGCTTGGCGAAGCTGCCGATCTCCTTGCTGACGTGGGCCAGCAAGGTTTTCTTCAGTTCTTCATTAGCCTCGACGCCGTTCATGGGGGTGACGAAGGCGTAGATGCCCTGGCCCTTGACGTCATGGGGGTAACCGACCACGGCGGCTTCGGCGATGCTGTCGTGCAGTACCAGGGCGCTCTCCACTTCGGCGGTGCCGATGCGGTGCCCGGAGACATTGATGACATCGTCGATGCGCCCGGTGATCCAGTAGTCGCCATCTTCGTCGCGACGGGCGCCATCGCCGGTGAAATAGTAGCCGGGGTAGGGTTTGAAGTAGGTGTCGACCATCCTTTGCGGGTCGCGGTAGACGCTGCGGATCTGCGCCGGCCAGCTTGATTTCAGGGCGAGCACACCGCTGCCGGCGCCTTTGATTTCCTTGCCATGCTCGTCCAGCAGCACCGGTTGCACACCGAACATTGGTTTTGTCGCGCAGCCGGGCTTGATGTGTTGGGCACTGACCAGCGGGCTGAGCATGATGCCGCCGGTTTCGGTCTGCCACCAGGTATCGACGATCGGGCAGCGCTGTTCGCCGACGACATTGAAGTACCACTCCCAGGCTTCTGGATTGATCGGCTCACCGACGGTGCCGAGCAATCTGAGGCTGGCGCGGGACGTTTCCTGCAACGGTTCTGCACCCTCGCGCATCAGGGCGCGCAGCGCGGTAGGGGCGGTGTAGAAGATGTTCACTTTGTGCTTGTCGATCACTTGCCAGAACCGCGAGGTGTTCGGGTAGCTCGGCACACCTTCGAAGATCAGGGTGGTTGCGCCATTGGCCAGGGGGCCATAGACGATGTAGCTGTGGCCAGTGACCCAGCCGACATCGGCGGTGCACCAGAACACTTCGCCTTCGCGGTAGTCCAGCACATATTTGAAGGTCATGGCCGCTTGCAGCAGGTAGCCGCCGGTCGTGTGCAGCACGCCTTTGGGTTTGCCGGTGCTGCCGGAGGTGTAGAGGATGAACAGCGGGTCTTCGGCGTCCATCGGCTCGGGCGGGCAGTCGTCGCCGACATCGCGCAGCGCCTGGTGATACCACAGGTCGCGGCCCTCGACCCAGTCCACCGGGTTCTGGGTCCGTTCGACCACGACCACGGTGCTGACATCCGGGCAGCTTTGCAGCGCCTTGTCGACATTGTGCTTGAGCGGCACGAACTTGCCACCGCGCACGCCTTCATCGGCGGTGATCACTGTGCGGCAGTCGGCGTCGAGGATCCGGTCGCGCAATGAATCCGGCGAGAAGCCACCGAACACCACCGAATGCACTGCACCGATGCGCGTGCAGGCGAGCATGGCGTAGGCCGCTTCAGGGATCATCGGCATGTAGATGCACACCCGGTCGCCTTTCTTCACGCCTCGGCTTTTGAGCACGTTGGCCAGGCGGCAGACGTAATGGTGCAGTTTTTTGTAGGTGATTTGCGTGGATTCGGCAGGGTCGTCGCCTTCCCAGATGATCGCGGTTTGATCGCCGCGTGTTGCCAGGTGACGGTCAATGCAGTTGTAGCTGACGTTCAGCCTGGCACCCGCAAACCAGTGGGCTTCACCGGTTTTCAGGTCGTAGCGCTGGACGGTCTGCCAGGGTGTGCTCCAGTCGAGGAAGCGGTTGGCCTGTTCGGCCCAGAAGGTGCTGGGGTGCTCGATGGATTCGCGGTAGAGGCGGTGATAGTCGTCTTGACTCAGTTGTGCAGCCCGGCGCACGGCATCGGCTTTGGGGAACGTGCTGATATCGAACATGACGGTTCCTTCTTCTTGTTTTGAGGACAAGAGGGGAGCTGCGCGACCCTCGTAGGAGCTGGCTTGCCAGCGAAGACGGTGTATCAGTCAATACTTATGTCGACTGACACACCGCTTTCGCCGGCAAGCCGGGCTCCTACAAGGGTAGTACCACCCGCAGGATAAGCGTCAAATCAACCGCGGTGACGCCCGCGGAAGTAGTTGATCAAGCCCTGGGTGGACGCATCGTCAGCCGGGGTTTCTTCGCTGCCGACCAGACGGTTGTACACGCCTTTGCCCAGCTCCTTGCCCAGCTCCACACCCCATTGGTCGAAGGCGTTGATGCCCCAGACCACGCTTTGCACGAAGACTTTGTGTTCGTACATCGCCACCAGTGCACCCAGGCGCCGCGGGCTGATGCGCTCGACCACCAGGGTGTTGCTCGGACGGTTGCCCGGGATCACCTTGTGCGGTGCGAGTTTATGCACCTCTTCTTCGCTCATGCCCTTGTCGCGCAGTTCGGCTTCAGCTTCGGCCAACGTCTTGCCGAGCATCAGCGCCTGGCTTTGCGACAGGCAGTTGGCATACAGCCACTGGTGGTGGTCGGCCACCGGGTTGAAGCTGACGATCGGCACGATGAAGTCGGCCGGGATCAGCTGGGTGCCCTGGTGCAGCAACTGGTGGTAAGCGTGCTGGCCATTGCAGCCCACGCCACCCCAGATCACCGGGCCGGTATCGGTGCTGACGGGCGTACCGTCCTGGCGCACGCTCTTGCCATTGGATTCCATGTCCAGCTGTTGCAGGTGCTTGGTGATGTTACGCAGGTAGTGGTCGTACGGCAGGATCGCGTGGCTTTGCGCGCCCCAGAAATTGCCGTACCAGACACCCAGCAGGGCCAGCAGCACCGGCATGTTCTGTTCGAACGGGGTGTTGAGGAAGTGCTGGTCCATGGTGTAGGCACCGGACAGCAGTTCCTTGAAGTTGGACATGCCGATGGCCAGGGCGATCGGCAGGCCGATGGCCGACCACAGCGAGTAACGCCCGCCGACCCAGTCCCACATCGGGAAGATGTTCTCTTCGCGGATGCCGAACGCCACGGCGGCCGCATTGTTGCTCGACACCGCGATGAAGTGGCGATGCAGCTCGGCTTCCGAACCACCCTGGGCGAGGTACCAGGCGCGTGCGGCCTGGGCATTCTTCAGGGTTTCGAGGGTGTTGAAGGATTTCGACGAGACGATGAACAGGGTGGTCTCGGCGCGCAGTTTCAGTGCCAGTTCATGGAACTCGCTGCCATCGATGTTCGCCAGGTAGTGGCAGCGCACGCCTTTCTGGGCATAGGCCAGCAGGGCTTCGGACACCAGCTCCGGGCCGAGGAACGAACCGCCGATGCCGATGTTGACCACGTCAGTGATCGGCTTCTCGGAGTAGCCGCGCCACAGACCATCGTGGATACGACCCACCAGGTCAGTGATCTGGTTCAGCACCTTGTGCACTTCAGGCATCACGTTGACGCCATTGACCGACAGCTTGTCGCCAACTGGACGGCGCAGGGCGGTGTGCAGGGCGGGGCGGCCTTCGGAGGCATTGACGATTTCGCCATCGAACAGCGACTTGATCGCGCCCTTGAGGTCGACTTCGTTGGCCAGGCACACCAGCAGGTCGCGGGTCTGGGCGTTGATCAGGTTTTTCGAATAGTCGAGAAACAGGCCGCAGCTGCTGAGGGTAAATTGGGTAAAACGCTGCGGGTCGGCGTTGAAGGCCTCGCGCATGTTGAAATCCTGCATGGCCTGGCGGTGGTCTTTCAACGCTTGCCAGGCGGGCAGGGCGGTCACGTCGTGGGGGGTGCGGTAATACGCCATCGCTGCGGGTTTCCTTTTACTTGAACTGCCTTTAAGACACTGAAAATACCGGAATGTCCTGACCACTGTCTGGGTGGTACCCGGTTAGCCTGCGTGCACACGATTAAATAGCGCAGGGCGCTAACAGTAAACCCGGAGAGACGATCTGTCTTGGCTTTGTCGGACCTGCGACCGGTACTTTTTTATACCGGCGCGGTCGTGGGGGAAATGTGACGGGAATTCAGGCGGGGGTGTCGAGGTTCAGGTGCAGGTTGTCGATCAGGCGCGTCGTCCCCAGGAACGCCGCTACCAGGATCACCAGGTCCCGATCTTCCGGGGTTGCCGGGCGCAGGCTCAGGCCATGACGAATTTCCAGGTAGTCGGGGCGCAGGCCCGCCGCTTCGAGCTGTTGCAGCTTGGTGCGGATCAGGGCCGGGTAGTCGCGTTCACCTTGCCTGATCGCCTCGGCGATCTCGCTCAGCGTGCGGTACACCACCGGTGCCACGGCGCGCTGCTCTTCGCTGAGGAAGCCATTGCGCGACGACAGTGCCAGGCCATCGGCTGCCCGCACGGTCGGCTCGCCAATGATCTGGATCGGCATGTTCAGGTCATGCACCAGCGCGCGAATGACCGCCAGTTGCTGGAAGTCTTTCTGGCCGAAGATCGCCAGGTCCGGCTGGACCATGTTGAACAGCTTGCTGACCACCGTTGCCACACCTTCGAAATGCCCCGGACGGCTGGCGCCGCACAGGCCTTCGGACAGTTGCGGGACGCTGACGCGGGTCTGTCCGGCCATGCCGTCGGGGTACATCTCTTCAACGGTTGGCGCGAACAGCAGGTCGCAGCCGGCTTCGAGGAGTTTTTCCTGGTCGGCGGCGAGGGTGCGCGGGTATTTGTCGAGGTCTTCGCCGGCACCGAACTGCAGCGGGTTGACGAAAATGCTCGCGACCACGAAATCCACCCGTTGGGTGGCCTTGGTGATCAGCGCGACATGGCCGCTGTGCAGGTTGCCCATGGTCGGCACGAAGCCGATGCGCTTGCCTTCACCGCGGGCACGGGCCACGGCGGCCCGCAGTTCGCGGACGGTTTTGACGGTGTTCATGCAGAGAATCCATGTTCGATGCCAGGGAAAGTCGCCGCTTTGACTTCAGTGACATAAGCGCTTAACGCAGCGTGAATGCTGGTTTGGCCGGCCATGAAGTTTTTCACGAATTTGGGTACGCGACCGGTGATGGACAGGCCCAGCATGTCATGCAGCACCAGTACCTGGCCGTCGGTTTGGTGGCCGGCGCCAATCCCGATGACCGGAATGTTCACGGCCTGGGTGATTTCTTCGGCCAGTTCGCTGGGCACGCATTCGAGCAGCAGCATCGCCGCGCCGGCCTGTTCCAGGGCAATGGCATCGGCACGCATCTGCCGCGCCTGGTTTTCGTTGCGACCCTGGACCTTGTAGCCGCCGAGGATGTTCACCGATTGCGGGGTCAGGCCCATGTGGGCGCAGACCGGAATGCCTCGTTCCGCCAGCAGGCGGATGGAGTCCGCCAACCACAACGCGCCTTCGACCTTGATCATGTGAGCGCCGGCCTGCATCAGCAGGGCGCTGTTGGTCATGGCCTGTTCCGTGGTGGCGTAGGCCATGAAGGGCAAGTCGGCAAGGATCAAGGCGTCGGTGTTACCGCGTTTGACGGCTGCCACGTGGTACGCCATTTCGGCGGTGGTCACCGGCAGGGTGCTGTCATGACCTTGCAGAACCATGCCGAGGGAGTCGCCCACCAGCAACACTTCTACACCGGCCTGGTTGCAGGCGTGGGCGAAGGTCGCGTCATAGCAGGTCAGCATGGTGATTTTTTCACCTTTGTGCTTGAGACCTTGCAGAGTGGTCAGGGTGATGGCTGGCATGAAAAGTTCCTCATTCAGGCGCTGTGGAAACTACTGCGAGTAACGCGCGTGATTCTTCGTTAAATACAGGCGCACGGTCTTTTGTCGTGCTTTTAAGGCCTGGATTGCGCCCTTGATGCCGTGATGGCGGCAGCGGGACGCCTATAGTCGTGAGGAGAACGTGGGAAGTCAATTGCGTGTGTTACCGCATTGTTACGTGTGGGGTGTTACCTAAGGGGACTGATGCGTTTCAGCAGGCTGGGCGGGTTTATCGCGCAGTTTCTGTCCTGCACGAACCCCTGTGGGAGCGAGCCTTTGTGGCGAGGGGATTTATCCCCGCTGGGTCGCGCAGCGGCCCCAAAACCTGCAACAACGGAGTATCGATACATCGCTTGCACCGGTTTTGCGACTGCTTCGCAGCCGAACGGGGATAAATCCCCTCACCACAAAGGCTCGCTCCTACAGGGTTTGTGTCAATTTGTAGTCAGGCGTTCCAGACCGACGAACGGGCAGGCAGCGAGCAACTCTGCCAGGCTGCGGCCATCGGCCAGGCGCAGATCCGCAGGCGTCAATTCTGCCAATGGATACAGTACAAAGGCCCGCTCCTGCATATGGTAGTGCGGGACTTTGAGGCGAGGCTCGTCGATCAGGCGGTCACCGAACAGCAGGATGTCCAGATCCAGCGTGCGTGGCCCCCAACGCTCAAGGCGCTCGCGGCCCTGGCCGTTTTCGATTGACTGCAAGGCGTCCAGTAGCTCTAGCGGTGCCAGCGTGCTGTCTAGCGCGGCGACCGCGTTGGTGTAACGCGGTTGGCCAGGGAGCAGAGAGTCGCTTTGATAGAAGGCTGAAACCCCGGCCAGCTCCGATTGCGGCAACTGTGCAAGCGCTTCGATGGCGCTGCGCAGCTGTTCGGCGGGGTCAGCGAGGTTGCTGCCCATGCCGATGTAGATGCGTTCCATGGATTACTCGCCCGTGGTGCTCGAAGCGTCTGCTGAGCGCTTGCGCTTGGAGCCGCCGCTGCGGCGACGTTTGCGTGGGCCGCCGGTGCCGTCGTCCTTGCCACTGAGGTCGCGAATCATGTCGCGACGCTCGCTGTCATTGGCATCCTGATAGTCGGTCCACCATTCGCCCAGGCCGTCGGTCTGCTCGCCGGCGCTTTCGCGTAGCAACAGGAAGTCGTAACCGGCGCGGAAGCGCGGATTGTCCAGCAGCAGGTCGGCACGTTTGCCACTGCGCCGTGGCAGGCGCTCCTGCATGTCCCAGATCTCGCGGATCGGCATGGTGAAGCGTTTCGGGATCGCGATGCGCTGGCACTGCTCGGCAATCAGTTCGTGAGCCGCTTCCTGCATCGCCGGAATCGGCGGCATGCCGCGGTCCTGCAGGCGTAATACGCGCGCCGGCAGGGCAGGCCAGAGCAGGGCGGCAAACAGGAACGCCGGGGTCACCGGCTTGTTCTGCTTGATGCGCAGGTCAGTATTGATCAGGGCTTCGCTGATCAGGGTATGGGTGTAGGTCGGATTGTATTCCAGTGCCTCGGCGCTGGCCGGGAACAGCGGATCGAACAATTGCAGGTCGACCAGCATTTCAAAGGTGTCCGCAGCGTGGCCGGACAGGAACAGCTTGAGCACTTCTTCAAACAGGCGGGCCGACGGGATCTCGCGCAGCATGGGGGCCAGTTCGCGGATCGGCGTGGCGCTGTGTTTTTCGATGCCAAAATTCAGCTTGGCGGCAAAACGCACGGCGCGCAGCATCCGCACCGGGTCTTCCTGGTAGCGCTGCTTGGGGTCGCCAATCAAGCGGATCAGTTGGTTGCGAATGTCGTGTACGCCGTTGGCGTAGTCGAGAATGCGTTCGCTGACCGGGTCGTAATACAGGGCGTTGATGGTGAAGTCGCGGCGTTGCGCGTCTTCTTCCAGGGTCCCGTAGACGTTATCGCGCAGGATGCGCCCGCTTTCGTTACTCAAGGATTTATTGTGATCTTCCTCTTCGTCGTTTTGCGGGTGATTGGCGCGGAAGGTCGCGACTTCGATGATTTCGCGGCCAAAGTGGATGTGCACCAGCTTGAACCGGCGGCCGATGATCCGTGCATTACGGAATTCGGCCCGTACCTGTTCGGGCGTGGCGCTGGTGGCGACGTCAAAATCTTTCGGCGTGATACCGAGCAGCATGTCGCGCACGCAACCGCCAACCAGATAAGCCTGGTAACCGGCGCCCTGCAGGCGTTCGACGATGTTCACCGCGTAACGGCTGAACTGGCCCTTTTGCAGCGAATGTTGACCGCTGTTGAGCACTTCAGGCGTGCTGCGGATGTGTTGCGTACGACGCAGGGGAGTACGGAATGACTGGAACAGCTTCTTCAGCATGGGATGCACTGTTTGAAGGAATGTTCGGCCAAAACGAAGAATGACCGCATGATGGGCGGGGATTCTAGCATTTAGTCGGGGGATGGTGTAGGACGCAGCGGATATGATGCGTAGGAGCGAGGTGGGGCGGGGCAAATCGCAGAAACTACAAGGGGAGCCGAAGCTCCCCAAGAAGTAGTTGCATGCTCTATTTTTGTTATTGGTTTCGGGCTTCTTGTTTTTGTTGAGTGCCCTTGCCATGAAGCTTTTCCTTCATGACCCTCCCAATCGGGAGCCAAGAGCAAACGGATTGCTTTGGTCGCTGTGCTGCAGTGATCTTGCGATCCAACCAGTTCAGGCTCTGTCTTAAGACAGTTTTTTGTTGTTCTCGGCCTGGTCGTGGGGCAAGCCCCAAATACAACGCCTCTCCAAAAGAATCAGTTAGCTGCGCCTCTCGCCGTCTTGTTTTTATTGTGCGTGAGTCGATTCGTCTTATTTTTATTGTCTTGTACGTTGCTTGTTATTGTTCTTGTACCAAACATATAGCAGGGTGCGTGCCAACTTTTGCGAACCCCAGTAAAACAAGGGGTTAGGCGTGTCGACGGGGTAAATGAGGGCCAAAAAAAACCGGGGCTTCGTTACCGTAAGCCCCGGCTTCTGTTACGTGAAAAACCTGAGGTAACAGTTTTTTCACAAAATCATGTGTTACCCGCACATGAGACAGGTGTGGTTCAGCTCTCGCTTGGTACCCCGGTCTTGCGCCGTGGGATGCCCAGGCGCTGACGGCGTTCCCACAGGCACTTGCGACTGACCCCGAGTTTGCGTGCCAGCTCGGTTTCGGTCATGTGGTCCTGATGCTCAAGCACGAAGTGCTGGAAGTAGTCTTCCAGGGACAGGTCTTCGGTCGGCTCATGATTGTTGTTGCTGGCGTTACCGTTGCCCTGTTGCGGGGGCAGGCCGATGAACTCGTCGTCTTCCAGGTCACCCAGTTCGATGTCGATGCCCAGCAGCTCGGCGGAAATTTCCGGGCTCTCGCACAGGATGACAGCGCGCTCGACCGCGTTTTCCAGCTCGCGAACGTTGCCAGGCCACGAGTAATGACGAATGGCTTGCTCGGCATCCGGGGCGAACTTCAGGTCTGTGCGGTTGATCCGTGCGCTTTGGCGCGCCAGGAAGGCGTTGGCGATTTCATTGACGTCCGCGCCACGCTCACGCAGGGCCGGCAGCTTCAGGGCAATTACGTGGAGACGGTAATACAGGTCTTCACGGAACTGGCCGATCTTCGCCAGGCTCTTGAGATCGCGGTGGGTCGCCGCGATCAGGCGCACATCGACTTTCTGCGACTGGACCGAGCCGACTCGACGAATTTCACCTTCCTGCAACACGCGCAGCAGGCGCGCCTGGGCTTCCAGTGGCAGCTCGCCGATTTCATCGAGGAACAGGGTGCCGCCGTCCGCCGCTTCCACAAGGCCGGCCCGTCCGGCACTGGCACCGGTGAATGCGCCTTTTTCGTGGCCGAACAGTTCGGACTCGATCAGGCTTTCCGGAATGGCCGCGCAGTTCACCGAAATCATCGGCGCCTTGGCTCGCTTGGAGAGGTTGTGCAGGGCGCGCGCCACCAGTTCCTTACCGGTACCGGACTCGCCCTGGATCAGGACATTGGAGTCCGTCGGCGCGACCTTGCGGATCTTGCCATACAGGTCCTGCATCGGTGGGCACGAGCCGATGATGCCGATTTCACCGTTACTGTTGTCGCTACCGGTCTTGGCCGCGCCATTGGCGACCTTGCCGGCCACCGGTTCACTGCTGGCTTGCACCGATTGCCGGTCACGCAGGATGCGCGCGACGGCCTGGAGCATTTCGTCGTGGTCGAAAGGCTTGGCGATGTAATCCACCGCGCCCATCTTCATCGAGTCCACCGCCGAGCGCAGGCTGGCATAGCTGGTCATGATCAGCACCGGCGTGCCCTGGCCAAGCTTGATCAACTCGGTACCCGGTGCGCCCGGCAGACGCAGGTCACTGACGATCAGGTCGAACGTGGGAATGGTGAAGCGTTCTTGTGCTTCCTGCACTGAACCGGCTTCGCTGACCTGGTACTGGTTGCGTTCCAGCAGGCGGCGCAAGGCGGAGCGGATAATGGTTTCGTCTTCGACGATCAAAATGTGCGGCATTGATTCGATACTCTCGACGGTCTCAGTTCACAGCGGACGTCGCTTCGACATGACGCGGTAAGGTCACCCGGATACGGGTACCGCGTTGGCTCTGAACATCAGCCGGGCTGTCGATGGTGATTTGTCCATAATGCTCTTCAACGATGGAATAGACCAGTGCAAGGCCCAGACCGGTACCTTCACCCGGGTCCTTGGTGGTGAAGAAGGGTTCGAACAATCGATCCATGATGCTCGATGGAATGCCGCTGCCTTCGTCTTCCACGATCAGGTCGACCGTGTGCTCGCCGGCTTCGCTCTTGACTCGCACCGCGCTGCCGGGAGGCGAGGCGTCGCGGGCGTTTGAGAGCAGGTTGATCAATACCTGGGCGAGCCGCTGCGGATCGCCTTCGACCCAGTGATCGGGGTCGCACAGGTTGTAGAACTGCACTTCGAAATTGCGCCGGTTCAGGGCCAGCAGGCCGATGGCGTCCTGGGCCACTTCGGCCAGACAGACGGGCTCGTCGCTGTGCTGGTGGCTGCCGGCATGGGCGAAGCTCATCAGCGACTGCACGATGCGCGAGACGCGCTTGGTCTGTTCGAGGATCTGCCCGCTGATTTCCTTGAGTTCGCCGTCTTCCTCGCGCTCTTCGCGCAGGTTCTGCGCCAGGCAGGCGATACCGGTGATCGGGTTGCCGATTTCATGGGCCACGCCCGCGGCCAGGCGACCGATGCTGGCCAGGCGCTCGGAATGCACCAGCTTGTCTTCGAGCATCTGGGTTTCGGTTAGGTCTTCCACCAGCAGCACCAGGCCACTGTTGCCCGGTGCGAGCGGTTCGTCGATCGCCGCCTTGTGCAGGTTCAGCCAGCGGGTCTGGCCGTCGAGGGCCAGGTGCTGCTTGTGCAAGTGCTCATCCGGAACGTTGATGAAGCCTTGCAGCAGCGCTTTCCACGGGTCGGCAATGGTGCTCAGGCGCGAACCAACTACACGCTGCGCGGCGATCCCGGTCAATTCCTCCATGGCTTTGTTCCACATGAGGATTTCCTGGTCCTTGGCCAGCGAGCAGACACCCATCGGCAACTCCTGCAGGGTCTGGCGGTGATAGCGACGCAGGGCATCGAGCTCGGCGGCCAGGCCGGTCAGGCGCGAATGGTAGTCCTCGAGGCGGCTTTCGATGAAGTGGATGTCCTCGGTGACATAGTTTTCGCCGCCGGCCTTGTAGGGCAGGAATGTCTCGACCATGTCCTGGGCCACGCTCGGCCCCATCAGGCCGGACAGGTTGGCTTCGATGCGGTCACGCAAGCGGCGCAAGGCGTACGGTCGACGCTCGTCGAAGGGCAGGTAGAGGTCGCGCAGGGCCTGCTCGACTTCCTTCTGCGCCGCCTTGGCCCCCAGCGGTTTGGCCAGCTGGGTGGCGAATTCCTGTGGCGAGGCGGCGTGCAGTTCCCGGCGTTGCGGGCGGCGCACGTTGTCCACGGCACAGGCTTCGGCGGCGCTGGCCTCTTCGGTGCTGGCATTGGTGAACAGCGAGATCAGGGTGAACATCAGTACGTTGGCGGCCAGGGAGGCGATCGCGGCCATGTGCCAACTGGTGTCGTCGAGCACGTAGATCATGTTCAACAACGGTATGTAGAAGCCCTGCAGGTTGCCGACCAGCGGTAGCAGCATGGTCACCAGCCACACCAGGATCCCCGCCAGCAGCCCGGCGATGAAGCCGCGACGGTTGGCGGTCGGCCAATACAGGACCGACAGCACGCCCGGCAGGAACTGCAGCGTGGCCACGAAGGCGACGATGCCGAGGTTGGCCAGGTCTTGCTCGGCGCCCAGCAGCAGGTAGAAACCGTAGCCGGCCATGATGATGGCGACGATCAAGGCGCGACGGGTCCACTTCAGCCAGCGGTAGATGTTGCCTTCGGCCGGCGGCTGGTACAGCGGCAGCACCAGGTGGTTCAGGGCCATGCCGGACAGGGCCAGGGTGGTGACGATGATCAGGCCGCTGGCGGCGGACAGGCCGCCGACATAGGCCAGCAATGCCAGGGCCTTGCTATTGGCCGCGATGCCGATGCCCAGGGTGAAGTATTCCGGATTGGTGGTGGCGCCGAGCTTCAGGCCGGCCCAGAGAATCAGCGGCACTGCCAGGCTCATCAGCAGCAGGAACAGCGGCAAGCCCCAGCTCGCGCTGACCAGCGAGCGCGGATTGAGGTTTTCGGTGAAGGTCATGTGGTACATGTGCGGCATGACGATCGCCGAGGCGAAGAACACCAGCAACAGCGTGCGCCAAGGGCCTTCCTGCAGCGGCGTGTGCAATGCGGCCAGGGCGGTCTGGTTTTGCAGCAGCCACAACTCTAGCTGTTGCGGGCCGTCGAATACGCCATACAACGCATAGAGGCCGACGCCGCCGAGGGCGATCAGCTTGATCACCGACTCGAAGGCAATCGCGAACACCAGGCCTTCATGTTTTTCCCGGGTGGCGATGTGCCGGGAGCCGAAGAAAATCGTGAACAGCGTGATCAGCGCGCAGAAGCTCAGCGCCACGCGATGCTGTACCGGCTCGCGGGTGAGGATGCCGATGGAGTCGGCGACCGCCTGGATCTGCAGCGCCAGCAGGGGCAGTACCCCGACCAGCATGAAAATCGTGGTCAGTGCGCCCGCCCAGGTACTGCGAAAGCGGAACGCGAACAGATCGGCCAGGGACGACAACTGATAGGTGCGGGTGATCTTCAGGATCGGATACAGCAACACCGGTGCCAGCAGGAACGCGCCGGAAACCCCCAGGTAGCTGGACAGGAAGCCGTAGCCATACTGATAGGCCAGGCCCACGGTGCCATAAAATGCCCAGGCACTGGCGTAGACCCCCAGCGACAGGGTGTACGTCAGCGGGTGGCGAATGATCGCCCGCGGGATCATGCCCCGTTCGCTGACCCAGGCCACGCCGAACAGCACCGCCAGGTACGCGGCGCTGATCAGGATCATCTGGGTCAGGCTAAAGCTCATCGGCATCTTTTTGGCTCTGCAGGATGAAGGTCACGACGATCAGGATCAGCCAGAGCAGATAAGGGCGATACCAGGCGCCAGTGGCGTCGATCCACCAATCCATGATGGCTGGGGAAAACAGATAAATCCCCACTACCAGGAGCAGGACCAAGCGATAGATGTACATCCCGGCCTCTCTTTTTTATGCCCGTGCCCGAAAACGTGCGGCGATGGTAACGGATGGGCGCGCCACTGCAAGCACGATCACTGTAGCTGCGCCTCGGGCAGGCTCAGTGTGCGCGGGATCGACAGGGCATCCCAGTGGGCAATGCCCCAGTCCAGCACTTCCCGCGGCGTGGCATAGGCCAGTTCGGCACCGGGCTTTTGTCCCAGGGCGCGCAGGGCGCGCAACAACAACGGTGTAGCCTGGTCTGCGGTCAACGGCGGTGAGCGGTAGGACTTGCCGAGCTTGTTACCATCGGGTTGGGTAATCAGCGGAATGTGCAGGTAACGCGGCTGGCGCAGGCCGAGCAGCTCCTGCAAATAGAGCTGGCGCGGCGTGGAATCGAGCAGGTCGGCACCGCGCACGATGTCGGTGATGCCTTGCCAGGCATCGTCCAGCACCACCGCCAATTGATAAGCATAGAGCCCGTCGCGCCGGCGAATCACGAAATCGCCGACATCCCGGCCCAGATGCTGGTGGTACTCGCCCTGCACCCGATCAATGAAGTGGTAGTCCAGTTCGGGGACGCGAACGCGAATGGCGGCGTCCTCGGTGCCGTGTCCGGCATTGCGGCACAACCCCGGATAGATGCCGTGGTACGGCTCCAGTTGTTTGCGCGAGCAGGTGCACGCGTAGGCCAGGCCTTGGCTGAACAGGCGATTGAGCACTTCGGCATAGGCTTCGTGGCGGTCGCTCTGGCGCACCATCTGGCCATCCCACTCGAAACCGTAGCTCTCCAGTGCCTTGAGAATCGCGGCCTGGGCGCCGGGTTCCTCGCGGGGCGGGTCGAGATCTTCCATGCGCATCAGCCAGCGGCCACCTACCGAGCGGGCATCGAGGTACGAAGCCAATGCGGCGACCAGCGAACCGAAGTGCAGGTGACCGCTGGGCGTGGGGGCGAAGCGGCCGATGTAGGTGGGGGTGGAGGTGGTGGTCATAGGGCGATGTCATGTTGTCCGTGCTTGAGCCAGCCCCTGTGGGAGCGAGCCTGCTCGCGAAAGCGGAGTGTCAGCCAGCATTAATGTTGAAGCTGAGGCCCCCTTCGCGAGCAGGCTCGCTCCCACAGGGTTTCGCGCCGAGGCGAATTTCGGAAACAAAAACGGAGCGTTCGCACGCTCCGTTCTTTACTCAAGTCGATATTACTTGCCGACTTGCTTTTCCTTGATTTCCGCCAGCGTCTTGCAGTCAATGCACAAGTCAGCGGTAGGGCGTGCCTCAAGGCGCTTGACGCCGATCTCGATGCCGCAGGATTCACACCAGCCGTATTCTTCGTCTTCGATCAACTGAAGCGTCTTGTCGATCTTCTTGATCAACTTGCGCTCACGATCGCGGGCTCGAAGCTCGAGAGCGAACTCTTCTTCCTGGCTGGCACGGTCTGCCGGGTCAGGAAAGTTGGCCGCTTCGTCCTTCATGTGGTCCACGGTCTTGTCGACACCTTCCATCAGCTCTTTTTTCCACTGATTCAGGACCTTGGTGAAGTGCTTGCGCATGGGCTCGCCCATGTACTCTTCGCCAGCTTTCTGAACATAGGGCTCGAAGCCGCTGATCGCCTGATTCGCTTGTTGCTTTGCTTGGGTGGACATGAAATAGACCGCCTCTACTCTTGTAATCCATCTGCGCAGGATTGCTCCATCACCGGCACCTGCCGGCCCTGCGGCTGCAAGCGGGCGAACTTACCAGATCAAATCAGACCGCGCTACTCCCGGATGTCGAGGCCGCGGCCTGCGGTGCTTGCAAATGATGGCAAAGCGTTGCCTGGTGGCTCTGGAACCCTGCTCAATTAATGATTTTAGTCAAACCCTGAGCACTCGCTCAGCTCGTTTGTGCCTGGGTCATAAGGCCTCTGACCGCTTTAGGTTCTCGCTCGTTCCTGCGCTTGGGTAGAATCGTTTCTTTTTCCCTGTTGAAGGAAGGCCAATGGCTCAGTCCTACAGTGCCCGCAGTCGCGCGATCGAACCTTTCCATGTGATGGCGCTGCTGGCGCGGGCCAATGAATTGCAGGCTGCCGGTCACGATGTGATCCACCTGGAAATCGGCGAACCGGACTTCACCACCGCCGAGCCGATCATCCGCGCCGGGCAGGCCGCGCTGGAGGGAGGCAAGACGCGTTACACCGCCGCTCGCGGAATCCCCGAGCTGCGCGAGGCCATTGCGGGTTTTTATCAGCAGCGTCATGGCTTGAATATCGACCCGCGACGCATCCTCATCACCCCCGGCGGTTCCGGTGCGTTGCTGCTGGCCAGTGCCTTGCTGGTCGATCCAGGCAAGCACTGGCTGCTGGCCGACCCGGGCTACCCGTGCAACCGGCACTTCCTGCGCCTGGTGGAAGGCGCCGCACAGCTGGTCCCGGTAGGGCCGGAGGTGCGTTATCAACTGACGCCGGACCTGATTGAGCGGCATTGGGATCACGACAGCGTGGGCGCACTGGTGGCCTCGCCGGCCAACCCGACCGGCACGATCCTCACCCGCGACGAACTGGCGGGGCTGTCCCGGGCCATCAAGCAGCGCCACGGTCACCTGGTGGTGGACGAGATCTACCATGGCCTGACCTACGGCACCGATGCGGCCAGCGTGCTCGAAGTCGACGACAGTGCCTTTGTGCTAAATAGTTTTTCCAAGTATTTCGGCATGACCGGCTGGCGTCTTGGCTGGCTGGTCGCGCCGGACGCGGCGGTGAGTGAGCTGGAAAAACTTGCGCAAAACCTCTACATCAGCGCGCCAAGCATGGCCCAGCATGCTGCGTTGGCCTGTTTCGAGCCGGCCACCATTGCGATTCTGGAGGAACGCCGCGCCGAATTCGGTCGTCGCCGGGATTATCTGCTGCCTGCCTTGAGAGAGCTCGGTTTCGGGATCGCCGTCGAGCCGGAAGGCGCCTTCTACCTGTACGCCGATATCAGCAAGTTCGGCGGCGATGCCTTCGCGTTCTGCCGTCATTTCCTCGAAACCGAACATGTCGCGATCACTCCGGGGCTGGATTTCGGCCGGTATCAGGCCGGGCACCACGTGCGCTTTGCCTACACCCAAAATATCGAGCGCTTGCAGGAAGCGGTGGAGCGTATCGGTCGTGGTCTGCGGAGCTGGCAAGGCTGATGCTTTTTCATCCCCCCCTCGAAGAAGGCCGGCTGATTCGCCGCTACAAGCGTTTTCTCGCCGACATCGAAACCGTCGATGGCGAGTTACTGACCATTCACTGTCCGAACACGGGCTCGATGCTCAATTGCCAGGTCGAAGGCGGGCAGGTCTGGTTCAGTCGCTCCAATGACCCCAAGCGCAAGTTGCCCGGCACCTGGGAAATCGGCGAAACCCCGCACGGGCGTCTGTTCTGCGTAAATACCGGGCGGGCAAATGGCTTGATCGAGGAGGCGCTGCGGGCGGGGTTGATCACCGAGTTGAACGGCTTCACCGGGCTCAAGCGCGAAGTGGCCTACGGTCAGGAAAGCAGCCGCATCGATTTCCGCCTCGATTACCCGAGCGGGCCGGCGTATGTGGAAGTCAAAAGCGTCACCCTGGGCTATGACGGAACGCCTGTGGCGGCGTTCCCCGATGCGGTGACCCAGCGCGGGGCCAAGCATTTGCGCGAATTGGCCCATTTGGCGCGGGACGGGATTCGCGCGGTGCAGTTGTACTGCGTCAATCTCAGTGGCATCGAAGCCGTGCGACCGGCAGAAGAAATCGATTCGGCCTACGCACAGGCCTTGCGTGAGGCCGTGGCGTGCGGGGTTGAAGTGCTGGCCTACGGTGTACGCCTGACCCATGAGGAAATGGTGGTGGACCGGCGTCTGGAAGTATTGCTCGGCGGTTAGAGGCTGACCCAGATCCCCTGTGCGTCTTCACGGCAATCGACCCGGGTCAGCGATTGCCCCGCGCAGGGGCCGGCGACACATTCGCCGTCCTCGATCAGGAACAGTGCGCCATGGGTGGCGCACTGGATCAGGCTATTGCTGGGGTCGAGGAACTGGTCAGGGGTCCATTCGAGACCGACGCCACGGTGCGGGCAGCGGTTGATATAGACGTAGACCTGGCCGTCCCGGCGCACGGCGAACAGCTTCTGGCCGTCGATGTCGAACCCGCGGCTGCTGGCGTCGGCCAGCTCAATGCCCGTACACAGAAATTTCATGCTGATCCTCAGGTCGCCAGCTGTAATCAAGGAGCTGAATTGTAATGCAAGCCAGTATCAGGTGCTCAGGATACCGGCTGCAGCGCCGTGCGACTTTTCCACAGGCAAAAAAAGACCCGGCAAGAGCCGGGTCAAATAACCGTGATTAGCCTGATGAGGAGATAATCTGAGAGTCCGAACCAAGGGCTTTCCAGAATATCGACCAGTCTCGCGACCAGTTGTGATAATCATATCGATTCTCATTACCAAGTCAACAGGTTATTTCCCATTTGTTCGATTCGTGTCGCACGCTTGTTCCAAGTCCTTGTATTCATTGAGTTCTGCCTGTCGTTTTAAGTGCGCTCAGTTGTGTAACCTGTTTATTCAGCAGGTCGATACGCCGGGCCATGCTCTCGATCAGGCTGCTGGCAATCTTCGGGTTGCTCTGGGTCAGGCTCAAAAACTGATCCTTGGGAATGCGCATGATGGTGCTGGGTTCGCGGGTGATGATCGTGGCGTTGCGTTTCTCGCCGGTAAACACGGCCATGGCGCCGAAAATCTCGTCCTTGGGCACGTCGCCCACCTTGACGCCATCGACAAACGCTTCGGCGTGGCCGTCGATGATCACGAACACATGGTCCGCCTCATCGCCCTGATGGATCAGCGTTTCGCCGCTGGCAACACGGTGGAAGCCGTTGGTGGCGCGAAACTCCGGTTGCTGAAGGCGCGCCACGGCATCGGACAGCAGGGCGGTCTGGCCCGCCATGTACTGCAGGAACAGTTCGGAGCGGGCCGGGTCGGCATAGATGTGCTGGAACACCTGCGATCGAAGGTAGGGTGTCAGCGCCACGGGCGTCTTGCTGCACAGGCGGCAGCGTGGCAGCCCTGCGTCCTGGCGCAGGCCGATCAGATCGCCCTGCTGCAGATAGAACAGCGCACGATCATCGATACAGCCGTGCAGCCGGCCGTTATCCAGCATGAACAGTTGATCGGTGGGCAATGCGGCGGCGAGGTCGTCGATGGCAGGAAATTCGACGCTGGGCCCACTCGGTGCCAAACCCTGCAGCAGTCGGGCGGGCATGTTTTGCAGGCGATTGATCAGTGTTTCGGCGTAAGCCGGTTGTTCCCCAAGTAAGTACATGGCGAGCGGTACTCGTTCAGTTCTTGTGGCGTGACGAGATGGCTTCGAGTTGTTTGTTCAAGGCTTCCTTGCGTTCAGCGGGGATGTCGTTCCAGTGCACGTCCATCAAGGCGCCTTCGATCGCGTACAACAACACCTTGGAAGCCCGGAACCCGCGCGTGCGCACGGCCCGATAAGCATCCACCGCCCCCAGGCGACGCAAGTCCGAGGCGCTGTGGATGCCCACGGCATGCAGCCATTGCGCCGACGTCTTGCCAAGATTCTTCAGGTGTTGCAGTTCATCATTCATCAAGCCTCCTTGCGATGGCCGAATGGTGCGTGGGCAAGCTTCTGAGGAGTGTAGCCATCAGCAGGAAAAGCGTGATTGTTTGCTCGGTTTCGATGCAAAAGCTTCTAAGCGGCAGTTGCCCCTGGCGTTGCTAAAAGCGAGGAAAAGGAGGGGGATAGCGATCAAAATGGCCGATTTTCGAGCAAGACCGCCCGACGTCAAGCGCGAAGCGTGGGCGCTGGACTTGTCATTTCAGACTGACGGTCAGCGGGTGCGATAACGCAGGCGCGTACCGAAGTTCATCGACATCAGGATTTCGTCGGCGCTCAGTTCCGCCGGAAAGTAGGCGCCGGAAATCTGTGCGTGGGCCAGGCTCGCACCTTCGAGCGAAGCGTTGCGAAAATCGATGCCGCGCAGATCGGCAGAACGGAAATAGGCGTCGGTGAAGTCGATGCCGTCGGCGTCCAGTTCGCGCAGGTCCAGGCCACGGAAATCACCACCGACCATGTCGATAGACCCGTGCTGGGGGCGCTCTTTGTTGAAACCGGCGATGTCGTCCTTGTGCAGCAAGGCATACAGCGGGGTGTCGAGCAGTTTGGGCTGGCTCATGTCACGTCACCTGTTGGATTTATGACGCCAGTATAGTGCCAGTATTTGAAGGCCGTGAAGCCGGGGCAGGCTTCACGGCGCAAATGCCCCTTACAGGCCGGGCAGGCGCTGGCGAATCTGCTCCACCACCGTGTCCAGGGTTCCGCTTTCGTTGGTCTGCACGCGTTTGCTACAGAGGATTTCTGCGGGCGTCAGTGCTTCACGACTGGCTTGCTGGGCTTCGATAACGGCCAGGGTGGCGTCGGACGGATCCTTTTGGTCTGCCTGGCGCAGGGCCAGCCAACTCTCGATCACTGCTTGCGGTGCATTGCAGTCAAGGATCAGGAAAGGCGCGCCGGTGGCCTCGGCGACTTTCGCCGCGTTGTCGCGCTGCTCATGCTTGAGGTAGGTGGCATCGACCACCACCGGGAACCCGGCGTGCAGGATCAGCCCGGCAATTTCGTGCAAGCGCTGGTAGGTCGCGGCGCTGGCCTCGGCACTATAAATGCCGGCCTGCAGGTCATTGGCGACGGTTTGCTCGCCGAACAGGCGTTTGCGTTCCACATCGGAGCGTAGGCGAATCGCCCCCAGTGCTTCCACCAGGCGCATGGCCACGTGGCTTTTGCCAACGGCGGAAACGCCGTGGGTGATGGCCATGAAGCGCGACGGGATGGTGCTGTAGCTTTCCGCCAGGTTGGCGTAGTTGCGGTATTGGCGCAGTGTCGTGGCGCGCTGCACCGCAGTGGCCTCGGCCGGCATGCTGAACAGGGTGACCTTGGCGCGCACCAGTGCGCGGTAGGCTTTATAGAAGTTCAGCAGTTCCAGGCCCTGGTAATCGCCGGTCAGCTCCAGGTATTGGCTGATGAATCGACGCGCCAGGCACTTCAGGCCGCGGTCTTCCAGGTCCATCGCCAGGAAGGCGGTGTCGGCGTACACGTCGGTGAAACGGAACGGTTCGTTGAACTCGATGCAGTCGAAGATCACCACGCGGCCGTCAATCACGGTGGCGTTGCCCAAATGGATGTCACCATGGCATTCGCGAATGAAGCCCTCGGCCTTGCGCTGGGCGAACAGTGGCTTGAGGCGCTCGAAGCTGCTTTCGGCCCAGGCTTGCAGGGCGTCCAGTTGCAGCAGGTCGGCCTTGTCGCTGAGGAAGGGGCGAATCTGCTCGAAGTTCTGCCGTACAGGGGCCATGACGCTGTCCGCGGTCCCGGCTTCGTGTTCTGCCGGCACTCGCGGTGCGTCCAGGTGAAAGCGGGCGATCTGTTCAGCCATCTGGTCGATGTGTGCCGGGGTCAGTTCGCCGTTGGCTTGCAGCGTGCTGAGCAATCCGTCCTGGGCAAACTGGCGCATTTTCAGCGCGTACTCGATGGCCGGACCTTCGCCGCCCAGTTGCGGCGCTTCGGCGCTGCCGGTGATCGGTAGCACTTCGAGATAAAGATCCTCGGTCAGGCGCTGGTTCAGGCGCAGCTCTTCAGCGCAGAAATGCCCCCGGGCCTCTAGGGTGGTGAAGTCGAGGAAGCCGAAGTTCATCGGCTTCTTCACTTTATAAGCAAAGGGGCCGGTAAGCACGACCCAGGAAATGTGGGTCTCGATGACCTTGAATCCATCTACAGGATGCGGGTAGAGGGCCGGGTTTTGCAGGGCGGCGATCAGGGACTGGCTCACAGGCGATCCTTAGGAGTCGGAAAAATTCAGGGGCTCATTATGGCGTCTAGCCAGCCTAACGCAAACTCGCGGGCCTCCTGTTGAGGATGAATAAAGTGCGTATAATCCGCCGCCATGACTCGTACTCGAACCCCCCGTACCCCAAAGAAACCCCCCTCCCAAGGCCTGCGGCCCTGGCTTGGCTGGGCCCTTAAACTCAGCCTGGTCGGCCTTGTGGTGCTGGCCGGGTTCGCCGTTTACCTCGATGCCATCGTGCAGGAGAAGTTCTCCGGCAAGCGCTGGACCATTCCGGCCAAGGTTTACGCGCGTCCGCTCGAGCTGTTCGTCGGACAAAAGCTGAGCAGGGACGATTTTCTCACCGAGCTCGATGCCTTGGGTTATCGCCGTGAAAGCGTGGCCAACGGTCCGGGCGCGGCCTCGGTCAATGGCAGTACCGTCGATCTGAACACCCGTGGCTTCCAGTTCTATGAAGGCATGGAGCAAGCGCAACCGGTGCGGGTGCGTTTCTCGGGTGATTACGTGGCCGAACTGTCGGGGGCCAAGGGTTCGAAGTTGTCGGTGGTGCGCCTGGAGCCGCTGCTGATCGGCGGCCTGTACCCGAAAAACCTCGAAGACCGGATCCTGATCAAGATCGATCAGGTGCCGCCGTATTTGCTCGAGACCCTGGTCGCTGTCGAGGACCGTGATTTCTATCACCACTTTGGTGTCTCGCCGAAGTCGATTGCCCGGGCGATCTGGGTCAACGGCTCGTCGGGCCGCATGCGTCAGGGTGGTAGTACCCTGACTCAGCAGCTGGTCAAGAACTTCTACCTGACCAACGAGCGCAGCCTGACCCGCAAGCTGACCGAAGCAATGATGGCGCTGCTGCTGGAGCTGCACTACGACAAGCCTGAGATCCTCGAGGCTTACCTCAACGAAGTGTTTATCGGCCAGGACGGCCAGCGCGCGGTGCACGGTTTCGGCCTGGCCAGCCAGTTCTTCTTCAGCCAGCCACTGGCCGAGCTGAAGTTGCATCAGGTGGCCTTGCTGGTGGGCATGGTCAAGGGGCCGTCCTCCTACAACCCGCGCCGGTATCCGGAGCGTGCACTTGAGCGGCGCAACCTGGTACTCGATGTGCTGCAGGAGCAGGGCGTTGCCACGGCCGAGCAAGTCGAAGCCGCGAAGAAAATGCCACTGGGCGTGACCAAGCGCGGCAGCCTGGCGGACAGCTCGTTCCCCGGCTTCCTTGATCTGGTCAAGCGCCAGCTGCGTGAAGACTACCGCGACGAAGACTTGACCGAGGAGGGGCTGCGGATCTTTACCAGCTTCGATCCGATCCTGCAGATGAAAGCCGAAGCGTCGGTAAACGACACGTTCAAGCGCCTGTCCGGTCGCAAGGGTTCGGATGAAGTCGAGGCGGCCATGGTCGTGACCAACCCCGAAACCGGCGAGGTGCAGGCCATGATCGGCAGTCGCCAGGCCAGCTTTGCCGGTTTCAACCGGGCACTGGACGCGGTGCGTCCGATCGGCTCGTTGATCAAGCCGGCGGTGTACCTGACGGCGCTGGAAAAACCAAGCCAATACACATTGACCAGTTGGCTGTCGGACGACTACTTCTCGGTCAAGGGCGCGGACGGCCAGGTCTGGAAACCGCAGAACTATGATCGCCGCTCCCACGGCACGGTTTTCCTTTATCAAGGGCTGGCGCACTCCTACAACTTGTCGACCGCACGCCTGGGCCTGGCCGTGGGTGTGCCGAATGTCCTCAAGACACTCGGGCGCCTGGGTGTCAGTCGCGAGTTTCCGGCCTTCCCGTCGATGTTGCTGGGCGCCGGCGGCATGACCCCGATCGAAGTGGCGACCATGTACCAGACACTCGCCAACGGCGGTTTCAATACGCCGATGCGCGGGATTCGTAGCGTCCTGACGGCCGAAGGCGAGCCGCTCAAGCGTTATCCGTTCCAGATCCAGCAACGTTTCGACCCGGCGTCGATCTACCTGATCCAGAGCGCCATGCAGCGCGTGATGCGTGAAGGCACCGGCAGCTCGGTCTACAACGTGTTGCCAAAGACCTTGACCCTGGCCGGCAAGACCGGGACCAGTAACGACTCGCGAGACAGTTGGTTCGCAGGTTTCAGCCAGGACTTGCTGGCGGTGGTCTGGTTGGGGCGCGACGACAACGGCAAGACACCGTTCACGGGTGCCACCGGTGCGTTGCAGGTCTGGACCAGCTTCATGCGCAAGGCCGACCCGTTGCCGCTGGACATGCCGCAGCCGGATAATATCGTTCAGGCCTGGGTCGATTCGCGAACCGGCCAAGGCTCCGACGCCGGTTGCCCCGGCGCCGTGCAGATGCCGTATATTCGCGGCAGCGAACCGCCTCCCGGTCCCGCTTGTGGTGGCGAAAGCCCGATCAACGGTGAAACGGTGATGGATTGGGTCAAGGGCTGGATGAATTAAGCAAAGAGGGTTTCAAGTGAACAAGTGGTTGATTCCAGCGGTGACCGCCGTGGCTTTGCTCAGCGGTTGTTCTTCGGTACAGCGCGGCTCGATTCCGGTGGTGGACTCCGGTACCAAGGTCTCCAATAGCGAGCGCGTATCAGCGAACGGCGGCTACCGTCAGACGACGGTAAAACGTCCTGTTCAATCCCAGGCCCAGGAGATTCCACAAGGCGATACCGGTGTTGTCGTGATGGTGCCAGGCGGTGGTGCGGTGACGTCGGCGCCAATCAGCACCAGCCCGATTACGCCAGGCCCGATTACCCCGGGTCCGATCACGCCAGGCCCGATGAACACGTCGCCGGTTCAGTCCGCACCGGTCAATCAGGGCAGCTACAGCATGCCTTCGACGCCGAGCGGGATTCCGTCGGCTAGTTCCGGTGGCCTGTCCGCCGACGAACAGCTGGACGGTCCGGTACTGGCCCTGTTGACCACCGCCCAGCAGCAGCAGGCCAGCGGCGACCTCAATGGCGCGTCTTCCAGCCTCGAACGCGCCCAGCGTGTTGCCCCGCGTGAGCCGCAAGTACTCTATCGCCTGGCACAAGTGCGCATGGCTCAAGGTGATGCGCCGCAGGCCGAGCAATTTGCGCGCCGTGGCCTGACCTTCGCCAACGGGCGTCCGGCACTGCAGGCCAGCCTGTGGGAGCTGATCGCCCAGGCGCGTGAGAAACAGGGCGATTCCGCGGGCGCCACACTGGCTCGTCAGAAAGCCAAGGTTACTTCGTGATGGATGTACGTTTCCCAAAGATTGCCGATCAGCTGCTGCTGATCGAGCGTGAGTTGCGGGTGCAAGGGTGGTGGGATGAAGTTCCGCCATCCGCTGAAGCGTTGTCCAGCGTCGAGCCGTTTTCGGTCGATACGCTGGACTTCGAACAGTGGCTGCAATGGATCTTCCTGCCGCGCATGAAAGCAATCCTGGAACAGGATCTGCCCTTGCCGAATGCATCGGGGATTCAGGAGATGGCCGAAATGGTCTTTGCCGGGCGCAATGTCCAGGGCAAGGATCGGCAGCTGCAGGTCTTGCTCAAAGAGTTCGATCAACTGATCACCGCGTCGCGCTAACCCCGATCCCCTGTAGGAGCGAGCCGGCTCCGGGCGGCGTTCCGACGATGGTCGTCAACGGTGACACGGGCTGTCTGAATACCCGCGTTGCCTGGGCGTTTTTCGCGAGCAAGCTTTGCTCCTACAAGCAGTTATCCGCAATCTGCTTTTGCGTCTCGCTGATGCGCTCCTGACGCTGGGAACCATCAAGACGCCGCATCTGGCCATCCACTTCCTCTCTCAAACGCGGATTATTCTGCAACTGCGCCAGATTGGTTCGCGCCTGTTCGCAGAAAGCCTTGAGCTGGTTCTGTTGCTCTGCCACCTGCTTCTTCACGGACTTGTCGATCGCCTGTTGATCGCCAATGGCGCCACTGTGTGCGCCAGTGCCCTGCCTGCCGAGCTGTGAGGCGGGCGTGACGACAGTAGTGGCTGGCTGATCCCGAGGTGGTTGAGCATCGAAATGGGTAACGCCCTGGGCGTCGACCCACTTGTAGATCTGCGCGGCCATGGACAGCGGGCTGAGGGCGACCATCAGGCCGGCGATGAGGAAGTGCGTACGCATGCCAATTCCTTGTCAAAAGTTGCGCAATTGAAGCTAACACACAGGGGGTTTACAGGTTTTTTCTTGCGTTCTCATGTGGTTAGTAGAATAAACCTCATAGACGACTTGACTTGCAAGGGACGAAACAGAAGAATCCAAAGTCCGCTGTAGAGGGACTGCCAGAAGCAGACCCACTCGGCAGATCATGAGGCGCACATCCGCGCCGACCTGTTACACCCGCAACGCGTTACCTCGCGCTGGGTGGGAAAAGCCCGCAACACTTGGGACGATCCCAATACTTGCTCAGTCAGTGCTGACGTAGTCGGCGACCACCGTCGCTCATGCTCTGCTGAGAAGTAAACCTATTAAGACCCGTCCTTTTGTGGGCGGTATTCTGGCGTTTTAGAGGTGAACAACGTGGAGCTTTTATCTGGCGGTGAGATGCTCGTCCGCTTTTTGCGCGACGAAGGCGTCAAATATATCTACGGGTACCCGGGTGGTGCTCTTCTTCATGTCTATGATGCCTTGTTCAAAGAACCGGAAGTGACCCACATCCTGGTTCGTCACGAGCAGGCTGCGACCCATATGGCAGACGGCTACGCCCGTGCCACCGGTAAAGCCGGCGTGGTACTGGTGACCTCCGGCCCGGGCGCAACCAACGCCATCACCGGTATCGCCACGGCCTACATGGACTCCATTCCGATGGTGGTGATTTCCGGCCAGGTGCCTAGCACCATGGTGGGTACCGACGCTTTCCAGGAAACCGACATGATCGGTATCTCCCGGCCGATCGTGAAACACAGCTTCATGATCAAGCACGCGTCGGAAATCCCGGAAGTCATGAAGAAGGCTTTCTACCTGGCGCAATCCGGTCGTCCTGGTCCGGTCGTTGTCGATATCCCGAAAGACATGACCAACCCGGCCGAGAAGTTCGAATACGTTTTCCCGAAAAAAGCCAAGCTGCGATCCTACAGCCCAGCCGTTCGCGGCCACTCGGGGCAAATCCGCAAGGCGGCAGAAATGCTCCTGGCGGCCAAGCGTCCTGTGCTGTATTCGGGCGGTGGCGTCATCCTCGGTGGTGGCTCCGCGCCGCTCACCGAGTTGGCGAAGATGCTCAACCTGCCAGTGACCAATACCCTGATGGGCCTGGGTGGCTTCCCTGGCACCGACCGTCAGTTCATCGGCATGCTGGGCATGCACGGCAGCTACACCGCCAACCTGGCGATGCACCATGCTGACGTGATCCTGGCCGTCGGCGCACGTTTCGACGACCGCGTCATCAATGGCGCATCGAAGTTCTGCCCGAACGCCAAGATCATCCACATCGACATCGACCCGGCTTCGATCTCCAAGACCATCAAGGCCGATGTGCCTATCGTGGGTCCGGTCGAGAGCGTCCTGACCGAAATGGTCGCGATCCTCAAGGAAATCGGCGAGACCCCGAACAAGGAGTCCGTGGCCAGCTGGTGGAAGCAGATCGACGAGTGGCGCGGTGACCGCGGCCTGTTCCCTTATGACAAGGGCGATGGCAGTGTCATCAAACCGCAGGCGGTGATTGAAACCCTGTGCGAAGTGACCAAGGGCGATGCCTTTGTTGCCTCCGACGTGGGTCAGCACCAGATGTTCGCGGCGCAGTACTACAAGTTCAACAAGCCGAACCGCTGGATCAACTCCGGTGGCTTGGGCACCATGGGCTTCGGTTTCCCGGCAGCCATGGGCATCAAGTTGAGCTTCCCGGATGATGACGTCGCCTGCGTAACGGGCGAGGGCAGCATCCAGATGAACATTCAGGAATTGTCGACCTGCCTTCAATACGGTTTGCCGGTCAAGATCGTCATCCTGAACAACGGTGTACTGGGCATGGTTCGCCAGTGGCAGGACATGAGCTACGGCAGCCGTCACTCTCATTCCTACATGGAATCGCTGCCTGATTTCGTCAAGCTGGCGGAGGCCTACGGCCACGTTGGCGTGCGCATCACCGATTCGAAAGATTTGAAGTCGAAGATGGAAGAAGCGTTCGCCATGAAAGATCGCCTGGTAGTGATCGATATTGCGGTCGACACCAGCGAGCACGTCTACCCGATGCAGATCAAAGACGGCTCCATGCGCGATATGTGGCTGAGCAAGACGGAGCGTACTTAATCATGCGGCACATTATTTCCTTGCTTCTGGAAAACGAACCTGGCGCTTTGTCTCGTGTAGTCGGCCTGTTCTCGCAGCGCAACTACAACATCGAAAGCCTGACCGTGGCACCCACCGAAGACCCGACCCTGTCGCGTCTGACGCTGACCACTGTTGGTCACGATGAGGTCATCGAGCAGATCACCAAGAACCTGAACAAGCTGATCGAAGTGGTCAAATTGGTCGACCTGTCGGAAAGTGCTCACATCGAGCGCGAGCTGATGCTGGTCAAGGTCAAGGCCACCGGCGCCCAGCGCGCCGAGATCAAACGCACCACCGATATTTACCGTGGACAGATCGTCGATGTCAGTGCCAGCGTATATACCGTTCAATTGACCGGTACCAGCGACAAGCTCGACAGCTTCATCCAGTCCATTGGCACCGCCTCGATCCTGGAGACCGTCCGCAGTGGCGTCACCGGTATTGCCCGCGGCGACAAAGTACTCAGCATCTAAACCAAATTAGCGAATGGCCTGAACGGCCTGATAGAGGGGAAATTCATGAAAGTTTTCTACGATAAAGACTGCGACCTGTCGATCATCCAGGGCAAGAAAGTTGCCATCATCGGTTACGGTTCCCAGGGCCACGCTCAAGCGTGCAACCTGAAAGACTCCGGCGTTGACGTGACTGTTGGCCTGCGCAAAGGCTCGGCCACTGTTGCCAAGGCTGAAGCCCATGGCCTGAAAGTGACTGACGTTGCTTCCGCTGTTGCTGCTGCCGACCTGGTCATGATCCTGACCCCGGACGAGTTCCAGTCTTCCCTGTACAAGAACGAAATCGAGCCGAACATCAAGAAAGGCGCCACCCTGGCCTTCTCCCACGGCTTTGCGATCCACTACAACCAGGTTGTGCCGCGCGCTGACCTCGACGTGATCATGATCGCGCCGAAGGCCCCAGGCCACACCGTACGTTCCGAGTTCGTGAAAGGCGGCGGTATCCCTGACCTGATCGCGATCTACCAGGACGCTTCGGGCAACGCTAAAAACGTAGCACTGTCCTACGCAGCTGGCGTGGGTGGCGGTCGTACCGGCATCATCGAAACCACCTTCAAGGACGAGACTGAAACCGACCTGTTCGGCGAACAAGCCGTTCTGTGCGGCGGTACCGTTGAGCTGGTCAAAGCCGGTTTCGAAACCCTGGTTGAAGCTGGCTACGCGCCGGAAATGGCCTACTTCGAGTGCCTGCACGAACTGAAACTGATCGTTGACCTCATGTACGAAGGCGGTATCGCCAACATGAACTACTCGATCTCCAACAACGCCGAGTACGGCGAGTACGTGACCGGCCCGGAAGTGATCAACGCCGAATCCCGTCAGGCCATGCGCAACGCCCTGAAACGTATTCAGGACGGCGAATACGCCAAGATGTTCATCAGCGAAGGCGCTACCGGCTATCCTTCGATGACCGCCAAGCGTCGTAACAACGCCGCGCACGGTATCGAAGTCATCGGCGAGCAGCTGCGCTCCATGATGCCTTGGATCGGTGCCAACAAGATCGTCGACAAAGCCAAGAACTAAGTCGAGCGCTTGTACGAAAAACGCGGCTTAGGCCGCGTTTTTTCGTTTGGGTGACCGGTTCTGGTATAAAGCTGCATCGTTTGCGGTCGAACCGTCGTCCCAGACACCTGTCGAAACTTTCCACCCCGTTGCAAGGTAATGTCCATGAGCGAACGTCCCGAAGAGCCAAAGCAGGCTTCTGACGCCGAAAGCCTTCTGCCCATCGATGAGCACATCGAAGAAGGGCATGACGCTGAAGGCCGTAAAGTCCGGCATCGTGGTATCTATCTTCTGCCGAATCTGTTCACCACTGCGAACCTGTTCGCAGGGTTCTATTCCATCATCAACTCGATGAGCGCCCAGAGTGCCTTGAGTGCCGGTGATTCGATCGGTGCGAGCAAGTATTTTGCTTTCGCAGCTATCGCTATTTTTGTGGCGATGGTGCTCGACGGCCTCGACGGCCGCGTTGCCCGCATGACCAATACCCAGAGTGCCTTTGGTGCCGAGTACGACTCGCTGTCGGACATGGTCGCCTTTGGCGTGGCGCCGGCATTGCTCGCCTTTGGCTGGGCGCTTGGCGACATGGGCAAGGTCGGCTGGATGGTCGCCTTCATCTATGTGGCGGGCGCGGCATTGCGCCTGGCGCGTTTCAATACCCAGGTCGGTACTGCCGACAAACGCTATTTCATTGGCCTGGCCAGCCCGGCTGCGGCCGGTGTAGTAGCCGGTATTGTCTGGGCGTTCAGTGATTACGGCATCCAGGGTTCCAAGATGTCCTTCCTGGTTGCGCTGATGGTGGCGGCGGCCGGCATGCTGATGGTCAGCAACATCAAGTACAACAGCTTCAAGGAGCTGGACCTGAAGGGACGCGTACCTTTCGTGGCGATTCTTGCCGTGGTGCTGGTGTTTGCGGTCGTGTTCAGTGATCCGCCGCGTATCCTGCTCCTGGTGTTCCTCGCCTACGCAGCCTCCGGTCCGGTGCAATACCTGTTACATCTTCGTCGCCGCAAAAGCGCCGAGTGATGTAATTTCCCTCATACTCCGCAGTCTATTGGTGCGTCTGTTCTCCAATGCTGCGGAGTAGCCATGCTGATCAAAGTCCCAAAAGCGTCCGACTGCCATGAGTCGGACGTCACGCCTGAATCCATCTATCTTTCGCGACGCAATGTATTGGGTGCTGCCGTGGCCGGATTGGCCGTGACCAGTCTGCCGCGATGGGCTGTGGCCGATGAAGCGGCGCGTTACCCGGATGTCGAGCCTGGCAAGGCGCCGTCCTGGTTTGCCGAAAAGCTTCCTTCCACCCGGTGGGGTGCCGTCAGCGTGAAGGATGAGGCGATCACCCCGTTCAAGGACGCAACGCACTACAACAACTTCTATGAGTTCGGCACGGACAAGGGCGACCCGGCGGCCAACGCCGGTGCGCTGAAAACCGAACCCTGGACCGTGGTCGTGGACGGGGAGGTGGGCAAGCCGGGGCGGTATGCGCTGGAAGACTTCATGAAGCCTTATCAGCTGGAAGAGCGTATTTACCGTCTGCGCTGTGTGGAGGCGTGGTCGATGGTGATTCCATGGATCGGCTTCCCCATTTCGGCGTTGCTCGGCCAGGTAGAGCCGACATCAAACGCCAAATTCATTCGCTTCGAAACCCTGCAGGATCCCAAGAGCATGCCAGGGCAGCGCTCCGGGTTCGCCTTGATTGATTGGCCTTATGTGGAGGGGCTGCGATTGGACGAAGCAATGAATCCATTGGCAATACTGGCGGTGGGGATGTACGGGCGTGAGTTGCCGAATCAGAACGGGGCGCCCCTGCGTTTGGTGGTGCCATGGAAGTACGGGTTCAAAAGCATCAAGTCCATCGTGCGGATAAGCCTGGTGAGCGAGCAGCCTAAAACCACATGGCAGAGCATTGCCGCGGACGAGTATGGCTTCTACGCGAACGTGAACCCTACGGTTGACCACCCGCGCTGGACCCAGGCCCGCGAGCGCCGCCTGCCGAGTGGCCTGTTCAAGCCCAATGTGCGTGACACGCTGATGTTCAATGGCTATGCCGATGAAGTCGCTTCTTTATATGCAGGGCTCGATCTGCGGAAGAACTATTGATGCGCTATCCGCTCTGGCGTACAGCGGTTTTCGTGTCTGCATTGGTGTGGCCGCTGCTTTGGTTGTACCAGGCCTGGCAGGATGTGCTGGGGCCTGATCCCGGCAAGGTGCTGGTCGACCGGTTGGGGCTGGGGACGCTTGTTCTGTTGCTCATCACATTAAGCCTGACGCCGCTGCAAAAGCTCACGGGTTGGGCGGGGTGGGCGGCTGTCCGGCGGCAATTGGGATTGTGGTGTTTCGCTTATGTGGTTTTGCACTTGAGCGCCTATCTGGCTTTTATCCTTGGGTTCGACTGGTCGCAGCTTGGCGTCGAGCTACGCAAGCGTCCGTACATCATTGTCGGGGCCATGGGTTTCTTGTGTTTGCTGTCATTGGCGTGCACTTCCAATCGCTACAGTCAGCGACGGCTGGGGGCTCGCTGGAAGAAGTTGCATCGCCTGGCTTATCTGGTTCTCGTGCTGGGATTGCTGCATATGCTCTGGATCGTGCGCGCCGATCTGAAGGAGTGGTCGATCTATGCCTCTATAGGTGCATTGCTATTAGTGCTGAGGCTGCCGCCGCTGGCCCGTCGAATCCCGCGTCTGATGGCCAAAAAGGGCTCTTCTGCCAAAAAGGCGTAATTAGTGGTTGACGGCAGATTCTGGAGGCCTATAATTCGCCCCACTTCCGGCGCAGTCGAAACGGAAAACTCCTTGGTAAACAATGAGTTACACAGTTTTCGGCAGCAGGTTGCTTCAATTCATCGAAGCGCGAAGGGAGTTGAAAAAGAGGTGTTGACAGCAGCGTGTAACGCTGTAGAATTCGCCTCCCGCTGAT
>NZ_JAAVXC010000016.1:0-64728 GCF_013416725.1 Pseudomonas sp. SbOxS1
CGACCCACGGAGCAATGCCGGAGAGAGGGCATGCCGAGCCCTAGCGAGGCACCGAGTGGTGGGGCAAAGCCTTTTGCTTCCTTTTTGGCGTTTGAAAAAGGGAGTCGCTGTAAGAGCGAAACCATAAGTGGCCGTTACCGTAACAACGGATATGTACTCAGACAACAATCTCCCAGAGGCTTTGACGCGGCATGGATCAACGTTGGTAGAGGCTCCGAAGGAGGTCGTCACAAGTTGACGGACAGGCTCAGGGTGTGAGGGGGCAAGAAAAATTGATGTGATCTTCTGTAGGAGCCCGGCTTGCCGGCGAAGGCGCCCGAAAGACCGACCCAGTATTCAAGGCCGCCTTCACCGACAATCCGGCTCCTACAAGTGCATGTCAAACGCCGTATGATGCTGGCTTCATTGTCGATAAGGACGTCGCCATGTCACCCAACAAGGCTTGCCCCGTCATCCTCTCCAGCATTGCCGGGCCCCGCATCCTTCTGTTCCGCCATCCCCTGGCAGGCGTGCAACTGGTCAAAGGCACCATCGAGTCCGGTGAAACACCCGCCGAGGCTGCTCTTCGTGAATTGAGCGAGGAGTCCGGCATTGACGACGCCACGGTTGTCAGTGACCTGGGTTGCTGGAACGCCGAACATCTCAAGCAGGTATGGTCATTTCACCTGTGCCAGGCACAGGCGCCGCTGCCGGAGCAATGGACCCACCAAACACTCGATGACCAGGGCCACGCCTTCAGCTTCTTCTGGGCGCCGCTTGATGAATTGCCGATCGCCGATTGTCATCCGCTCTTCCGCCGGGCATTACGGTACCTGACGGTCACGCTTTCGGACTGAAGCACAGGAGAGTTGATGCATGGACACATTCACGATTCGCGAGCTGAAAAGTACAGACGCTCAAGCCTTGCTGGCATTCGAAACCCGCAACCGCGAATGGTTCGAATCGCATATCGATGCGCGCGACCCTTCTTTTTACACATGGCAAGGTGTCGCCGAACATATCGAAGGCTATTTATCCGGTTTTGCCCTCGGCACCTGGCACCCGTTCGTTATTGAAGACAGCAGTGAACGGATCGTAGGGCGGGCAAACTTGAAAGGCATAGACCCATCGACGAGATCTGCAGAGGTGGGCTATCGGATCGGTCGCGACGCTTGCGGCAAGGGACTGGCGACCCAGGCGCTCAAACATCTGATCGAGGAGGCACAGGGGCGTTGGCAACTCACGCAACTGGTGGCTTATGTGTTCAAGGACAATGTAGGCTCGAGAAAAGTACTAGGCCGCTGCGGATTTGTGCTTGAACAACCCTCCAGCAATGAAGCGTCGGAAGCCGAATGCCGATTCGTCCGCGGGCTTGTTCCAGACCCTAATGCACGGTAATCGCCCAGGTGATGAACCCAGCAATGGCCGTGGTACAGGTCAAGGCGATAAGGAAGAGAACGTCGACCAGTTTTTCCAGAAAATGATTACGGTTAAAGTTGCTGGTGCGCAGCGCCCAGTAGGACAGAAGTGTCGTAATCAGATACAGGATGGCGTTCATCGCAAGAAAGTCATCACCCAGGGAGTCTTCACTTCTCAGCGTGGTCACCACCTGGAAAATGCCGATGACCGTAATGCACACGCCCACCATGGCCGCTGAAGCGGTAAAGACATGCACGCAGATATCTTCATTCAAACTGATCGGCGACTTTTTATCGTTCATGTCATGCCCCGTCAGCCAGCGCAGTGACCACCTGTTGCTCTATGTCCTTCTCATCCATCGCTCGCCCGAAATGCTTGAGGTAGCGGCCCTGGCTGTCGAGTAAAAACAGGATGGTCGAGTGGTCCATCATGTACTGGTCCGATTTGTCGCCCGATGGCACTTTCTTGTAATACACGTGGTAGGCATCGGTGATATGGGCGATTTCTTGCGCCGAGCCGGTCAGGCCGACGAAATCGCTGGCGAAGTATTTCACGTAGGCCTTGAGTTTGCCGGGGGTATCACGCTCCGGGTCGATGGTGACGAAGACCGGCCGCACCTTGATGCCTTGCTGTTGTTGCAATTGTCGGCTGATGCGGGCCATCTTCGCGAGGTCCGTAGGGCAGATGGCCGGGCAGGTCATGAAGCCGAAGTAGAGCAGCACCGGCTCGCCGAAGCTGCGCTCGTTGACCCGCTGGCCATTCTGATTGGTCAGCTGAAACGGCCCGCCGATGTCGCTGCGGGTTGCGGCGCCGGTACTGCTTACCAGCCCCACCAACAGCAGGGCCGCTGCCGCGTATAGCCACCTCATCGATCAATACCCTCCGGAATACGTCAGCGCCAGGCCGACAAGTTCGGACATCTGGCCATCCTCTTTCTGGGTGCCGGCGGACAGCCCGAGCTTGATCTGCCCGGTGATGTTGTAGGTCAGGCTCAGCTCGTTCAGGTAATCCTGCCGATCGGCGCCCCCCGTCGATTGGCGATGCTTGTCGGTGCGGGTCGCGCCGAAGGACCAGTCACCGAAATCGAACGTCAGCGATGTGGTGAGGTAGCGGGTGTCGTTGCCCTTGATGCCATCTTCATTGTCGACATCGGCGAATTCGATGAAGGGCACGATATCGAAGTAACGCCCCTCCAGCGTCGGCTCAAGATCCGTACTCGGTTCATAGGCCCAGATGTAGCGGGCGGAAGCGATCTTGATGGTTTCGTCGTCTTCCCCCGGCGGATCGGGTTGCGTCTGGTCCTCGGCCTTTTTGTTGAACATGTAGCCGGCCTGCATTTCCAGATAAGGCACCGCCGGGATCGCAATCCAGTTCACCGTCAGCGCCCAGGAGTCGAGCTTGCCGGTATTGGAGGGGCCACCGTCGCTGCGTTGCAGTTTCTCGCCATGGCGCAGATAGGGGCGACCGAGAAACGAATTGTCCGCGGTGTAGAGGCTCAGGTTGGGCTCGATCATGCCCAGCTTCTGGTCGAAAAAACGGTACGCCACGGTGCCGCCGAGCATGCCGTCGAGGTCGTAGGTGCTGACGTAATCATTGGTGTAGAGGCCCGGCGCCTGATCCTGCGCACGCCCGAACGGCACGTGGAACTTGCCGATCGAGAACGCCGAGTTGGCATTGTTCTGGTAGTAGTTGAGGTCGTTGATCACCAGTCCCACGTCTTCGAAAAAACGCTTTTGCCCGGGCTCGGGCCCGGCGACGGGATTGATCTCGGTGGATAGCTGGATCTGCTGGTCGTGGGTGAAGCGAAAGTAGAACGTGCTGTTGATGTCCGGGTAGGCGTCCGTGCTGTTGCGATTGCCGCCCTGGGGCGAATCGGCATGCACGTGGTCATATTGAAAGGTCGCGTCGTAATCCATGCCAACGTTGGGGTACTGCCCGTCATCGGCCAGCGTCGCCTCGACGCCGCACACCGATCCCAGCAACAACACAGCCAAGCGATAGTTGCTCATGGCGCCCCCCCTTTATTTGATGAGCGGGCTGGACGCTTTCGGGTCCTGTCCGGTGTTGCGCAGGTAGGAGCACAACTGGTTGTTTTCACCGTACAGGCCGCCCAGGGGCTCGAGCTTGACCGCCTGCTCGTAGTCCTCGGGCTTGACCACCTGGATCGCCTGCATCATGCCGCCGTCCTCGTGTTCGAGGATGTGGCAGTGATAGACGAACTTGCCGAGGATCACCGGATCGCGGAAGGGGATGCGTACGGTGATCGACCCCGTGGCGGGAATGAACACGTTGTCCCGATAACCGCTGAACTGCACCGCCTTGCCATTGATCTCGGTGACCTGGAAGTCCACCTGGTGGATATGGAACTGGTGCAGTTCCTGGGACGGGTTGAACAGTCGCCACTCTTCCACATCGCCGAGTTTCACCGTGGTATTGACCCGGTCCAGCTCGAAGCGCGTGCCGTTGATCAGGAACGCATTGGGGTCGGTGTCCGAGTCCTGGAAGGCGAACTGGCGGGTCTTGTTCACCGCGATCTTGCTGAAGTCCTCGGCGGGCGGGTAGGGGCTGGTGATCTGCTTCGTCGCCACCTGTTGACCGCTGGAGCGCAGGACCGCCAGTTTGGCCGAAGGGTAATCATCGCCTGCCGGCCCGGTATTGCCCGAACCCGCTTCAACTTCGTAGGTGCCCGCTGGCGGCCCGACAACCAGCACGCTGAAGCGCGCCGATGGCCCGATCAGCACCTGTTTGGTGTCGACCCGGCGGGTCACGGTATTGCCGTCTCGGGACAGCACCTGCATCGTCTGGCCGTTGATGCGGATGCGGAAGTACTGGTTGGCGGCAATGTTGATGAAGTGCCAGAGCTGGGTTTCGCCCGGCTTGATGTCGATGGTGGGGACTTCCTGGCCGTTGATCGTGCGAATCGACGGGGCGCTGGTGATGATCTCGCTGGCGACTTTACCGGTCAGGGTTTTCTGGAAGTTGCGCAGCACCAGCACCTGTTCCTTGATGCCCTTGAGTTCGGGGAACGGATCGAGCATGCCGTCGACCAGGATCGGCCCGGCAATGCCCGCCGACACCTGGCGCTGGGAACCGCCATGGAAATGACTGTGATACCAATAGGCGCCGGGGCTGTGCTCGGGCGGCAGCTTGACGTTGTATTCCCCCACCTGGTGTGGCCGGGTCACGCGGAAAATATTGTCTCCCTGGTCCAGGGGCGAGACCTGCATGCCATGGAAATGCAGGTTGGTGATTTCGTCCATGCGGTTATCCAGGCGAATCGCCATGGTCCCGCCTGGGCGTGTGCGAATCAGCGGCGAGTCGTATTCGCCGTTGAACACCAGGGACACGTAACGCTCATTGCCCACATTGACCTGCTGCTCGGCCGCCGTCAGCGTGGCGTGGGTCACGCCGCTGGCATCGTAGGTGAACTCGGGATTCTGCCGCAGGGGCGGGGACACAGGTTCAGTGGAGCGCTGGGTCGCACAACCGCTCAATGCCAGAGCGAGCGCGCTCGCGCAGAGTGCAAAGGAACGGACGCTGAGAGCTCTGGGCATGATCGCGACCTTCGTTGGCTTGGCGAGGAACGACCTGTGGGGTCCGCCCGTGCGTTGCCGAAGGTGACCAGGAGATTCACCGGGCAATGCGCAAGGCCACGTCCGGTGTGGCGTTCAGTGTAATTGCGAACCTTTCGCAGTGTAGAACAGGCCGGGTGGCTCGCAAGTTTTTTGGATCCAGCGTCATGCCAAAGCGACAAAATGCACTTATCTGCCAGGAAAATGCCGTCTCAGAGTTGTTTTTCTCTTCTTTATCCAGATGACGATCGTCCTTGTGACGTTCCTTATCCAGTTCCCTGGCTTGCTTATCCGTCTACGCTGGATACAGGCCTGCCACGTAAATTCATCCGCCGGAGCGTGAAGACATGCCCGAACATTTTGCCGCGGTGATTGTGGGTTCCGGTTTCGGCGGATCGGTAATGGCTTACGAATTGGCGAAAGCCGGGATGAAAGTTTGCCTGCTGGAGCGTGGCCAGGCCTTCCCTCCGGGCTCTTTTCCGCGCAGCCCGCGCGAAGTGGCGCGCAATTTCTGGGACCCCAGTGAGCGTCTCTACGGCATGTTTGACCTCTGGTCATTTCGCAAGAGTGAGGCTGTGGTGGCGAGTGGGTTGGGCGGTGGCTCCCTGATTTACGCCAACGTGCTGATTCGCAAACCCGCGGCATGGTTCGAGCGTGACCTGGCGGATGGGACGCGGGGGCCATGGCCCCTGGGCTACACGGCGCTCGAACCGCATTACGATGAAGTCGAGCGGATGCTGGGGGGGCAGGTCTATCCATCAAGCGATCTGCCGAAGCAGGCAACCACCAAGGCCCGAGCTTTCGCCGAGGCCGCTGCCAAGGCGGGGCTCAATCCGTATCACCCCTTGTTGGCCGTGTCGTTTGCCAATCCAGGCGGCCGGCCAGCCATGGGCGAACCCCTCAGGGAGGCCGAGCCAAACCTGCACAATGCACCTCGTTCCACCTGCAGGCACTGCGGTGAATGCGATATCGGCTGTAACCACGGAAGCAAGAACTCACTCGACTTCAACTACCTCAGCGCGGCAATGCGCTTGGGGGCAGAGTGTCGAACGCTGTGCGAAGTACGGAGTATCAGCCCGGTCGATCACAGCGATCCGTCGCTCGGCTACGAGGTCTCTTGCGTTCGACATACGCCTTTGGTTCAGGTGCCTTCGAGTCATTTGCCCCTTGATGTGATCACCTGTGATCGGTTGATACTCTGCGCCGGTACGCTGGGAACAAGCTATCTGCTGCTCAAGAACCACCATCGTTTTCCGCGAATCAGCCACCTGCTTGGCAGCGGATACTCAACCAACGGCGATCTCCTGGCGTTTGTCATGCGCTGCCGCGACGGCACCACCCGCCCGGCGCAACCACGCGTCCTCGACCCTAGCCGCGGCCCGGTGATCACAACGTCCGCGCAAATCGAATTCGGCCCGGGGAAGGGCGGCATGATCCAGGACGCGGGCTATCCGGAGTTCGTCAACTGGTTGGTCGAAGCAAGCGACATGGGTGGGGTCATGCCGCGAGCGCTGCGGTTCGTCATGAACCGTATCCATGCCTGGTGGTCGGCCAACCCGCGCAGCGAGTTCGGCATCGAGATATCGAAGCTGCTGGGGCCGGCGGCGTTGAGTAGCAGCTCCCTCCCGCTGCTGGGCATGGGATGTGACAGGGCAGACGGCCGTCTGAGGCTGCGCAAGGCCCGACGTGGGAACGCGTATCTCGATGTTGACTGGACGTCACGAAACTCGGCTGAGTGCTTCGATACGCTGACCGAATGGTGTCGCAAGATCGCTGTGGAGATGGGCGGCACGCTCGCTTCAAACCCCTTGACCCGGTATCTGCAACGCATCATCACCGTCCACCCGCTCGGTGGTTGTCCGATGGGCAAGGATGCCGACTCGGGGGTGGTCGGTACCGATGGTGAAGTATTCCATTATCCCAATCTCTACATAGCTGACGGCTCGATCATGCCCGGCCCCGTCGGCGCCAATCCCAGCCTCACCATTGCAGCAATGTCGCGCCTGATTGCACTGGGCATCATCGAAAGCTGGAAGGGTTGCAACACCTCGCAGAAGGGGCCTGCGCCATGACCAATGACAGGGCAAAAGAATCGGCCAGGCCGTCACTGCAGTTTACCGAGACCATGAAGGGGTATGCAGGGGCAGGGCAGAAGGACTTTCAAAGTGGCCACGACGCGGGTAAAGGCGTTGCGTCGTCCATCACCTTCACGCTCACGATCGGCATTGAAGACGTCGACCGCTTTATCGACTCGCCTTTGCACCAGGCCGATGCGACTGGCCATGTCGATTGTGACTTGCTGGGCGGTCGTGTGCCTGTAGAGAAGGGACGCTTCAACCTCTTCGTGGACAGTGTCGGTGATCACCTGCGCAAAAAGATGTTGTACCGCTTGTTCGTCCGCAACGGGCAGAACGAGCCGCTGACTATTGCAGGCCATAAAGACATTTTCGATGACCCTGGTCCTGACCTGTGGTCCGACACGACGACCCTCTACGTGTCGATTCTCCAAGGTCACGTCGAACCGGCAGATGACTCCAGGGCGGATGTTGTCGCTGCAGGCGTCATGCACCTGGGCTTACTCGATTTCATCAAGCAGATGGCGACGTTCCGTTGTTTCGCCGCCACCAGGTCCGAGCGCTGGGCAGTGCTGGAACGCTTCGGTCGGTTCTTTCTGGGAAACCTCTGGGACGTGTACGGGCGCCCCGGTTTTTCGCTGGCGAATACCCGGTACGAGCGGGAGATTGCGCTGTTCACCACAGAAGGCGTGCCGGATGCACAGTGCACACACCACGCCATCACCACGGCAGATAAACTCGGGTTGGGAATGCTACGGTTCACACGCGCCGCGTGCGATGACGTGGTGTTGCTGATACATGGGCTGACCTCCTCCAGCGACATGTTCATCATGCCGGAGCACTACAACCTCGTCAGCTATCTGCTCGACCACGGTTTTACCGACGTTTGGACACTCGATGGCCGCATGAGCAACCGCTTGCCCTACAACCTGCTGCGACACCGCCATACGTTGGACGACGTCGCGCTGTTTGATTATCCGCCAGCGCTGGAGCGGATCAGGGAGCAGGTGGGGCAGTCGACACGGATCCATGTCATTTGCCATTGTCTGGGGGCCGTGTCCTTTACCATGAGCCTTTTCGGCAAGGCCGTTTCGGGTGTGAGCAGCGTCGTGGCCAACAGCGCGGCACTGACACCACGGGTACCCAACTGGTCAAGGATCAAGCTGACAGTCGCGCCGTTCGTGACCGAGTACATTTTGGGGATGACCTACCTGGACCCTTTGTTCAGTGAGCGACCAGGGCTGACCATTGGCAAGGTCATGGGCAAAGTCACGAGCTGTTTTCACCGCGAGTGTGATGTACCCGCGTGCCATATGCTGAGTCTCATGTGGGGTGCCGGCAGCCCGGCACTCTACAACCACAAGAACCTCGCAGACATCACCCACCGGCGTGGGGGTGACCTCTATGGCCCGACGAGTGTGCATTACTACCGCCATGTGCTGAAGATGGTGAAAGCGGACAACACCGCGGTGAAGTTTGATCCGTTGAACACTGGGCACAGTACGTTACCCGATAACTACATGACGCATGCCCACGAAATCGAAACACCTGTCCTGTTCATGACGGGCCAGGAAAACCATGTGTTCAGCGATTCCAACATCCTCTGCCATGCCAGGCTCGAGCAGAGGGTTCCAGGCCGCCATCAACTTCGCGTCATTCCAGGGTACGGGCATCAGGACGTGTTCATGGGCATCAATGTCCATCACGATGTCTTTCCCCATATCCTTGAGTTTCTGACTGCCAATGCTCGTCCGGCGCCGGACTCGATGCAACAAGCGGAATTCAGCTCGCCAGTGTGTTATCAGAGCGATTTTCCTGATTATTAGACCCGCAAATCACAGCGGTTCGCTGCTGGCAAAGGTCTGATCGACCAACCGTATGCTGTCACGTCCACCACGCTTGGACTGGTAGAGCGCCGCATCGCCTTGTTCGATCAGTGCCGCCAGGCTGGCTGGCGGATGGTCGAACAGGTTGGCACCGATGCTCAGGGTCACCGCTGCAGGTGTGGCGAACGCCTGTGCGGCAGCGTGGTGAAACTGCTCACGCAGGGCGTTGCCCAGCCCGACGATTTGCTCATTCGATGCGTTGCGCAGCAGGATCACGAATTCGTCACCGCCCAACCGCGCCGCCAGTGCGCCTTCGGGCAGCACCGATCGGATCAGCCCGCTCAGCGTGACCAGAAGACGGTCGCCTGCGGTATGACCGTACAAATCGTTGACCTGTTTGAAGTTGTCGATATCGATCAGCAGCAGGGCCCCGGGACGTGCCGTCGACACGTCATCGAGCAGGCGCGGTGCCCGCACTTCGAGGGCGCGGCGGTTGTACAAAGAGGTCAACGGATCACGTGCGGCCAGCCGGGCGATGCGTTTCTCGCGCCTGTAGCGTTCGGTACCGGTCATGGACAAGGCAATCAGCATGATCGCCATCGCGCCCTCGACCAGGGAAATCTGAATGATCTCGCCACGAAACGCGGCAAGGTCGATCAGTGTGCCGGGAACGATGGCGGTGATCGACTTGGCCAGATAGAACAGCCCATGGACCAGCAGCACATAGCGCAGTTGCACCGCTCCCACGCTCAACGACTTGCCATGGGGGCGCAGGAGGAAGCTGGCCCTGAGCGTCACCAGGGCGACCAGCAGCGAATTGGCCAGCAGCATGACCTTGGACCACGACGGCTCGTCCGGCAACAGCAGCAAGGCTATCCATGCGACGAAGATCAGGTACCAGGCACGCGATAGCCGCGTCTGCGTGAAGCGCGCGACACCCAGCAGGAAACACCAGTGGGCCACCACCAGCAGGCCATTGGCGAACCAGATGCCGACCAGCAGAAGGCCGGCCCCGCGCAGCAAGGCGAGTGTCGACCCCAGGGTGATGGTTGCGAAGCCCGCGCTCCAGAACAGCAGCGAGGGCTCGCGAATGCTCCGCCATTCGATCGCCAGGTACAGCGCGGCAGCGGCTGCGAGGGCGATCGAAATTGTCAACATCGTGGGAGGGTCGAGCGCCATAACCTGTAGAACCTTTCTGATCTGCGGTGAAAGGCGTGATTGTAAATGCTGGGCCGGTTTTTCGCAGATCCCGGTGCATTGAAAAAGGTCGTGCCAGGATTGATATGGCTGCACGCTACTGATTCAGCGAGCCTGCCAATCGCGCAACCATTGCAACCCCTGGCTGGTGTTGCCGCGTGGCCGGTACTCGCAACCCACCCAGCCGCTGTAGCCCAGTTGATCGATCAGCTCGAACAGGTAGGGGTAGTTCAACTCGTTGCGCAGGTCCGGTTCGTGGCGATCCGGCACGCCCGCGATCTGGATATGACCGATGCCGGCGAAATCCCGGCGCAGCTTCGTCGCCACGTCACCCTCGACGACCTGGCAATGGTAGATGTCGAACTGGACCTTGAGATTGTCCTTGCCCACGGCTTTGCAGACGGCCTGGGCCTGATGCTGGTGGTTGAGGAAAAAACCCGGCATGTCGCGGGTGTTGATCGGCTCCAGCAACACGGTGATGCCGACCTTGGCCGCTTGCGTGGCCGCGTGGCTGAGGTTTTCCAGGTAAGTCTCGTGGTGTCGGGCACGGTCTGCTTCGCTCGCCAGCAGCCCGGCCATGACGTGGATGCGGTCATTGCCCAGGATCGCGGCGTATTCCAGGGCCTGGTCGAAACCTGCGCGAAACTCCGCTTCGCGCCCAGGCAAGGACACGATGCCTCTTTCGCCTGCCGCCCAATTGCCGGGCGGTGCATTGAACAGGGCCTGGACCAGACCATTGTCGTCCAGCCGCTGTTTGATTTGTTGCGCGCTGAAGTCGTAGGGGAACAGGTATTCCACCGCCTGGAACCCATCGGTGGCGGCCGCGGCGAAGCGGTCGAGAAAATCGTGTTCCGGGTAGAGCATGCTGAGGTTGGCAGCGAAACGAGGCATGATGACTCCTGAAATCAAAAATATACTGTAGGAGCGAGCCTGCTCGCGAGAAACCTGGGAGCGCCGCGGGGTGTCAGGCTGCCAGTGTTATCGTTGGCGACCATCGCGAGCATGCTCGCTCCTACAGGTGTCGCGCAGTCTTTGTAGGAGCGAGCCTGCTCGCCCGAGAGCGCTGCGGGGTGTCAGGCTGCCAGCGTCATCGTTGGCGACCATCGCGAGCATGCTCGCTCCTACAGGTGTCGCGCAGTCTTTGTAGGAGCGAGCCTGCTCGCGAGAAACCCGAGAGCGCTGCGGGGTGTCAGGCTGCCAGCGTTATCGTTGGCGACCATCGCGAGCATGCTCGCTCCTACAGGTGTCGTGCAGTCTTTGTAGGAGCGAGCCTGCTCGCGAAAAACCTGAGAGCGCTGCGGGGTGTCAGACTTCCAGCGTTATCGTTGTCGTCCATCGCGAGCAGGCTAGCTCCTACAAGGGTAAGGCCTGGAGGGTTACCACTGCACGCCAAACACTTCGCGCAGTTCATCCAGAGCGGCCTGGTCGAGCGGGGCTGGCTTGGGGTTGCTCATCAGCCAGAGGCGCGCCGTTTCTTCCAGCTCCTCCAGCGCATAACTCGCCCGCGACACCGAGCTTTCCCACACCACCGGACCCAGGCGCTCGAGCATCACCCCGCGCACGCTGTTGGCCAGTTGCGCCACTCGCTCGGCCACCTTCGGCGAGCCGGGACGTTCATAGGCGATCAACGGGATGTGCCCGACCTTCATCACCTGATAGGGCGTCAGCGGCGGCAGGATGTCATCCTGCTGCCAGACCCCGGCCAGCGTCAATGCCACCAGGTGCGTGGAGTGAGTGTGCACCACGCCGCCGACACCGGGGTTGCGATCGTAGACCTCACGGTGCAAGGCCAGGGTCTTCGACGGTTTGTCGCCGCTGACCCATTCCCCTGCCAGGTTGACCTTGGAGAGGGCGGCCGGGTCCAGGCGGCCGAGGCACGCGTCCGTGGGCGTGATCAGCCAGCCATCGTCGAGCCGGGCGCTGATGTTGCCGGCACTGCCTACCGTGTAGCCACGGCTGTACAACTGGCCGCCGACGTCACAGATTTCTTCGCGCAGGGCGTTTTCGTTGCTCATGCTTGATCTCCCGCCAGGTGTTTCAGCGCCTTGGCGAAAAAGTCGGGGCCACCGAAGTTGCCGGACTTGAGCGCCAGGGCCAGGGGTTCCCCGGGTGTGCTGACGCAAGCGGGTACGCCCGGGTCAATTTGCGCACCGATCTGCAAGAGCTGGATACCCAGCGCCTGCACCACGGCCCCGGAGGTTTCCCCGCCAGCGACCACGAAGCGCCGCACACCGGCCTGGCGCAGCCCGCTGGCTATCCGGCCCATGGCCTGTTCGACCATATTGCCCGCGCGCTCGGTACCCAACTCTCGCTGTACGGTCTTGACCTCATCCGGGGAGCTGGTGGCGTAGATCAGTACCGTTTCTGCCGTGTCTGCGGCGAAGGCCAGTGCCTGTTCGACGACCGGTTCCCCCGCAGCCAAGGCCAGCGGGTCGATCCGAAAGGCCGGGCGACCTGCCTGCAGCCAGCTCGCCACCTGGCCGTTGGTGGCCTGCGAAGCGCTGCCCGCGAGCACCACTTCGCCGCCGTCGACGTTTGGTACCCGGGCGGCGTCCAGCTCGCGCAGTTTGCCGGCCCGCCGGAAGTTCTCCGGCAAGCCCAGCGCCAGCCCCGAACCGCCCGTCAGCAGGGCTAGACCGGCGCAGGCTTCGCCCAACAGATGCAGGTCGGCATCGGACACGGCATCGGCGATTGCCATGCGCACACCCTCGGCGCGAAGCTGCGTCATGCGGGCGCGAATGCTCTCCACGCCCCTGGACACCGTGTCATGGCGCAGCAGGCCGACTTTGCCCTGGCTCTGCGCTTGCAGCACCCGGACCAGGTTGGCGTCGGTCATCGGTGTCAGCGGGTGATGCTGCATGCCCGACTCGCTGAGCAGTTGGTCCTGGACGAACAAATGCCCGCGAAAGACCGTGCGCCCGTTTTCCGGGAAGGCGGGGCAGGCCAGGGTGAAATCACTGCCCAGCGCGTCCAGCAGGGCTTCACTGACCGGGCCGATGTTGCCGGCGGCGGTAGAGTCGAACGTCGAGCAGTACTTGAAGAAAATCTGTTCGCAGCCACGCTCACGCAACCAGCGCAGCGCTTCGAGCGAGGCCTGCACGGCGTCGGCGGCTGGCACGGTCCGGGACTTCAGGGCGATGACGATCGCGTCGGCATCGAGTCGTTCGGCAACCTCGGCACCGGGTATGCCGATGCTTTGCACGGTGCGCATACCGCCGCGCACCAGCATGTTGGCAAGGTCGGTGGCACCGGTGAAATCGTCAGCGATGCAGCCCAGCAGAGGGCGGGCAGGGGCATTCAACATGTCGAGCTCCTCATTCGGGTTCATCCGGGCAGATATTCGGTCATGTACTGCTTGATCACGGCGCGGAAATCCTCATCCGCGGTGAAGCCCAGGTCCCTGGAATAGGTGGCGCAAAAGGACCCTGGCCACGAACCGACGATGCGCTCGATCGCCGGATTGCGCTCCAGGCTGATCCGCGCGGCCACGTGTTCACCGGCGACCTGGCGCAGGGCATCGATCATCTGTTCGACGGTAATCGACAGGCCCGGCATGTTGATCACCCGACCCTCGGTCATCTGCTCGCCGGCCAGCTCATGACCATGGATCAGGTTGGCTATCGCCTGTGCTGGCGACATCAGCCAGAGCCGCGTATCGAGGGGCACTGGGCACACGCTGGGCAGGCCGTTGAGCGGTTCGCGGATGATGCCGCTGGCAAAGCTTGAAGCGGCCAGGTTGGGTTTGCCCGGGCGCACCACGATGGTCGGCATGCGCAGGCTGCGACCATCGACAAAACCGCGCCGGCTGTAGTCGGCGAGCAGCAGGTCGTTCATGGCCTTTTGCGTGCCATAGGAACTCTGCGGTGCCCACACCTGATCATCACGCACGCGTTCCGGCAGTTGCCCGCCGAATACCGCGACGGAGCTGGTCATCACCCATTTCGGGCTGGTGCCGAGCAGGCGAATGCGTTCGAGCATGTTCTGGGTCGCGGTGAAGTTGATGCGCATGCCCAGTTCGAAGTCGGCCTCCGCCTGGCTGGAAACCACCGCGGCCAAATGGAAGATGCTGTCGGTGCTGGCGTCGATCAGGCTGTCCAGGACTTCAGGGGCGGCGATATCGCCACACACCACCGTTACCCGCGGATCATCGATGCCCTCGAGCGCGACCATGTCGAAGGCGACGATTTGCCCGATCGGCTGGGACTGGCCTGCACGGTCGGTGAGCGAGCCGCGCAGCAGCAAGGCTTCGATCAGACGGCGGCCAAGGAAGCCGGCTGCGCCGGTCACGAGAATTTTCATGAGTTGCTCCAAACGTCAACGGTTGACGAGTTTTCCGGGAATTCTGAAGACCAGCAGGGCGCCCAGGAACAGCGCGCTTGCCATCACATACATGCCGATCGTGGTGCTGTGGGTCGTGTCTTTGAGGAAGCCCATCAGGTACGGCGAGACGAAGCCCGCCAGGTTGCCCCAGGAGTTGATCAGGGCGATGCCGGCGGCCGCGGCGGTGCCGCCGAGGAAGGCCGTTGGCAGGCTCCAGAACAGCGGCAGGGTGCTCATGGCGCCCATGGAGCCCAGGGTCAGGCCGATCATCGAAATGGTGAAGTTGTCGCTCCAGGTGGCGGAGATGAACAGCCCGATACCGCCAAGCACCGCGGTCAGTGCCAGGTGCCAGCGACGCTCGCGCAGCCGGTCGGCGCTGCGCGACACCAGGATCATGGTCATCGCGGCGGCGGCATAAGGGATGGCGGTGAGCATGCCGACCTGCAAGACATCGCTGACGCCGGCCTGGCGGATCAGCGTCGGCAACCAGAAGCCCACGGTGTAGAAGCCGGCGATCATGCAGAAATAGATGGCCGTCAGCAGCCAGATACGCGGCTGCAGGAACACCTCTTTGAGGCTGTGGGTTTGATGGCCAGCGGTTTCGGCGTCGATGCGGGTCTGCAGCAGGGTTTTCTCTTCACGGGTGAGCCAGCCGGCACTGGAGATGCGGTCGCTGAGGCAGAAGATCACCAGGATGCCGACGGCGATCGAAGGCAGCCCTTCAAGGAAGAACAGCCATTGCCAGCCGGCAAACCCATGGTCACCGTTGAAGGCGCTCATGATCCAGCCGGACAGGGGCGCACCGATCAGGCCCGAGAGCGGCACGGCCGTGGCGAACAGGGCATACATCTTGCCGCGGCGATGGGTCGGGAACCAGTAGGACAGGTAGAGGATGACACCCGGGTAGAACCCGGCCTCGGCGATGCCCAGCAGGAAACGCATGATGTAGAAGGACATCGGCGTGCTGACCAGCGCCATGGCCGAGGAGATGATGCCCCAGGTGATCATGATGCGCGCGATCCACAACCGCGCACCGACGCGATGCAGGATCAGGTTGCTGGGAATTTCCACGAGGAAGTAGGCAATGAAGAAAATCCCTGCGCCAAGACCGTAGACGGCTTCGGAAAACTGCAGATCGTCGGACATCTGCAATTTGGCGAAACCCACGTTCACCCGATCCAGATAGGCGACGAGGTAGCACAGCAGCAACAACGGCAGGATCCGCCACGCGGCTTTGCGATACGCCAGGTCCTCGAAGCGATCGGCGGGCGCGATGGCACCGGTTTGAATCACTGATTCAGTCATGTGTTTCCCCCATCCTTATTTTTGTAGTGGGTGACGTTGTTTTTATCGGACTTACATGAAGATCGGTTTTTTATCATAATACGTCATACGAATTCAAGGCGTAGAATCCAAAGAGGACGACGGGTCTAAAATGCAGTACCGTTCACCGATTTGAGCCCAGAGATGCCTATGCCCACTCCTGACAAATCCCCCTGTTCCGCCGAGGCGCTGGCCGTTTTGAAGGACTCCGCCAAGGGCACGCTGTCCGATCAGGTGACGGCGGCCCTGAAGGCCTACATCGCCAATGGCGAAGTGCTGCCGGGCGCGCGCCTGCCCACCGAGCCCGTGCTCTCGGAGCGATTCGGGGTGAGCAGGACGGTCATCCGCGAGGCGATCTCGCGCCTCAAGTCAGCCGGCCTGGTCGAGGTTCGCCAAGGCAGCGGTACCGTCGTCAGCGAAGGCGCGCACATCAAGGCGTTCACCATCGACCTGGACGTCAGCGGCTCGATCGAGGCGGTATTGAGGGTCACCGAATTGCGCCGCGGTATCGAAGGGGAGGCGGCGGCACTGGCGGCCCAGCGGCATTCGCCGGCGCAACTGGAGGCCATCCACCAGGCGCTCAAGGCCATCGATGCCGCCGAGCAGGCGGGGCGCGATGGCGTCGAGGAAGACCTGGCGTTCCATCACTCCATTTCCAGGGCAACGGGCAATCCGCTGTACCCGTCACTGCACGAGTTCATCGCGCAGTACATCAAGGAAGCGATCCGCATCACCCGCTCCAACGAGGAACGCCGCCACGACCTGGCCAGGACGGTGCATGTCGAACACTCTGCCGTATACGAGGCCATCGCCGCACGCGACCCTGAAGGCGCACGCCATGCCGCGCTCAACCACATCAACAATGCGGTCGAGCGGCTCAAGAGCGCCGATCCTGCGTTCTGGCAGAATCCTGGGGCGAGAACCTCGTAGCATCGCGCGCGCCGGGCATCGCCGCTGACCTGTAGGAGCCAGGCTTGCCGGCGAAGGCGTCCTGCCCGCCGACGTGGCTCCATGGGTTTTTCTGTAGGCCTGTAGGAGCTGCCGAGTGCAACGAGGCTGCGATCTTTTGATCTTGAAAAATCAACATCGAAAGATCGTCCGAACGCGGCCCGAGCCTGCGGCAGCTCCTACAGTGTTATCCGACACGGTTAACCCCGGTATACCTATACAGAAACGCCCTACACCATCCTCAGAAACGTCCTATTCCCAGCTTCCTGCAAATTCCCCAATGCTTTCACCCCTCAGGACCCGGGTGAACGCCAAACCCTTCCTGCACATCCCCCACAGACCAGGAAGGCCTGACCATGAGCACCCAACCGCGCCTTTTCTTCGACCACAGCCACCATAAACTCTGGGTCCACAACCTCGAAACCCACCTCGACGTCCTCACCTTCCACGGCGAAGAACGCCTCAGCCAACCTTTCACCTACCACGTGCAATTCACCAGCACCGAGCAGGATCTCGCAGCCGAACACCTGCTGGGCAAGGCCGCTCGCTTCAGCTTGTACGCCGCCAAACAACCCCCGGTCATCAAAGGCCTGCCCACCCCGGAAATCAAAGCACTGCGCACCCTCAACGGCGTGGTCACCGCCTTCAAACGCCTGTCTGCCTCCGTCGACGAAGCTCGCTACGAGCTCACCCTGCAACCGCGTCTGGCCCTGCTCGAGCGCGGCCGGCAATACCGCATTTACCAGGATCAGTCGGTGCCGGAGATTGTCAAAAGCATCCTGTGCAGCCGCCACGATTTCGAGTACCAGGACTACCTCTTCAACCTGACGCGTGAGTACCCCCGGCGCGAACAGGTGATGCAGTACGGCGAAAGCGACTTGGCCTTCATCCAGCGGTTGCTGGCCGAAGTGGGCATCTGGTACCGCTTCACCAGCCACGAACGCCTGCAGATCGATGTGGTGAATTTCTGCGACGGCCAGCGCGGCTACCAGTTCGACGTCGAGCTGCCGTACTTCCCGCCCGCCGGGCTCAGCAGCAGCGATGAAGACGGCGTGTGGGACCTGCAAACCCGCCACCAGGTGGTGGAAAAACACGTCAACATCCGCGCCTACCACCCCCGTGACGCAAACGCCCAGCTCGACGCCGACGTCGACCAGACCCGCGGCGCGAAAATCACCTACGGCGAGGCCTACCACTACGCCGAGCCCTACCGCGTGCTCGGTGGCGCCTACGATCAGCACGAAGACCTGGAAAGCGAAAGCGGCTACTTCTACGCGCGCCTGCGCCACGAGCGCTACCTCAACGAGCAGATCCTGCTGAGCGGCACCAGCAGCAGCGCCACCCTCGCGCCGGGCCAGGTGCTGACCATCGAAGGCGGCGCCCCCCAGGCCTTCAAACCGCGTTGCGCGATCATCGGCGTGCGCACCCACGCCGCCCGCGATGCCAGCTTCGAGTGCCATTTCGAAGCCATGCCCTATTCAGAAACCTTGTGCTTCCGCCCGCCACTGCCGGCTAAACCCCAAATCGCCGGCACCGTCCCGGCCCGCGTCACCAGCGGCAAAGCCCACGATCAATACGCCGAAATCGACGTCGAAGGCCGCTACAAGGTCAACTTCCTGTTCGACCGCGACCCCTGGAAACTCGGCGAGGAAAGCATGTGGCTGCGCCAGGCACGCGCCTACGCCGGCGACACTCACGGCCTGCACCTGCCGCTGATCTGCGGCACCGAAGTGGCCATCGCCTTCGAACAAGGCGACCCCGACCGCCCCTACATCGCCCACGCCCTGCACGACAGCGAACACCCGGACCATGTGACCCTGCGCAAACGCGACTACACCCGCAACGTGCTGCGCACCCCGGCCAACAACAAGTTGCGCATGGAAGATCGACGGGGGCAGGAGCACGTCAAGCTCAGTACTGAGTATGGCGGCAAGAGTCAGCTGAATTTGGGGCATCTGGTGGATGCCAAGAAGGAGAAACGTGGGGAAGGGTTTGAGCTGCGCACGGATGATTGGGGGAGTATTCGTGCGGGCAAGGGGGTGTTCATCAGTGCCGACGAACAGCCCAAGGCCCAAGCTCAAGTGCTGGAAATGAGCCCCGCCCTCGATCGTCTACAACAGGCCGGCGAACAACTGCAAAAACTCTCGGTCGATGCCCAGGCCGCCCACGCCGATCCGGCGGACGTCAGCGCACAACTGAACCTGCTGCGCCAGGATCTGGAGCAACTCAAGGCCGCGGTCCTGCTGCTCAGCGCGCCCCAGGGCATCGCCCTCACCAGTGGCCGACACCTGCAACTCGCAGCGCAGGACAACCTGATGCTCAACGCCGGTGGCGAGGCAAATATCAGCGTGGTCAAGCGCCTGTTCATCGGTGTGGGCCAGGGCTTGAGCCTGTTCGTGCGCAAGCTCGGGATCAAGCTGATTGCCAATCAGGGCGCGGTACAGATTCAGGCGCAGAACGACAGGCTGGAACTGCTGGCACGCCTTGGCCTGGACATCACCAGCACCGAAGACGAGATCCGCATCACCGCCAAAAAGAAAATCAGTCTGAATGGTGGTGGCAGCTACCTCACCCTGGATGGCGGCGGCATCGAATCGGGTACGGCGGGGGACCACAAGGCCAAGTCCGCGCATTTTGACTATCAGGGTGGCGCCACGCAAACAACGGAAATGCCCGTGTTACCGCAACTGAACGACTACGCCACCAAACGTTCGTCCCCGAGCAAAATTTCCGGCTGACCACGGCATCATCACAAGGAATGGATCACCATGCTTGGCTACATTTTTGAGGTTATCAAGGACGAGATCAGCTATCGACGCGAGTGGGCCCGACGCGCTGCTTTGCCGCCCCCAGCACGCGAAACCAAGCCCAGTCCTGCCGAACCTTCACTCGGCATGCGCATCCTCTCTCCACCCACGGGACCGACATCCTCGACGGCGCCATTAAACAACTGGAGTCACCCTTTCGGCGACCGCGGCAACCCCTTGCAGCAGTTGACCCAACTGGCCGATGCGCAAGCCGGTTACTACCCGTTGGGTCGCAATGGCATGTGGCATGGTGGCGTGCATCTGGATGGCGGGACCACCGGTCCCGACGCGCTGTCTCAAGTGCGTTGTCTGGCCGATGGTGAGGTCGTGGCCTACCGCGTTCCGGAACACACGCCGCTGAGTACATTTTTTCCAGAGGCCGGGGGCACCCTTGAAGCGCCGTTTGCTGCCGGACTCGTGTTGGTTCGGCATCGCCTGCAAGCGCCGAAGATTGATGGCAGCAGCGACGATCCGCCCAGCCTGACCTTCTTCAGCCTGTACATGCACCTGGAAGATTGGGCGCGTTATCTAACTGACCCTGCACTGCCACGCCCAAACTTCTGGCCTGAGAATCCAGTTCTTCGTGTCAAACCAGACGTGCCCGACAGAATGCCGGGGCATCCGGAACAGCGTGGCGCGAATGTTCGGCACAATAATCATCAAGGCCAGGTGATCGACTTTTTGCCGGTCGGCACGCCGGTGACGATTAGCGGTAACGGCGACTTCCGCAAACTGGAAAACAGCTGTGGCCCGTCGTCACTGCTTGATGAGGAAGGTGCGTTACTAGGGTATGTTTCATTTAGCCTTCTTGCGCCGATTGCCGCAGGCCGTTATCGGGTCAATGTGATCCGCGATCCACTCATCGTCCGTGAGGAGCCGGACGTGCGTAGCGCGAAAATTGGCGAGCTGCAAAAGAACACTGAAGTAACCATCAGTGGCGAAGGTGAATTCCGCAAGCTGGAGAGCATCGCCCACTACATTTCGTTCAAGTCGTTGCAGAGTGAGCGCAAACCACTGGTGTTCGACGGCGTGGTGGTGCTCGACCAGCCTGCGCCCATCAAGGCCGGCGAACTGATCGGACATCTCGGCCGCTATCAGGAATGCGACGAAACTGCTCCACAGCAAAAGCTGCACCTGGAGGTCTTTAGCAATGATGATGTGCAAGCGTTCTTCGCCGCCAGCCGTGCCTGGGCCCAGCGCTTGCCGGATACAAACAAGACCTGGCTGAAGCTGGCCAAGGGCACACCCGTGGCGGCGCATCAAGATCGCATTAGCTCCAGCCTATTTCCCATCTGGAACCACGACAATCCCCGCAGCGATTCCGACCTGCTGGTGCCCAAAAGTCTGCTCGACGGCTTGCCGTCCGAGCGGAAAATCCAGGTGCCCACCGCTGCCAGCGGCAAAACCTACAACTGGTACCGTCTCGATGACCTGCTCCATGACGCGGATGGCAAACCACTGAACGGCTGGGTGCGTGAGGAAGTGGGTGTCACGCCCTGGGTCAGTCCCTGGTCCTGGGAGGGGCACGAAGTTCTCTACAACTACGCGCTGCCGCAATTGAGTCTGTCCTATCTGCTGAGTGTCACGGGCGTGCTCGGTGAAGAGTCGAAGGACCGCCTGCGCGAGCGGGCACAAAAGTGGGACAAGGGGCGGATGCAAACGCGCCTGTACGAAATCATCGACCGAGACCGCAACGGCAAAATGACCGCTGACGAATTGCAAGGGGCGTTGCGGGTGCCCGCGCTTGCACAGGCACTGGCGCAGTTGGTGATCTTCAGCGAAAGCGAATGGAATTACCGGCAGAGCAAGTGGGATGCACTGGATGAGGTGTTGGGGCATACCAATTCGGCACCGATCTTGAATTGGGTGGCGGAGAAACAGCGAATCAAGCAGTTGAGTTGGTGGGGTGAGGTGGCGGGGAAAGTTGGGTTGCCTAAGGAAGGGATGGTGTTTCATTTTCATCCGGTGGGGTTGCTGAGTAATTTCACCAAAATAGGCAGGCTAATTAATGTGGAAGACTTTTTGCGGCAGTATGAGCAAGTACACACGATGTTTCTACCTGGAACACCGTCCCTTACCAGTCAGTCAAGAAAGAATCTGGAAAAAATAATAATAGCCATCAATGATTTTTACGAGTTGGCCCCGCAAGGCACAAATATATATGAAGTGTCTTACATGCTTGCCACAGTTAGGCATGAGGCATACCACTTTACAACAAGAGAATTTTTTAGCGAAAAGCCGGAGGTGGGCAGCTATTCTTACTTCAATAAATACGACCCGGTTCTAGCGCAAAGTGCGGATTTGAGAGAGCGGGCCAAGGCGAATGGAAATGTTGAAGAAGGTGATGGGTATAAATATAGAGGGCGTGGATGTGTACATTTAACCTGGAAAAATAATTATAGAAAATTCTCGAAGTTATTGTCCTTTGATTTTGTTTCAAATCCCGATGCTGCGGCAAAATTTGAATACTCCATTCCGATAATGATTGTGGGTATGAGTCGAGGGCTGTTTACGGGGAGGAAGTTGGCTGACTATCTAAACTCAAAAAAGGTAGATTATGTGTCTTCGAGGAAAATAATAAATGGGAATGATGAGGATGTGTTAATTGCGTCTTATGCCAAAAGGTTTGAAACTATACTTGAGCGTACGTCGAGTTTGCGTGTGGAGTTCTTATGATACTTAAGAGAGGGTTGATAATCGTTTCGTTATTTTTGGGGCAATTCTGTTTTGGTGTAAGTGCGGAAGAAGTAGTGGTTGGAGTAAAGGCTGGGAGTATTGTATTTCATGAGAAAGGTAGTGAGGTGGTTTATGAGGGCGTTGTTGGTGATAAGGATGGGTTTCATCGTAAGCTCATAAGTATAAATGGTATGCCGGCATTGTGGGTTAGTTCTAGGTATGACTATTACTATACTTTAATTGCGATTGATGGTGGGTTGGTAATAGATTGTGCTTATTTTGATGGGCGGAATGTGTATAACGGGGTGAGAGCTTCTGCGGGAGTGTGCGGGTTGAATGCTCCGCTGAGTGAGAATTATGAAGAGATTGCGCAGGGATATTCTAACGAATGGCGGAAGAGTCTTTATTCGTTTGATACAAGTCCTGTTTACGAAAAGCGGCAGGCTAGCAGTTTTTTTCTGACAAAAATTGGTGATGTTGTAATTTATGATCGTTATCCTTCGCAAAGTGCGCTAGAGAATGCAACGCCACAAAAATATATTAAAACCAATGTTGGTTGTTATGATTTTAAGGCGGAAGTTGGGTTTTTGGTTTTTTTAAACAAGGGTGGGGAATCCCCTAAATATCTTGATGTTCTTCGTTCGGTAGATCCTATAAAGCTGGATCGGATGAGCGAAAGCGATTTAGCGCATCTTGCTAAAAATAAGTGTAGTTAAGTTGATTGCTAATAAGATTGGTTGGTCTGTTATATGTTTTTATATGAAGAGCGTGGGGGGTGATGATTTGTGAGGTTGTGGCTTTTCATGTGTCGCTTTATTTTTTTTGTTGGGCGGAAGTAGTGCCAGATAATTTTCTGATTCACGGAAAAATAAATAAATGAAAAGATGGGGGCTAAGTGAGTTTTCATCAAAAATATTTCTTCGGGTTAATGGTTTTTTTCATGGGTGTCGATCCCCTGTGCAATATCGCATTGGCCATTGAAACAGCTCCAGTAGTAAAAGTGGAAAGTCGATCACCTCTTTCTGTTTCATTGCTAGAGCGAGGAGTAAAACACAATATTTCAATTTCAAAAAAAATAAATGATGAGATTGAAGGGGTATACACTGATCTACACCTGCAAGATCTTAATGGCGATGGTGTACATGAGGTTGTGGCGACACTGGAGAATCATGGGGGAGTAAATCAGTGTTCAAAAGCCTATGTAGTAAATCTGAGCGATTACTCACTGGATAACCTGGTTTTCGATAGTGGCCCATTGTGCAATTATAAAATCTACCACAAATATTTGATTAGCTCTTACAGAGAAGGCGCAATCTGGAGAGAAGACGTCTACAAAATTGAAGGGCGTACAGCACAAGTGGTTTTTGCGGATAGCTGTATAGGATGCGGCGAGGTTGTAAGGAGGAAGTACGACTTGCGCGGAAATTATTTTCAATATCTTGCGCGTGATAGCAGGGACTTTGAAAAGCGCAGCCCAATACTAGCGATTGTTTCTTCGATGAGGGCTGAAGTTTTTAGTAGTCCCGTAGTCTTATCCAGAAAATACTTGACGCGTGGAGATAAAGTGATAGTCATTCAAGTGGATGATTCAAGGTCAGACATCTCTTGGGTTAAATTCAGGTATGAAGGAGAGATAATTACTGATGGGTGGGTTAAGTGTGATGATATTGACTATTGCAATAGTCTGTAATGTTAGGTAGTGAGTGGCTGATCTGCAGTGTATATAAGTAGTCTGTCAGGATAACTAATTATTACGATTATTTTTTTACAAAAGATTGATTTCGGAGTGCTTACAGCTCATTGAGAAGAAAAGGCAACCACTTTGGGAGGGATTTAAAATGCGATTGCTGGGATTGATTGTGTATTGTGTTGGTTTTTTTTGGATTTTTACTGTTATTGCCGCAGAGAGATATCTTGCGTGTAAAGACAACAGCATTCCAGTCGTCTTTGACGGTCATTTATGCACCGGTGGATGCGTATTGATTTCCTCGTTGCCTGAAGCGGGAGCGAATTAGTCATGCCCGTCAGACTGGATAAAGTACCTCCACTCGCACTGCGTCCCGCACGACCTGGTTTTTTGCGTTGGCTCGGCTTGTTGGTGCTGTGTTTGTTCCTGGGTGTGGTCGGGGGCGTAGTCTTGGGTGATGAAACCTTGCCCCATTGGCCTGTTGATTTCTGGGGTTTGGCCGTAGGTATACCGATCTTCGGTTGGTGTGCGCTGGGTTTCTTTCGAGTGGCGTTGTATATCGGCCAACAAGGGGTTGCCGATGGTTGGGATGAAGCGCGTGAGGAAGATCTGATTCGTAAAATTCGTCAGGGTCGGCGCTCTCAGCAAGTGTTGAGTGTGAGCCTGTACACCGCTTTTCGATATCCAGAAGACCAGCCAGATGCGCAGTTGAATAAGTTGAGCGGCGGAACCGAAACTTTGAAGTCTCAACCGACCCGATTAGACGAAGCACCATTACGCCATAGTCGTTTGCATAGTGGTGCGGATGAATCGTCCAGCGATTTGCTGATGCGTGTGCTGACGCAGGTACTGACCGACTTGGCGCAAACCCTGGCTCAAGTGCCTGACGACAGGCCATTGGCTTTGTTGTTGGAGGTCGACAGTAGCTTTTCGGAGGATTTGTTGTGCCGAATGTGGCAACAGGCCTGGGCTGAGTCTGGTATTCGCCAATCAACGGTACCCGTCGAGGGCTGCGGATTGGCCGCCGTTGATCGTTGGCTCGACCAGCACATTCGCGATCAGGCAATGCTGATGGTTGTAGCGTTACAGCTTGCGCCGCAGCAACCCGAAGACACGGCAGAGGTCGCTGTGGGCTTGCTGCTAGGCAATCGCCTGACGCAGTCCACCCTGGCGCCGATCGCCTACCTCCATCGTCCTGAGCAGGAACGCCAGCCTACCGACGCCGATTTGCTCTACGCCACGCGCCAGGCCCTCGACTGGGTACCGCTGGAAGGGCAGGCAGTCGAGCAGGTCTGGCAGGTGGGTATTGCTGCACAGCGGACTGCCGCTATGGCGTCCGTGCTGCTCGAAACTCCGATACCGGTCGAGTCGGCGCAAGGTGTGCGCAACCTCGATGCATCGATTGGGAATCCGGGAAAGGCCGCACCTTGGTTGGCCATTGCGGCCGCGACACAAACGATTGAACGCGGCGGCGGTCCGCAATTCATTTTCAGTGGCGGCGATGACGCAGCCGCACTCTGGTGCACGGTGTTAATGCCGGTGCCACCCCTTTCGAAATAGGAAATCTCGAATGCAGTTTCGACGCTCTGTACGGATAAGTGTGCTGGTCGGTGTGCTGTTGCTCACCGGTATGGTCTTGGGCGTGCTGGTCTGGCGTCATCCTGAGTGGTTGGGTATTGCATCTGGCAGTGCCCGGCAAACCTTCTGGCTTTCGGTGATATCGGCCACTACCTTCATCGTGGTGATGTTCCTGGGTGGTTACCAATTTTTGGGACGTCAGACGGGGCATTCAAATTATCCTCGGCTCGACGCGGACGATGTTCGCCAGTCAGCGCAAACGGTCACTGAAGAGTCCGATGATACGCAGGCAGCTCGAACCCTTGCGGCGCTCAAAGTTTACTTGCGTGAAAACCATGGCCATTTTTGGCGCCACAAAGTCCGCCTGCTGCTGGTCGTCGGCGAACCCGATCAGATCACCGCCATCGCTCCCGGCCTGGACAAAAAACAATCGCTCGCAGGTCACGACACCATCCTGCTCTGGGGCGGCAGCGTGCAGTCCAAACTGGATGAATCGTGGCGCACGCACTGGCATGGTTTGAGCCGCTGGCGTTCTCTCGACGGCGTGATCTGGGCCCTGAACAAACCGCAAAGCACTGACGCCAGCGCCATGGACAACGGCATCCGTCACCTGCAAGACCTGGCGCGCCAGCTACGCTGGCAATTACCGCTGCACCTGTGGCAGGTCTGCGACAGTCGATGGAAGCAGGACAAACGCCCGACCCAAGCGGTCGGTTGCTTGCTGCCGTCACAGGTGACGCCACTGGCCGTGGAAAGCGCTCTGCAAGATCTGCTGGAGCCCCTGCGCGACAGCGGCTGGGCACAGATCTACGACGCCAATCATCATGATTTCCTGCTGCGCCTGTCCCGCGATCTACAGGCCGAGGGCATCACCCGTTGGCGTCAGGCACTGGCGCCGTTGTTCCGCGTGTTCGCCCGGGGCGTGCCATTGCGCGGGTTGTGGTTCAGCCTGCCGCTGCCGGACGGTACAGGCACCCAAGAAAAAACGGACAACCTTTGGCACGCCACACCGCCCTGGCAAGGCTTGCTCGCTGACAAAGCGGCTCACCCTCGCCGCCTCGGTTGGGGCGCCTCGCGAGTCGCTTATTCACTGGCGCTGGGACTGGCGCTGATCTGGGGCGCAGGCCTGTTGCTGTCCTTCGCCAGCAACCGCGTGCACATCGCCCAGGTGCAGAGCTCGCTGGTGTCACTCGAACAGGCGCAGAGTCCCGAGGAACAACTGCTGGCGTTCAACGAGCTGACTCGTGAACTGGGGCGTCTGGATTACCGCGCCGAACACGGCACGCCCTGGTATCAGCGTTTCGGCCTGAATCAAAACGAGCACCTGCTGGCAACCTTGTGGCCGCGTTACACGCAGGCCAACAACCGCCTGCTGCGTGACCCGGCAGCCGCCCATCTGCAGCAGCAACTCAATGCCCTTCTCAAGCTGGCCCCGAACAGCCCCGAGCGCGCCAAGCGTGCGCAAGCTGCCTACGTGCAACTCAAGGCCTACCTGATGCTGGCGCGCCCGGAAAAAGCCGACGCGACGTTCCTCGTCCAGGCCTTGAGCGAAGCGCAACCGCTGCGCGCCGGTACCTCCCCGGGTCTCTGGCAAACCCTGGCGCCGACCCTGTGGCAATTTTACGCCGAGCAACTGGCAGCGCATCCCGACTGGCGCATCGAGCCCGACCCCAAGCTGGTGGCCCAGGTCCGCCAGGTGCTACTCGGCCAATTGGGCCAACGCAATGCCGAAGCCAGCCTGTACCAAACCGTGCTCGATGACGCCGCCAACCATTACCCAGCGTTGAGTCTGCGGCAGATGGTCGGCGACACCGATGCCCAGGCGCTGTTCTCCACGCCCAAGCAGGTGCCGGGCGTGTTCACCCGCCAGGCCTGGGAAGGGCAGGTGCGCAAGTCCATCGACACTATCGCCGAAGCACGCCGCGAAGAAATCGACTGGGTGCTCAGCGACCAGCCGACCGACATCGCCGCCGAGTTGACCCCGGACCAACTGCGCCAACAATTGACCGAGCGTTACTTCCAGGACTACGCCAACGCCTGGTTGGGTTTTCTCAACAGCCTGCGCTGGCAATCGGTCGACAGCCTCGGCGAGGTGATCGATCAACTGGCGCTGATGAGTGATGCGCGCCAGTCGCCCTTGATCGCGCTGATGAACACCTTGGCGTATCAGGGGCAGGCCGGCGCGCGGGGTCAGGCGCTTGGCGATTCGTTGGTCAAGTCGGCGCAGAAGTTGCTCGCCCAGGACACGCTGCCGCTGATCGACCAGCAAGCACACAGCACTGCGCTGCACGCCAGTTTCGGTCCGTTGCTGGCCCTGCTCGGCAAGGACGCCGAAGGCCAGAGCGACGACGAGCGCTTGAGCCTGCATGCCTTCCTCAACCGCGTGACCCGGGTGCGTTTGAAGTTGCAGCAGGTGAGCAACGCGACCAACCCGCAGGCGATGACCCAGGCCCTGGCCCAGAGCGTGTTTCAGGGCAAGCAGGTCGATCTCACCGACACCCAGTCCTACGGCAGCCTGGTCGCCGCCAGCCTCGGCGCGGAGTGGGACGGTGTCGGCCAGACCCTGTTCGTGCAGCCCCTGGAGCAGGCCTGGCAACGGGTCCTGCAACCGTCGGCGGCGGGCCTCAACAGCCATTGGCAACGGGCGATCGTCAGCGATTGGCAGGGCGCCTTCGCCGGGCGCTACCCCTTCGCGGCCACCGCCAGCGATGCTTCGTTGCCGATGCTGGGGCAGATGATTCGCGCCGATTCCGGGCGCATCGAGCAGTTTTTGCAGCAGCAACTGGGCGGGGTGTTGCGCAAGGAGGGCAGTCGCTGGGTGGCCGATTCCCGGCACAGCCAGGGCCTGCGTTTCAACCCGCAGTTTCTCAGCGCGATCAACCAGCTCAGCCACCTCGCCGACGTGCTCTACACCGATGGCGGCATGGGCATGAGTTTCGAGCTGCAGGGCAAACCGGTGCGCGACGTGGTGCAAACCACCTTCATCCTCAATGGCCAGAAACATCACTACTTCAACCAGAAAGAGAGCTGGCAACGCTTCGCCTGGCCAGGCTTCACCAGCCATCCGGGCACCAGCCTGAGCTGGACCAGTGTCATGACCGGCGAGCGGTTGTTCGGCGATTACGAAGGCACCTGGGGCCTGATCCGCCTGCTGGAACAAGCCCGGGTCACGCCCTTGAACGACAGCGCCAGCCACTACCGCGTGCAACTCAAGGCGCCGGATGGCCTGGACCTGACCTGGAACCTGCGCACCGAACTGGGGGCGGGGCCGTTGGCGTTGCTCAAGTTGCGGGGCTTCAAATTGCCGACGCAGATTTTTTTGGGTAAGGGTGAAAAAGCGCCGCTGTAATTCAGGAGGGCAGGCGCTGGTTTGTTGGAGGGGCGGCGGTGGTGTGTCAGGTTTCCAGCGTTATCGTTGACGACCATCGCGAGCATGCTCGCTCCTACAAGGGGGGCGTGCAATAAAAAACCAGCCACTGCCCCAGCTGCATTGATCACAGTATCCTGTACAAACCCCTCATCGTTTCACTTGCGAGCGTCAACCCTTGAAGAGTCAAGCATTACTGGTTGGGGTGGACATGGGCACCTCCAGTACCCGTGTCGTGGTCGTTGACCAGGACGGCTGTCAGCGAGGGGCGGCGAGTCGGCCCGCGCGCTTGGCGAATCCGGCGCGACAGGTGTTCGAGCAGTGTCCGGACGAGATGTATGCGTCGGTGTTGCTGGCCATCGGTGATGTCATGGCTCAGGCATCGATCAATGCCGGTGACATCGCTGGTATCGCGATCTGCGGGCAAATGGCCGGGATCTCGACCATCGGCCGCCACTGGGAAGCCACAACGCCCTACGATTCCTGGCTCGATATGCGTTGCGCCAACCAGGTGCAACGGCTCAAGGCTTTCGAGCCATCGATCATTGAACAGGCGGGTGGCCCGGTCAGTGCCAACCATGCCGCGAAATGGCTGTACTGGCGTGACGAACAGCCCCGGGTCTATCGCAAGATCCGCAAGATCATCATGCCGGCGGCCTACGTCGCAGGGCGCATGGCGGCGCTGGACGCCGATGCGGCGTTCATGGATGACACCTACCTTGGCTTCAACAGTTTTGCCGACAACCAGGCGATGCAATGGAACACGGCGCTGCTCGATGAATTTCAGCTGGAGGTCGATCGGCTCCCCAGGTTGGTGAAGCCCTGGGATCGCATCGGCTCGGTGTGTGCAAAGGCGGCGCGCGAATGCGGGCTGTTGGCGGGCACGCCGGTGTTTGCCGGGTGCGCGGATATCGCTGCGTCCCTGCTCGGGACCGGATCATTCGAACCTGGGCAACTGTTCGACATTGCCGGTACCGGCTCGGTGCTGGCGACCTTGCTTGACCATTACGCGGTGGACGCGCAACACCGGACCCTGACGACGTTCCGTCACTGCATCCCCGGGCTGTTTTATTCGATGGCCTACGTCGGTGGCGCCGGCATCACGCTCAAGGCATTCGGCCTGACGGACGCCGAATGCCAGCAACTGCAAGCGCGGGCCGGGGCTGCGTTGTCCGAGCGCGACAAACTGCTGTTCATGCCCCACCTCGGGGGGCGCCATGCGCCGTTCGATGCCGCGCTGGCCGGCGCGTTTGTCGGCCTCGACTGGCGCCACGACCGCACCGACCAGTACCGAGCGATGCTCGAGTCGATCGCCTATGAATACGCGCGTTTTGCGCAATGCATGCGGGACATGCAGGTCGATTTCGGCAGCGGGGGTGTGATCAGCCTGGGCGGAGGGGCGAACAGTCAGCTGTTCCGGCAGATCAAGGCTGACGTGCTGGGGTTGCCTTATCGCAAACTGCCCGGCGCCGAATATGGTGTGCTGGGCGCCGCGCTAGTGGCGGGACAGGGTGCGGGGGTGTTTGCCGATCTCAAGCAGACGGCCATCGACTGGCAACGACCGGACGAGTGCGTGGCCTTGCCGGACGCGTCCCGGCAGGCGTTTTATGCCGGCATGCGCAAGGCGTACGAGCACATGCTCGGTAATCTCAAACCGGTGATGGCCGATCTGCAGGCGGTGCCGTTGGCATGAGGGTCATGGCATGCTGTGTTCGAGGCGGCGCACAGGCGAGCTCAGGATGTGCCGGGCTGGCATGTCCAGGTTCTTGAAGTACTGGACGGCAAAATCAACGAAGGATTTGACCCGCGCCGGCAGCTTCTTCCCGCCTTCGGTGAGCACATGGAACCCGGTGGTCGCACATTGATAGTCCTCGAGCAGCGGGACCAGCCGTTGCGCCTGAATGTCATCAGCCACTTCCCAGACTGACTTCCAGATAATCCCCAGTCCCTGTACCGCCCACTGGCGCAGGGTAAAGCCGTCGTTGGCCAGCCGATTGCCCTTGACCTGGATCGTGCTCGACAGGCCGTTGTGCATGAACTTCCAGCGATCGAGCGCGAAGTCCGCGCGCAGTTGCACCAGGCAGTTGTGCTGGTGCAGGTCCTCGGGCACCAGCGGTTTCGGGTGCCGCTGCAGATACTCAGGCGAACAGCAAACCATCGGCCGGTCCACGCCCAGGGAGCGGGCAATCAATGAGCTGTCTGGAAGATCGCCGAAACGGATCGCAATGTCCGAACCCGATTCGACGAAGTCGAGAATCCGGTCGGTGAAAAACAGGCGGATGCTGACGTGGGGATTTTCGCCAATGAAGGCATCCACCAGTTGACTGACCCATTGCCGGCCGAGGTCGGTAGGGCAGGTCAGGCCGATGGTCCCGAGCAAGTCGCTGTGGCCATTCTTGATGATGTTGTCGAGGGCATCGACCTCTTCGAGGATCTTCAGCGCATTCTCAAACAGCAATTGGCCTTCGGCGGTCGGGCTGAGGCTGCGGGTGTTGCGCTTGAGCAAGCGCAAGCCATAGAACTCTTCCATCGCCTTGAGGCGACCGCTCATGGCCGCTGGCGACAGGCCCATTTGCCGGCCGGCCGTGGAAAGGGAGCCTGTCTGCACCACCAGGCGAAACAGCCGCATGTCCTGTAATCGATCGACCATGATGATTCAACTCGCGAAGGGTATTTTCTGATTGTTCAGAAAGTATCGATCGATTCTTCACTTAGTACAACTAATCAAGTGTGCGTGTGTTTTGTGGGTCAACTAACAAACTGCTCTGGAATGGGCGTTTGCGTCGATATGTGAACTTGATTCAAATGAGTTTGTTGTTGGCTTCACCTTACGGGAAACTTGAAAAGTCAATTTTTTAAAAGTGAATAGAAAAGTACAGGGGATTGTTAATAATGAATGCCTGAGCTTGTGAGTCACCCAAAAAAGAGGGTTTAAGTATGCACGTTCAATATCAAGAGGCAGCCCCTTCGATCGACCTGGCCGGCCCATTCAAAATGGCAATGGGGCGTTTCGCTTCTTCCATAACCCTGATCACCACACTCGACGATGACGGCCAGCCCCACGGCCTGGCGGCCACCGCTTTTTCCTCGGTGTCGATGGACCCGGCCTCGGCCCTGATCTGCATCAATCGCAGCGCCAGCGCCTCGCCGATCATCAAGCGCTCCGGGCTGTTCTGCGTGAACATGCTGCAAAGCCAGCACGAACCGATCTGCAAGATCTTCAGCCAGCCCGACCTGCGCGAACGCCGCTTCGTCGTGGGCGACTGGCGTACCGGGGTGCACGGCATTCGCTACCTTGCCGATGCCCAGGCGGCCATCTTCTGTGAAGTGGTGCAGGAGATTGAACACGGTACCCACACCGTGATGATCGGCAATGTGATCGATGTCATTACCCAACCGTTAGAGGAACCGCTGCTGTACATGGGAGGGCGATACCGGCAACTGGGTGATTAATCGGCAAGTCGTGTAGTGCTCGGTCTTATAACAATTAGATAAGAAGTGGATGTGGGTATGAACAATCAGTTGTTGGTCAAGTCAAGACTCGCCGGATCGATTCCAAAGTGGATCGGCCTGGAAACTAACGTGGCCGGTCCGATGGTCGGGCTCTTGTTGTTGTGTGCGGTACTAACAGTCTTTACCGATAGTTTCTTGACCTTGAGCAACCTGCTCAATGTGCTCGATCAGGTGACCGTGCTGGGCATCATGGCGCTGGGCATGACCCTGGTGATTCTCATCGGTGGTATCGACCTGTCTGTCGGCGCGGTGCTGGCCGTGGCGATCATGGTCATGAGCTGGCTCGAGCAGGTGCTGGGGTTGCCGATGTGGGTGGCCATGCTCGGGGCCATGGCCGTCGGTGCGGCTTGCGGATCGACCACGGCCTTGCTGGTGGTCAGGGCCGGTCTGCCTTCGTTCATTGCGACCCTGGCGATGATGTCCATCGCTCGCGGCCTGGCCTACATGGTCACCGACGGCGCGCAAGTCAGCGGCTTCCCGGAATGGTTCAGCAACCTCTCGGTGATTCGTTACGGCGGTGTGTTGTCGCTGACCGTGAGCTGCTTTGCCGTGTTGGCGCTGGTGTTCTGGTTCGTCCTCAAGTTCACGGTGGCCGGGCGCAGCCTGTATGCCATCGGTGGCAGCGCCAAGGTGGCCAAGCTCGCCGGTATCCGGGTCAAGGGCTACACCAGCGCGGTGTACATCATTTCCGGAATTTGCGCGGCCCTGGGCGGCGTCATCATGACTTCGCGGCTGGATACCGCCGGAGCGGGTGCGGGCGTCGGCTATGAGCTGGACGTGATCGCCGCGGTGGTGATCGGCGGCGGCAGCCTCAAGGGCGGCGCGGGCAGCGTGGTTGGCACCCTCATTGGTGTGCTGATCATCGGTGTGTTGCGCAATGGCCTGAACCTGGCCGGCATTTCCCCCTTCGTCCAGCAAGTGGTGATCGGCGCCGTGATCGCCTTCGCCGTGATGCTCGATCTGCTCAAGCGCAAGGCCGACTGACCCCAGGCCCTCGAACAAAAAAAGCCCTCGTGCCCAATCCAGAACAACAAGGATAAAAACATGAAACTGCCTGCTTTTTCAGTGCGTCTGCTGTGGTTGCCGCTGCTCGGCTGCCTGATGTCGTCCGGTGTGAACGCCCAGGTCAAACCCGTGGATCAGATCACCGTCGGGATGTCGATCCCGAGCCTGCAATGGGTGTTCTACCTGATGGTCCGCGATGGCGTGATGGAACAGGCCAAGAACCTTGGGATCAACAATGTGCTGGTCGCTGATGCCCAGGCCGATCCGGCGAGGCAGGTCAGCCAGATCCAGGACATGTTGAGCAAAGGCATCGATGTGCTGCTCTACACCGCCACCGGCAGCGCCGCTTCGGCCGTACCGGTGCGGCTGGCGCGGCAGCAGGGGGTGCCGGTGATCTGCATCGACAATTTCCCGAAAAACGTCGAGTGCGATGCCTATATCTCCACCGACAACCTGGCGGCGGCGGGCGAGCTGGCCCGGCAAATGATCAAGTTGACTGGCGGCAAGGCCGAGATCGGCCTGCTCCAGGGCACCTTGGGCGACTCGACCGAAGTGGCCCGGGCCAAAGGCCTGGACGCGGTGTTGTCCGAGGCGCCGGAGATGAAAATCGTCGACCGCAAGCCGACCGACTGGCTGCAGGACACCGGCTTCAAGGTGGCCCAGGACATGCTGCAGAAAAACCCGAAAATCAACGTTTTCATCGGTCGATCCGATGCGCCGGCACTGGGTGCCGCCCAGGCGGTCAAGGTCGCCAATATCGATCACAAGGTCTGGGTCTTCGGTTATGACGGCCTGCCCTCGGCCCTGGAAGCCATTCGCGACGGCAAGCTGGACATGACCATCACCCAGCAAGCCGTGGAAATGGGGCGTACGGCGTTGCGCACCGCGGTCGACCTGCAGCAAGGCAAGCCGGTGACCAAGACTCAACTGCTGCCGGCCTTCGTCACCACCCGCGAAAATGTGGCGACCTTTCTTGAGCAGCACCCTTGAGACCGGCGAAGGAGGGTAACGACATGAATGCGATCCAGACCGGCCAGGCACCGCTGTTTCGGGCCAGCAACATCGGCAAGTCATTCAACTCGGTCAGAGTGCTGGAAGACATCAGCCTGGATATCGGCTACGGAGAAGTGGTGGCGCTTCTAGGGGAGAACGGCGCGGGCAAGTCGACCTTTTCCTCCATCGTCGCCGGCGCCTTGACGCCGTCCAAAGGCACGATGTTCCTCGCAGGCGAACCCTACGCGCCGAACGGACCCGGGGCGGCCATGGCCCTGGGCATCAACATGATCCATCAGGAGATTCATCTGCTGCCGGACTTGAGCGTGGCGGAAAATGTCTTCCTCGGTCACCTGCCCACCCGCGACGGCATGATCGACCGCAAGGCCATGCACCGTGAAACCGAGAAACAACTGCGGCGCCTGGGCCTGGACATTTCCCCGCAAACCCCGGTGCGACAACTGAAGATCGCCGCCCAGCAACTGGTGGAAATCGCCCGTGCCCTGACGCTCAACTCGCGCTTGCTGATCCTCGACGAGCCGACGGCTGCCCTGGGCAAGGACGAAACCGACCTGCTGTTCAAACAGATCGAGGAGCTGAAAAAGGAGGGCGTGTCCTTCATCTACATCAGCCACCGCATGGATGAGATTGCGCGGATCGCCGACAAGGTCGTGGTGATGCGCGACGGGCACCTGATCGCCCGTCACGACAGTGGCTCGGCGGATGTCAGCGTGCTGGTGTCGCAGATGGTGGGGCGGCCGATCGAGCGCTTGTTCCCGGAGTTGCCGCTGCCAGGGGACACGGAGGTGCTGCGCGTCGAGCAGCTGTCGGACAAGGCCGGGCGCTTTCACGATGTGTCGTTTTCGGTCAAGGCCGGGGAGATCTTCGGGATTGCCGGCATTGTCGGCGCCGGTCGCACCGAGCTGGTCCAGGCGATTGCCGGGTTGAGCGCGTTGAGCCAGGGCAAGGTGATGCTGGGTGATCGGCCGCTGCCGGCCAACAATGTGCAGGCGGCGATCCATGCCGGTGTGGTGCTGATACCCGAAGACCGCAAATCCGAAGGCGTGGTGCTCAGCCAGACCATTGCCGAGAACCTGACCTACTGCAACCTGGACAGCCTCAGTTCCTGCGGGATCATGGCCAACCAGCGGGTCGCCGCTTTTGCCCGTGAGCGTATTGCGACGCTGGGGATCAAGGGCGTGGCGGGGCAGATGCTCGACAAGTTGTCCGGTGGCAACCAGCAGAAAGTGGTGATCGCCAAATGGATCGCCCGCCATCCGAAAGTGATCATTCTCGACGAGCCGACCCGGGGCATCGACATGGGCGCCCGCGCGGCGATTTATGAACTGATCATCGACCTTGCGAAAACCGGGGTCTCGGTGATCGTCGTCAGCTCCGATCTGGAAGAAGTCATCGGTCTCTCCCATCGCGTCATGGTCATGGCCCGCGGCTGCTCCCAGGGCATCCTGCATCGGCCGCAGATTGCCCCCGACAGCATCATGACCCTGGCGACCGCGTGATGACCGACAGCCAACGAGGAGGTTGCAACATGTCTACTCCGTATCAGGCACGGCCTTACCGGCCGTTCGCGCATCTGCTGGATTTGTCCGGCAAGACCGCCGTCGTCACTGGCGGCGGCAGCGGCATCGGCCTGGCTATCAGTCGGCGCCTGGTCGAAGCGGGTGCCAAGGTATTGATTGGCAGCCTGGCGCCGGAGCGCAGCGGTGAACTGGTCGAGGCCGGATTCGCCGTTGAGTTTCTGCCCACCGATGTCAGCCAGCCGGCCGATATCCAGCGCCTGGCGGACATGGCCGTCGAGCGCTTCGGCCGCCTGGATATCTGGATCAACAACGCGGGCGTCTATCCGCTCAAGCCCATCGACGAGGTCGATGCGGACTTCTGGGACAGGCTCCACGCCATCAACACGCGCGGGGTGTTTCTCGGTGCGCAGGCGGCACAGCGGCAGATGCGTCGGCAGCAAAGCGCCGGGGCGATCGTCAACCTGTCGTCGATCTGCGGCCACCGGTCCATGGCCAATCACTGTACCTACGACGCTTCGAAAGGCGCGGTACTGGCCATGACCCGCAGCCTGGCCAAGGACTTGAGCGCCTTCGACATTCGGGTCAACTCGATCTCGCCGGGGCTGACGGCGACCCCGGGCAACCTGGAGCCGGAACTGCTGGAGCAGCACCGGCAGAACAACGTGCTGGACAACATCCCCCTGGGCCGGGCAGCAGAGCCCTGGGAAATTGCCGATGCCGTGCTGTACCTGGTTTCGCCATTGTCCTCCTACGTGACGGGCACTGACTTGCTGGTGGATGGCGGGTGGCTGCTGCAGGGAAGTTGACGCGTAACTGAACCCACCGAGGGCCGATGGCGTGCGTTGAAGCAACGCTCGGCCAGCCCCGGATATTGAACCCCTTTGCTTGAACGTTGCGACTTGCAGCGCCGGCACTGGCACGCCTGCGAAACGAGCGCTCGTCATGAAAACGCTGTGTTGCAACACCCCTGTTCGCAACACAGCGGTCACTGAAAACAGCAGGAGAACGACATGAAACTCGCCATGTTCATGCAGCCGCTTCACCACAAGGGCTGGGATTATCACGAGATGTACGACCAGGACATTGCCTGTGCCGTCCACGCCGATAGCGTCGGTTTCGATGAACTGTGGGTGGGTGAACATACCTCCCAGCGCACCGAGCCGATCACCAACGCGCTGCAATTTCTGTCCACCCTGATACCGCTGACCCGGCGCATGAAGTTGTGCACCGGTGTACTCAACTTGCCCCATCATTTCCCGGCGCGTATCGCTGCCGATGCGGCGATGTTCGATCACATGTCCAAGGGGCGTTTCATCATGGGCATCGGCCCGGGCGGGCTGGCCTCCGACTTCGAGGTGTACGGCAGCAACGGCAAGGACCGTGGGCAGATGATGGTCGAGTGCTACGAGATGATCCGGGCGATCTGGAACTCGGGCGCACCTTATGAGTTTTCGACCGAACATTATCAAGTCAGCCTCAAGGACTCGGTCCATCACGAACTGCAGATCGGCTACATGCCGACCCCGTTCCAGAAACCGTTCCCGCGCGTCGCGACCACGGCCATGAGTCCGTTCTCCGGTACCGCCAAACTGGCAGGCGCCAGGGACTGGGACTTGATGTCCGCCAACTTCAACCCGACGGCAACCGTGGCCTCCCATTGGCAAGCCTACTGCCAGGGCGCGGAAAGTGCCGGAATCAAGGCCGACGCCAACAACTGGCGGGTGGCCCGTTCGGTGTTCGTCGCCGACTCCCAGGCCCAAGCCGAGGACTACCTGGCCATGGAGAGCTGCACCTTGCGGCGCTACTTCGACTACATGATCGATAACCTGGCCAGTAACCACTACACCAAGATCTTCAAGACCCGCCCCGACATGACCGACGAGGAAGTGACGGTCGATCACTGCATCAAGGAAATGGTGATCTACGGTGACGTGAATTCGGTCACCGAGCAACTGGTCGCGTTCAGCGAGCAGACCGGGCCGTTCGGCACCTTGATGACCACCTTCCATGAGTGGGACGACGCAGCGCTGTGGCGGCGCTCCATGGAGCTGACCGCGCAGCAGGTCATGCCACGCCTCAATGACTACATGACGCCACGCTTGAAAGCGCAGTGATCACCTGCGCTGGGCCCGGCCACATCGCGGATGTGGTCGAAACTCTGGTAATGCCCCTGGACACGACACATGACTGATTTGACGACGCAACACTTGCGCGAAAATGCACAGCGCGACTTTCAATTGACCGCCGAGGAGCTGGCCCGGCTGCGGGAAAAAGCCCAGTTCATTCGCCTGGAAACCATTCGCCTGATCGAAATCGCCAAGGTCGGCCACTACACCTCGGTGTTCTCCGCCGCCGAGCTGTTCGCCGCCCTGTATTACGACGTGATGGACCTGCGGTTCGCCGAGCCGAAATGGCCCGATCGCGACCGCTTCATGATGGGCAAGGGGCATGCGGCGGTCGGCTTGTTCCCGGTGCTGGTGGAGTGGGGGTTCTTCGAGAAGGAGATCCTCGACAACTACACGCGCCTGGGCAACCCGCTGGGCGATCACCCGGACATGCGCAAGGTCCCGGGGGTGGATTTTTCTTCCGGCTCCATCGGCCATGCCTTGTCCGGCGGTCTGGGCATGGCCCTGGCCGGGCGGATGCTGGGCAAGTCGTTCACCACTTACGTGATGCTCGGCGACGGCGAAATGCAGGAAGGCCAGGTGTGGGAGGCGGCGCTGGGCGCGGCTCACCACAAGGTCCACAACCTGGTGGCGATCATCGACCGCAATGGCTATCAGCTCGATGGCAACGTGGATGACGTGATCGGCATCGAGCCACTGGCGGACAAGTGGATCGCCTTCGGCTGGGAAACCCATGTGGTCGATGGCCATGACCTGGCGGCGGTGACCAGTCTGCTTCGTCGTCTCAAGGCCGACACCACGCGCACCCGACCGGTGTGCGTCATCGCCAATACGGTCAAGGGCAAAGGCGTTTCCTACATGGAAACCGAGCCGGGATGGCACCTGGGTTATCTCGACCCGCAAGACGCACAACGCGCTATCGACGAAATCAAAAGCAAGGTGATCTAAGCCATGAATACCGCACCTCTGTCGAACAACTCCTGGCAGTACCGGGCACTGAACAGCCAGACACCCAGCCTGAATGCCTTGTCCGATGCGCTGATCGAACTGGTCGAGCGCGGCGAGCCGGTGGTCGCTGGCACCGCTGACCTGCAGTACTCCAACGGGTTGTCGACATTCGCCGAACGGCATCCCGAGCGTTTCGTGCAGTTCGGTATTTCCGAACAGAACATGGTGTCTGCCGCCGCCGGAATGGCGGCGGTGGGCATGAAACCTTTCGTGGCGACCTTTGCGTCTTTCCTGCCGTTGCTGTGCTGTGAGCAGATCCGCATGGACGTGGCCTATTCGGCACTGCCGGTGCGCCTGATAGGCCACCACGCCGGCATCTCCCTGGGCTTCTATGGCACCTCGCACCACGCCACCGAGGACCTGGCGATCATGCGTTCGATCGCCGACATCACGGTGGTCGCGCCGGCCGATGGCAATCAGCTCAAGGCGGCGATCCTGGCTTCGGCCAACTACCCGCAACCGATCTACTTCCGTATTCAGCGCGGACGGGACCCGGTGGTCTACGACAGCGTCCCGGACTTTGTCTTCGGCAAGGCCACGGTGCACCTGACGGGCGATGAACTGACCATCATCGCCACCGGTTCCACGGTACATCCGGCTCTCGAAGCCGCGCGGGCCTTGAATGCCGCCGGACGTTCGGTGGGCGTGATCGACATGACCACCATCAAGCCACTGGACCGCGAGGCGGTGCTGACCGCTGCGCGCAACAGCCGGGCGATTCTCACCGTGGAGGAGCACAACATCATTGGCGGATTGGGCGGGGCCGTGTGCGAAGTCATCGCCGAGGAGGGCGTCGGCGTCAAAGTGCGGCGCCATGGTCTCTACGACGAGTACAGCCTGATTGCGCCGCCGACTCACCTGTATCGGCATTATCGGCTGGATGCGGCGGGGATCGAAAGCGTGGCGCTGGAGGTGTTGGGTTAAGTCCATATACCCCTGACTGTGTTATCCGTTTTTAGGCTTCATGGGCCTGGCGTGCGATGGGGGGCTTCATTGATGAAGGCCCTGGTCGCACGTTTTTTTTTGCCTGGGATTTTTTGTGGGGAGTGTTTTGGTTTTGGGCCTGATGGGCATGGGGGTTGAGTACATATCCATTGCTGCGGTAACGGCCACTTATGGTTTCGCCCTTACGGCGACTCACTTTTTCAAACGCCGGAGTGCCGGCCCAGCAAAAAGTAAGCAAAAGGCTTTGCCCCACCACTCGGTGCCTCGCTTAGGCTCGGCATGCCCTCACTCCGGCATCGCTCCGTGGGTCGCCGCGATGGGCCATCCTTGGCCCAGCGCGGCTAAACCGGCGTCCTGCCGGTTTACCCACTGCGCAATGCCTGCGTTCGGCCAGCGTGGTTAACGGGGCGCCCCAGATCAAAAACAAACGCGAGGCGGCCTTAAAGCCGACCTGATCGGGAGCCGTACGCGTTCCCCCTGTAGGAGCCAGGCTTGCCGGCGAACCAGGCGCTGCGGTGTGTCTGTTGTACCACGTTATCGTTCTTCGCCGGCAAGCCTGGCTCCTACAAGGGATTGGGGGTATCCGCAAGTTCAGGTCGGCTTTAAGGCCGCCTTGCTTTCGCGTTTGATCTTGATTTGGCTTTTGATTTTCTTGCCCCATCGAGAGGCCGAGTGGAGGTTCTGCGCAGTGGGTAAACCGGCATGGATGCCGGTTTAGCCGCGCTGGGCCATGGATGGCCCAGCGCGGCGGGCCCTGTAGGAGCGAGCCTGCTCGCGAAAAACCTGAGAGCACCACGGGGTGTCAGGCTCCACGCGTCATCGTTGACCTCCATCGCGAGCAGGCTCGCTCCTACAGGCTTTTCCAAGTGACTCGCTGTAAGAGCGAAACCCTAGGTGGCCGTTACCGCAGGAATGGATATGTACTCAGTCAACAAAATCCCCATTGGCCGTCAGGACGCCTTCGCCGGCAAGCCGGGCTCCTACAGTAAGAGCGAAACCCCAGGTGGCCGTTACCGCAGGAATGGATATGTACTCAGTCAACAAAATCCCCATTGGCCGTCAGGACGCCTTCGCCGGCAAGCCGGGCTCCTACAGTAAGAGCGAAACCCCAGGTGGCCGTTACCGCAGGAATGGATATGTACTCAGTCAACAAACAGCTGCGCGAATATCACCACTGCACACCACTGTTCTCAATCCACTCCAGAATCGACTCACGCTTGGGCTTCCACCCCAACAACACGCGGGCGTTCACGGCGCGCACGCGGCTGTTGGAGCCAATAGCGAAGCGCGCCCAATCACCCAACAACGCAATCGCCTCATCCGCAGGCCAACTGCGGATCTCGCCACCGAAACCCAGTGACTTGCTGATGGCAGTGGCGATTTCGAGGAAGGATGCTTCGCCGTTTTCGGCAAAGAACAGCGAGGCGGACGGGGCTTTCTCGATGGCCAGGCGATACAACTCCGCCAGATCCTCGATGTGCACGTTGGACCAGCGATGCACGCCGGCACCCATGTACGCGCCGGCGCCGTATTTGCGTGATTGGGCGAACAGCTTGGGCAGTTGGTCGCTTTTGGACGGCATCCCCAAGGATTCGCCGTAGATCATGGTCGGGCAGAACACGATGCTGCGAATGCCCTGTTCAACGCCGGCGCGACGCACGATCTGGTTGATCTCGACCCGGTCCTTGCGGATGTCCATCGGGGTGAAAGGCGTCTCGTCGGTGAAGATCTCGGCGCGTTCATAAGCACCGCGTGCGTCGTCACCAACCACGCTTGAGCCCGACGTGTGCAGCAATACCTTTCCACTGCCGCTCAATGCCTTGATAAAGGTTTGCACCGAAGCCAGGTGGTCCGAGTTCGCGGCGTTGACCACCGCATCGGCCCAACGTGCCTGTTCAGCGAGAATAAAGGCGTCATCCAGGGTGCCGAGCACCGGGCTGATACCCAGGGCCTGCAAGGCACTGCGCTGCTCCGGGTTGCGCAGCAGGCCCCGGACTTCATGACCCGCATCCACCAGGTATTTGGCCACGGAGCCGCCGATGTAGCCGGTCACGCCGGTAACGAAAATCTTCAATGTCTTGTCCTCGTCGCTTATGTGATTGCCGCCCTTTGCCGAGCATTGGGCGGGTATTCCAGTTTCAGGAACGCTTCACCATACGATTGGCGCCGCATATGAGCTAGACTGCTTGAAGGATAATCATCTGTGAATTCAGTTCGTGATAAACATCAAAGACATCAATCGATCCGGCGAGATGGAAGTCTTCACCCGGGTCGTCAACGCCGGCACCTTCTCCGAAGCCGCGAGGCAGCTGGACATGTCACCCTCGGCCGTCAGCAAATTGATCGCACGCATGGAGGCCCGGCTCGGCGCGCGCTTGCTGCACCGTTCGACCCGGCGCCTGGAACTCACCGCCGAGGGCGAGCGCTTCAACAGTGAATGCCTGCGTATCCTTGAGCTGATCGATTGCGCCGAGCGCGATATCGCCAACGTCACCAAACCCAGCGGGCTGATCCAGGTCAACGCCAACCTGCCATTTGGCCTGCATTGCCTGCTGCCGCTGTTGCCCGATTTTCTCGCGGCGTATCCGGACATCACCCTTAACGTCGAACTTACCGACACGGTGGTCGATCTGCTCGAGCGCCGCGCCGATATCGCGATCCGTACCGGCCCGATGAAGGAGTCGAGCCTGGTGCAGCGCCGCCTGGGCGAGAGCCGGATGATCACCGTGGCGTCACCCGGTTACATCGCGCGATGTGGTCAACCTAAAGACCTCGACGAGTTGCAACGGCATAACCGCCTCAGCTTCGGTTTTCATCGACACTCCCAGGCCTGGGTGTTTCGCGGCGCCGACGGCCAGCGCATCGAGATCGAGCCCAAGGGCAATGTCTTGCTCAGCGATGGCGAGAGCATGCGTCGCTCGGCACTGGCGGGCCTGGGGATCGCCCGCCTGGCGAACTTTCACATCCACGACGATCTGCAGGCAGGAAGCCTGGTGCCGGTGCTGCAGGCGTACGACAGCGGGGAAACCGAGGCGATTCATGCCGTGTTCATTGGCCCCGGCCAGCAGTTGCCGCATCGCGTGCGGGTGTTTATCGACTTCCTGCTGGACAAGGTCAGCGCGCAGTTGGCGAATGGCCGGGTGTGAGGCGCTTTCAGCCGTTGGCTAAATCAGTCTTCAGCAATCCTTGAAAATCGTCGGACCGGGGCTGGGGCATGATGGCGCGCACAACGACAAAAGAAGGCTGCACCCATGGATTACCAACTGACTGGAAAAACCGCGCTGATCACCGGTGGCGCGACGGGCATTGGCAAGGCCATCGCCCGGCGTTTCATCCTTGAAGGCGCCCGCGTGGTCATCAGCGGGCTCAATGACGAGGAGGTCGGTGCGGCGCTGCAAGAACTGGGCGAGGGCAGCAGCGGCATGGTTGCCGACTTGACCGACAACGCCGCCGCCGAACGCTTGGCGGCCCTGGCCAGTGAGGCGGGGCCGATCGATTTCCTGATCAACAACGTAGGCATCTTCGAGGTGCGCGACTTTTTTGCAACCGACGACGCCCAGTGGCTTCATTATTTCAACGTCAATGTCATGAGTGGTGTGCGCATGACGCGCCTGGTGATGAAGGCCATGCTTGAGCGCGGTGAGGGTTCGATCGTGTTCATCAGCAGTGAATCGGCGGTCAAGCCACAGCCGTGGATGGTGCATTACGGTGCGATGAAAACCTGCGTGCTGGGTATTTCCAGGGCGTTGGCAGAGTTGACCAAAGGCACGGCCGTGCGCGTCAATTCGATACTGCCAGGGCCGACCGCCACCGAGGCGGTCAAGCGCTATCACCGGGAAATCGCCGGGCAAAAGGGCATCACCGCGCAGCAGGTGGTCGAGGATTACTTCGACGAAACCGAACCGACTTCACTGATCCGGCGCATGATCGACCCCGACGAAGTAGCCTGCAGCGTTCTGCACCTGGCGGCGTCACCGGCGCTCAATGGCATGGCGATGCGCATCGAAGGCGGGACCATACGCTCGATCCTGTAGGCCGTTGGGCGTCGTTTACAGCAGGCTCCACGACACCCCGACATACACCGCCATACCTTCACCCGGCGTCGACCGCGCTGCGTCCAGCCCTTTGTCGTCGTAGCCCGGCGTGACGGTGGCGGCGTAGTGCTTGTCGGTCAGGTTGCGCATGTCGACCCACGTCTGCCAGTCACCCTTGGGCGCGTTGTAGCCCAGGGTCGCGCCGAACAGCGCGTAGGGATCGGCGTAGTAGCTGTTGGCGTAATCGACCGCCACCTTGGACACCCATTGCGTGTTGAGCGCGGCGAAGAAGCCCTGGGGCCAGTCGTAGCGCAGTTCGCCCTGATAGTAGTGCATCGGCAGGCCCGGCAGGCGGTTGTCGCCGAAGCGCTCGTCGTCCTGGTAGTGGAAGTCACTGAAGGTGTAGCTCTGGCGCAGGCTCAGTTGACCGCCATCGTCGCCGGACCACAGGTTGCTCAGCAGGCTGGCTTCCACGCCCTGGTGCACGGTAGGGCTGGCATTGAGCTCGTAGGGCGTGGTGGTGTTGGCATCCGGCAACACCGAGAGCAATTCGTGGCGCACCTGGGCGTAGTACCAGGCCAGGCTCCATTGGCCCATCGCGCTGTCGCCGCGACCGCCGAGCTCCAGGGTGGTCGCGGTCTGGTTCTGCAGCTCGACTGGATCACGCTGGGTGCCGGTGGCGGGGCCGCTGCCGGCCGGGAATCGAATGTTGGAGCTGTAGATCAGCGACCAGGGGTGCGGCGCCTCGACCGAGCGGCTGAGGTTGCCGAACAGTTGCAGGTCGGGTGTCAGTTGGTAGCGCAGGCCAAGGCGCGGGGCATAGTCCCAGTCGCCCTGACTGGTCTTGCCACCGCCTTGCGGGTAAGTCACCGCGCTTTCGCGGCGGGTGTAGATGGCTGCCAGGCCCGTGGTCAGCCACAGGTCGTCGGCGATCTCCAGGTTATTGCCCACATGCAGGACGCTGTCCGAACCCTGGTAGGTGAAGTTACGCATGGGTGTGCCTGGCGCATAACCGGCCGTGTTGCCAGTGGGGATGCGCACCTGCTCGCTGGCGCCGGCGTTGGGCAGGTGTTTGGTCACGCGCAGGCCCAGCGTGCTTTGGCTCTGCAGGCCCCAAAGGGTGTCGCGACGCTTGTAGTCGAGGGTGCCGCTGACATCCGTGTACGCCACCTTCAGGCGGTTGGGACCCTCGCGCAAGTCCATGGGATAGTCATGGTAGGCGAGACCGGCCTGGATGCTCGAATCGTCATCGATGAACCAGGTGGTCTTGTTGCCGATGAAGGTGCTGCCCGGCTGCTCACGGCGATCGTCGCGCGCCACGTAGGCGGGGTTGGCCGCGCGCGGGTCGTGCTCGATGGAGTGCTTGGTGACCCGGCCGGCGAGGTCGTTGTCGGTCTGGCGGTAGCGCAGGTAGAAGCGCGTTTCCAGGTTCGGGTTGAAGCGATAGCCGAAGTTGGCGATGACGCCCTGGCTCTCGCTGGCGGTGTGCTCCTGATAACCGTCCGCGCGTGCGTCGGTCAGGGCCAGGTAGTAGTCAAAGTCGCCCAGTACCTGCCCGGAGCTGACTTGGCGTTGCTGATAACCGTGGCTGCCCGTGGCATAGCGCACCTGCAAGCGCGGTGCGTTGTAGCCGGTATGGCTGACGTAATCGATGGCCCCGCCCAAGGCGAGGGCACCGCGGTCGAAACCGTTGGCGCCACGCAGCACTTCCACATGGTCAAGCCATAGCGGCTCCAGCAGCTCGTAGGGCGTGCCGCCGGGGCCGGTCAGCGGCAGGCCGTCGAGCATGGCGTACAGGCCCGAGGCATGGGCGCCCGGCGCACGGTTGATGCCCGATCCGCGAATCGAGATCTTCACCCCTTCGTTTCCCGCCGACTGGGCATAGATGCCTGGCTGATAGGCCAGCACATCCTGATTACTCGCCACCCGGCCCTGCAAGGGGCGGCGCATGTCGACCACGTTGGTGCCGCCGGGCACCTGGTCGAGCCGCGCCTTGGCGTCCTCGATCCCCTGGTCTTCGTCACTCTGGTCCTCGGCCCCGATCAGCACTTGCCCCAACTCCAGGCCCTGGGCCTCGGCCATCGCCGGACAAACAAGGGCCAGGCCCAGCAACGCGGCGGACAGGGAATTGGGCGAGGGCATTGAGAAAACTCCAGACAGGGGAAAACGGGCAGTGAAGTCTGCGACGCAGGAAAGAACGAAGGGAACACATCACGAATTTGCTATTTTGCCAGGAACAGGCTCATCGGCAGGGGCGAGCCTGCCGTGAAATTGCGACCGCCGATGTCTGCGCGCCAAGCACTTCAAGCGGGCCTGCGCTGATCAGTCGAAGTTCGGCAACTCGACCCCTGGGATCACACGCCCCAGTTTGACCGCCTGGCCATGCAGCACCTGCATGAGCTGCGCGGCAGACTGGGACAGCGGCTCGAACCGCGAGTAGACGAAACTGATATCGAAGTGAATCGCCTCAACCAGCGGTACCACGACCAGGCCGCTGTCCTGGGCCACGAACTCATCGATGATGGTCAGGCCCATGCCTTGCTTGACCAGGGCCACCGCTTCGTTGGCATTGGTGAAGTTGAGCATCGAGTGCAGGTTCAGGCCCTGGCGTTCGATCTCTTCGGCCAGCAATCGGCCAAAGGGCATGTCGGGGCGAAACAGCAACAACGGCTGGTCGACCAACTCGTGCAGTGACAATGAAGTGCTGCCGGCCAAGGGGTGATCAGCCGGCATCACGCAGACCATGCGTGCGCGCATGAAGGCCAGCGAGTGCAGGTGGTCGTGGATCAGCGGCAGGGCGGAAATGGCCAGGTCGACTTTCTTCGAGAGGATCTGGTTGGGCATGTCGCCCATCAACGTCGTTTGCCATTCGATGTTCAGCGCCGGCATTTCCCGCTTGAGTCGGGCCAGGGCGACCGGGATGACCACCGTCGACAGCGATGCACTGCAGCAGATGCGCAACTGGCGGTTCGGGCCGCTGGCCAGGGCCCGGGCACATTCGTTGACCGCCAGCGCGGCCTGGTAGACACGCTCGACTTCGCGGTAAAGGGTCAGCGCCTCGGCGGTGGGCACCAGGCGATTGTTGATGCGCTGGAACAGGCGGTAGACCAGCCGGCTCTCGATATAGGCGATCAGCTTGCTGACCGCCGGCTGCGACACGTAGAGCATTTTCGCCGCACCGCTGATCGAGCCGGTGAGCATCACCGCCCGGAACACTTCCATGTGCCGCAGCTTGAACACCATCGAGGTGGCGTCGGGGCCTTCGCCGTTGGGCATGGGTCATTAACCTTTGGTTATTGTTCGAGCGATCTGTGTATGAGCGCTATTCACCGCCTGGCCGTATCGTCACTGCAACGCATCGCCCAAAGCGGCGAAACAATAACAAAGTTCAGTGAGCAAGCGCAGTGACGCTTGGCAGGAGCAGCCTTGAGCATCTACGACGAACCCAAGATCGATTGCCATAACCACCTGTTCGACCCCGTGCGGTTTCCCTATCGCGCCGACACCATCTATGCACCCTCCGGGCAGGAGGTCGCGACCCTGGAGCAGTTCGGTCGGGTGATGGACGCCTATGGCGTGCAACACGCTTTGCTGGTGGGGCCAACCAGCGGCTACCGCACGGACAACCGTTGCCTGCTGCATGCACTGGCGCAAGGCGAGGGCCGTTTCAAGGGCATCGCCGTGGTCGAGCATGCCATCGGCCTGGACGAACTGGCAGCGCTCAAGGAACAGGGTGTGGTGGGCGTCGCCTTCAATCCGGCGCTGGAAGGTTTGGCCAGCATGAATGGCGTGGCAGGGCTCTTCGGCCGGCTGGCCGAGCTGGACCTGTTCGCCCAGATCCAGGTGCAGGGCAACCAACTGGTCGAGCTGATGGGCTTGATCGAATCGACTGCGCCACGGTTGCTCATCGACCACTGCGGCCGCCCCGAGGCCCGAGCAGGTGTCGGCCAGCCAGGGTTCCAGGCACTACTGGGCCTGGCCGGCAGCGGCCGGGCCTGCGTGAAAATTTCCGGCATGCATAAGTTCGCCGCCCACGATCATTTTCAGGAGCAAGCCGGTGCATACGTACGTGAACTGCTTCAGGCCTTTGGCCCGGATGCTTGTGTGTGGGGCTCGGACTGGCCGTTCATTCGCGAGCAATCGCGCCTGGACTACGGGCCGCTGCTCAAGTTGGCGGAGCAGTTGATGGCCGATGCCAGTGTGCGCAGGAAGGTGATGTGGGACACGCCGCGCCGACTGTTCGGTTTCGGCGAGCGTTGAATCCGCCCCCGGGCGGGCTGTGCTGGCGCAATACCCCCGATAACAACAAGGAACAAAAACAATGACGACCGACAATCGATTCGTAGCGGCAACGCTCGCCTGTCCGGCGGCGGAAACCGTCAGGACCCGCACCCGGTTCATGATCCTGGCGCTGATTTCCGGTGGCACCATGATCAACTACCTGGACCGCAGCGTGATGGGCATCGCCGCGCCCAGCATCAGTGCCGACCTGGGCCTGAACGCGGTCATGATGGGGTTGATCTTTTCCGCATTTTCCTGGACCTACGCCGCCGCGCAGATTCCTGGCGGCATCCTGATCGACCGCTTGGGCACCAAGTTCACCTACTGGCTGGCGCTGACCCTATGGTCGGTGTTCACCGGCCTGCAGGGCCTCGCCCAGGGCTTTCTTTCGCTGCTGGGCTTTCGCTTGCTGGTGGGCGCCACCGAGGCACCGTGCTTTCCCACCAACAGTCGGGTGGTCGCGACCTGGTTCCCGCAAAGCGAGCGGGCGCGGGCGACCGGCATCTATACCTTCGCCGAGTACGTCGGGCTGGCGTTCCTCACGCCGCTGCTGTTCTGGGTGCTGCACGCCTATGGCTGGCGTGTGTTGCTGGTGGCCGTGGGCATCCTCGGTGTTCTGTATGGCCTGGTGTGGTGGCGCAAGTACCACGAGCCCCATGAATCGACCACGGCCAATCAGGCCGAGCTTGACTACATTGCCGCCGGCGGCGGGGTGGTCGATGGCGGGCAGAAGGCCACGCGCTTTCGTTGGTCGCAGATTCCTGCGTTGCTCAAGCATCGCAATATGCTGGGGATCTGCCTGGGGCAGTTTGCCTGCAACTCGACGAACGTGTTTTTCCTGACCTGGTTCCCGACCTACCTGGTCACCGAGCGGCACATGCCCTGGCTCAAGGTGGGTTGGGTCGCGGTGCTGCCATTCATTGCCGCTTCCCTCGGCACCCTGGCCGGTGGCTGGCTGTCGGACGCCTTGTTGCGTCGCGGCTACTCGCTGAATGTCGCGCGTAAATTGCCGGTGATTGCGGGTCTGTTGACCGCATCGGTGATCGTGCTGGCCAACTACGTGGACTCCGACGCGCTGGTGATCGCCATTCTCTGTGTGGCCTATTTCGCCCAGGGCATGTCCGCACTGGCCTGGATGATCGTGTCCGACATCGCCCCCAAAGGCCTGCTCGGCCTGAGCGGCGGCGTGTTCAACCTGTTCGCCAATGCGGCCGGCATCGTGACCCCGCTGACCATCGGCGTGATTGTCACCACCACGGGCTCGTTCGTCTGGGCCCTGGCGTTCGTGTCCTCGATCACCGTGCTGGGCGCGCTGTGTTACCTGTTCATGGTCCGCGATCTGCGCCGCCTGCCTGAAATCCAATCCGTACAACAAGGAGCAAATTGATGACTCGATACCTGGAAGGCCAGACGGCCATCGTCACCGGCGGCATGCGTGGCATCGGCCTGGGCATCGCCCGTCGCTTGCACAGCGCTGGTGCGCAGATCGTCATCTGGGACCTGGCGGTCGATGGCTGGGACAGCGTTGCCAACGGCTTTGAGCCGGTGTTGCGCCAAGCCGTCAACGTCGCCTCGCTGGCGTCCGTGGAGGCGGCTTTCAAGGAGGTGGTCGCCCAACAGGGGCGCGTCGACATCCTGGTCAACAATGCCGGGATCAACGGGCCGGTGCTGCCTTCCTGGGAATACCCGCCAGAGGCCTGGGACCAGGTCATCGCCATCGACCTGACGGGGGTGTTCTATTGCTGCCGCACCGTCATCCCGCATATGCGCGAGCGTGGCTACGGACGCATCGTCAACGTCGCCTCGATGGCTGGCAAGGACGGCGTGCAATACATCTCCGGTTATTCGGCGGCGAAGGCCGGTGTCATCGCGTTTACCAAGGCGGCGGCCAAGGAATTGGCCCAGGACGGCGTGCTGCTCAATTGCATTGCCCCGGCCATGGTGGAAACCGGGCTGATGGCGGAGATGACGCCCGAGCACATCGCCGCGAGCAAGGCCAAGATCCCCATGGGGCGTTTCCTGCAAATCGTGGAGATCGCCAACATGGTGACCTGGATCGCCGGGCCCGAGTGCAGCTTCACCACGGGGTTTGTCTTCGACCTCAGCGGCGGCAGGGCCACCTATTGAGCGGCCTCGGTGTAGCGCACCTGACTGCGCTGGAACTGGCGCCCAACGCTTTGGTACGCGAGGCGGCACGCGCCGGTTTCAGTTCAGTCGGGCTGCGACTGCACCCGGCCATGGCGGGTGGCATCGCCTACCCGCTGTTGCCGGGCAGCCAGGCGCTGCGACAGTTGAAGACTGCGCTGGATGCCGAGGGCGTGGCGGTCAACGAGATCGAATTCGTCGAGCTCACGCCGCAGGTGGACGTCGCCGGGCTTGCGTCGCTGCTGGAGTCCGGGGCGCAACTGGGGGCGCGTTGCCTCACGGTATCGGGGGACGATCCGGAGTTTTCGCGGCTCACGGATAACTTTGCCGCCCTGTGCCAGTTGGCAGCCCGTTATGGCTTGCGTGTCGATCTGGAGTTCATGCGCTGGCGTCACATTGCCAACCTGCAACAGGCCGTCGCGTTGATCGCGGCGGCGGGCCAGGCCAATGGCGGCGTGCTGCTCGATACGTTGCACCTGTTCCGCTCCGGCGGCGACGCCGCTGCCGTGGCTGAACTGGACCGGCGCTATATCCATGGAGTGCAATGGTGCGACGCGCCGGCGCAGGCACCCACGGGAGAGGGCATCCTCCGCGAAGCCCGCGAGGGTCGCTTGGCGGCGGGGCAGGGGCAACTGGCCTTGGCGGGATTGCTCGAGGTGCTGGCGCCTGAGGTGCATTGGAGTGTGGAGGTGCCGTGCCAGGCGATGGGCGCGCCTGAGCGGTTGGCGCAGGCGTTCACGATGACCCGGGCGTGGTTGGACGGTCATCACAACCCACTACTGTAGGAGCCAGGCTTGCCGGCGAACCAGACGCCGGGGTGTATCTGCTGCACCGCGTCATCGTTCTTCGCGGGCAAGCCTCGCTCCTACAGGCGAACCAGACGCCGCGGTGTATCTGCTGGACCGCGTCATCGTTCTTCGCCGGCAAGCCTGGCTCCTACGGGTGAATCATGTTCCGCGGTGTGTCAGGCAGGTCGCTTCAGCGCTTGTCCAACGCCGCTTCCGCCGCCGCGATTTCAGCCTGGCGCTTGACGATCATGTCGCCCACCGGCGGTCCCTGGAAGCGTCGCGCTTCGAAGCCGAACCAGACGATGGCCGTCAACACCAGGAAGCCGATGGTGATGTACAGCGCCCAGTCGTTCGGTGGCTGGATGCCGATGACGAAGATGATCACCATCGACAGGACCGAGAGCAGGGCGAACACCGTGTACCAGAAGCGCCCCATGTTCCACGGTCCCATGGTCGGCCACTTCGAGGTCCCGTAGGCAAACAGGCCCAGCACGATGGGAATGACGAAGGAGAAGAACAGGAAGATCACCGTGCAGGAGACCACGATGGTGTAGACCGGCGTCTCGCCAATCGATATCACCGACGATCCCCAGACGAACAGCACCGCCAGTGTGGCTCCGGTCCAGATGGCTGCCACCGGGCTGCGAAAGGTCGGTGAAACCGAGGCCAGCGCTTTCGAGCAAGGCAGGCCACCGTCGCGGGAGAACGCGAAGATCATGCGCGAAACCGAGGTCACGGTCGCCAGGCCGCAGAGCACCTGCGAGATGAAAATCGCCACGTACAACCCGTCCTTGAGCAGCGGGTTGACCTGGGTGTTCATGGCCCAGAAGAACACGCTCCAGCCTTGCTTGGCCGCTTCGTCCATGCTCGGCAGCATCAGCACGAACGCACTGAGCATCACCCAGCCGAACAACAGCGACCAGACCACCGACATGACCATGCCCCGGGGCACCGACATGGCCGCGTTGCGGGTTTCCTCCGAGGTGTGGGCGGAGGCGTCGTAGCCGGTGATGGTGTAGATCGGCAGCAACAGGCCGAGCATGAAGATCCAGCCGTTGGAGACTTCCGGCCAGACGCCGCCACCCGCTGCGCCGGAGTAGTTGCCGAAGGTCACCAGCCGCGAGAACTCGAAACTGGGGGCGGAGATCAGGCAGACGATGGTCAGCGCCAGTGCGGTGGCGAAGATCAGGTAGCCGGAGAAATCGGTGAGCTTGGCGGTCAGGCCGATCCCCAGGTGATTGCACAGGGCCTGGAGACCGGTGAGGATCGCCAGGAAAATCACCCGTGTCGTAGTGGTGTCTTCCATGCCTAGCGTGGGGCCGAAGGCGCCGAAAAAGAAGTAATAGGTGCCGACGTTGATCGCCCCGAGCACCGTGACCAGCCCCAGCAGGTTGAACCAGGCCGTGAGCCAGCCGGTGAACCGGTTGCCGAGGATCGAGCCCCAGTGATACAGGCCGCCAGCGGTGGGGTAGGCCGAGGAAATCTGCGCCATGGCCAAGGCGAACACCCCGGAAATCAGGCAACCGATCGGCCAGCCGATGCCGATCGACGCACCGCCGGCGCCCGAGGTGCCCTGGGCGAGTGAGTTGATGCCGCCGGAGAGGATGCAGATGATCGAAAAGGAAATCGCGAAGTTGGAGAAAACCCCCATTCGTCGCGAGAGCTGCTGGGCATAGCCCATGCTGTGCAGCACCTTGACGTCATCGTCATGCGCGTCGGTGCCGGGCTGGCTTGCTGGGTTCATTGATGTGTGCCCCTTCAGGTTTTGATACGCAGCCACCCGGCGCTCCGGATGGATTGGCTTTCAACCCCTTGTCGTACTGCTCCTGTTTGCAACTGGTGAAACCTTTCCATTTGACCCTTGTAGGAGCCGAGCTTGCTCGCGATGGACGTCAACGATAACGCGGAGTGTCAGGTTTCCCGCGTAACCGTTAACGTCCATCGCGAGCAAGCTCGGCTCCTACAAACAACGCGGGGTGTCAGGTTTCCCGCGTAATCATTGACGTCCATCGCGAGCAGGCTCGCTCCTACAGAAGGCGGCCATGGAACGCCGCGTCGAAAATTTCCGCCACGCCGGCCCGGGTCAGGGGCAACGGGTTGCCTCCGGCCGACGGGTCGACCACTGCCATGTCGGCGATCAGGTCGGCCTGCTTGTCATCCACTCCCAGCTCGAACAGCGTATGCGGCACGGCGATGTCCTTGCGCAATTTGAGGACGAAGGCCAGGAAGCTGTCGAAACCCGGGGAGGGCAGGTGCAGGTACGCGGCCAGGCGCGTGATGCGTTCCTCGATGGCCGGGCGATTGAATTTCAGCACATAGGGCATCAGGGTGGCGTTGGTCATGCCGTGGTGGGTGTCGTACAGCGCGCCGATCGGGTGCGCGAGGGCGTGCATCCCGCCCAGGCCTTTCTGGAACGCGGTGGCGCCCATCGCCGCCGCTGCCAGCATTTGCCCACGTGCGTCGAGGTCCGAAGGGGTGTGTACCGCACGCACCAGGGCATTGCTCACCAGGCGCATGCCTTCGACCGCGATGCCGTCGGCCATGGGGTGGAAGCCGGGGGCACAGTACGACTCCAGGCAGTGCGCCAGGGCGTCCATGCCCGTGCCGGCGGTGACTTTGGCCGGCATGCCGACGGTCAGGGCCGGGTCGCTGATGACCACCCGCGGCATCATTTTCGGGTGGAAGATGATGCGCTTGGTGTGGGTGCGATCGTCGATGATCACCGCCGCGCGGCCCACTTCAGAGCCTGTGCCCGCGGTGGTCGGCACCGCGATGACCGGGGCGATGCGGCTTTCATCGGCGCGGGTCCAGTAGTCGCCGATGTCTTCGAAATCCCAGACCGGGCGGGTCTGGCCACTCATGAAGGCGATGAGCTTGCCCATGTCCAGGCCGCTGCCGCCGCCAAAGGCCACCACGCCATCGTGGTTACCCGCACGCCAGGCGTCGAGCCCGCCTGCCAGGTTGGCTTCGACCGGATTGGGCTTGAGGTCGCAAAACAGCGCAGCGCCCAGCCCGGCATTACGTAAAGCGTCCAGCGCAGAGGTGGTGATCGACGCGCGCCCCAGGCCGCTGTCGGTGACCAGCAGCGGGCGCTGGATACCCTGGCTGCGACAGGCCTCGGCCAGTTCCGCGATGCGGCCGACACCGAAGCGGATGCTCGTGGGGTAGTTCCAGTTTCCAGTCAGGCTCATGGTTCAGGTCTCGTGGCGCAGATGGAAGGATTTGGCGCGGGTCAGGTGTTCATAACCCAGGGCCGACAGCGTGACGCCGCGCCCACTGTTCTTGACCCCGGTCCAGGCCAGGGCCGGGTCCAGGTAATCGCAGCGATTCATGAACAGGGTGCCGGTGTCGATCGCCTCGCCCAGGCGTTCGGCGGCGGCCAGGTCCCGGGTCCAGATCGACGCACTGAGGCCGAACTCGCTGTCGTTCATCAAGGCCACGGCCTCGTCGTCGCAGGCGACCGGCATGATGCCGACCACCGGGCCGAAGCTTTCATCGCGCATGACCGACATTTGATGATTGACCTCGACCAGCACTTGCGGGGCGAGGTAGGCGCTGCCCGGCGCGTCGGCGGCAAATGCCCGCGGGTCGATCAGCGCCTTCGCGCCTTGGGCCTGCGCATCGGCAATCTGATCGCGGACGAAGTCCGCCGCGCCCGGGCTCACCATCGGGCCGAGCGTGGTGGCTTCGTCCAGCGGGTTGCCCAGCACGTACTGGCGGGTCAGTTCGGCGAAGCGTTCGACAAACGCCGGGTAGATGTTCTGATCGACGTAGATGCGCTCCACGGCGCAGCAGCTCTGTCCGGAGTTGAAGAAACTGCCGTCCACCAGGTTTTCCACCGCATGCTCGAGGTTGGCGTCTGCCCGGACATAGGCCGGGTCCTTGCCGCCAAGCTCCAGGCCCACGCGCAGGAAACCGTCGACCGCCGAGCGTTGCATTTCCAGGCCGGCCGCCACCGAGCCGGTGAAGTTCACCTGCTGCACCTGGTCGGAGCCGATGACCACGCCGGTATGAATGTGACTGAGCAACAGGTTCTGGAACAGCCCTTCCGGCAGATTGGCGTGGCGCATGGCCTGGGCAAAACGCTCGCCCACCAGCAGCGTTTGCGAAGCGTGCTTGAGGATCACGCTGTTGCCGGCCATCAGTGCCGGAATAATCGTGTTGACCGCCGTCAGGTAGGGGTAATTCCACGGTGCGACCACCAGCACGGTGCCCATGGGTTCACGCTTGATATACCGGCGAAAACCCGCGACCGGATCGGCTTCGAGCGCCGCCAAGGCTTGCGGCGCAATGGCGATCATGTGCCGGGCACGCTCTTCGAAACCGCGCAGTTCGCCAGCGCCATAGCGCACCGGGCGGCCCATTTGCCAGGCCAGTTCCGGGACGATTTCATCCTTCATGGCCAGCATCGCGTCCACTGCGGCGCTGCAAAACGCCGCGCGTTCGCTCAATGGCCGGCGCTTCCATTGCGCCTGGGCGTGGGCGGCCGCCGCCAGCGCCTGCTCGATCTGCACGATATCGGCGTACTGACGCTCGGCGACGAGTCGGCCATCGACCGGCGAGATGAGTTGAACAATGTTGGTCATGGTGCTCTCAATAGCGCTCGAAGCCGCGCTGCAGTTCCCAGTCGGTGATTCGCCGGTCGTACTCTTTCTGTTCCCATTCGGCGGTATGCACGTAGTGGTCGATCACCTCGTCGCCGAAGGCCTCGCGCAACATGCTCGACTTCTGCAAGGCGGCACTGGCCTCGCGCAAGGTCTTGGAGACCTCAGGCAAATGTTCGTCCACGTAGGCATCGCCCTCGAAGGGCGCGGCGAGTTCGAGCTTTTCATCGATGCCCGCCAGCCCCGCAGCAATCAGCGCGGCGAAGGCCAGGTAAGGGTTGAGATCGGCACCGCCGATACGGCATTCGATACGAATCGATTTGCTGCCTTCGGCGCACAAGCGAAAGCCTGCGGTGCGATTGTCCCGGCTCCACACCGCGCGGGTAGGGGCGAAGGTGCCGGCCTGGAAGCGCTTGTAGGAGTTGATGTAGGGCGCGAGAAAACAGGTGATGTCGTTGGCGTACTTGAGCTGCCCGGCGACCCAGGCGCGCATCAGTTTCGACATGCCGAACTCGGCCTTGGCGTCGAAGAACAGCGGCTTCTTGGCGTTCTTGTCCCACAGCGAATTGTGGATGTGGCTGCTGGAACCGGCGGCGTCATAGCGCCACTTGGCCATGAAGGTGATCGCCTTGCCCTGCAGTTGGGCGATCTCCTTGCACGCGTGCTTGATGATGACGTGATGGTCGGCCATGGTCATGGCGTCGGCGTAGCGGATGTTGATTTCTTCCTGGCCCGGCCCCCATTCACCCTTGGAGTTTTCCACCGGGATGCCGCTGGCCTGCAGGTGCTTGCGAATCGCCCGCAGCACCGGCTCTTCGCGGGTGGTCTGCAGGATGTTGTAATCCTCGATGTAGTGCCCGGCGGTTTTCGGCTTGTAGTAATTGCGCTTGTGGATGGCCTCGTAGCTTTCGTCGAACAGGTAGAACTCCAGTTCCGAGGCGAACATGCCGGTGTAGCCGCGCTCACGCAGGCGCTCGACCTGTTTTTTCAGGATCGCCCGCGGGCTGTGGGGCAGGTCCTGGCGATGGTGATGGTCCAGCACGTCGCACAGCACCAGCGCCGTGCACTCAAGCCAGGGCACCTTGCGCAAGGTGCGCATGTCGGGCTTGAGCACAAAGTCGCCGTAGCCTTTGCTCCAGCTGGCGGCGGCATAGCCCGGCACCGGCTCCATGTCGATGTCGTCGGCCAGCAGGTAATTGCAGCAGTGGGTTTCTTCATGGCCGCTGTCGATGAAAAACTCGACCTGGAAGCGCTTGCCCACCAGGCGGCCCTGCATGTCGACCATGCACACCAGTACGGTATCGATCTCGCCAGAGACGGCAGCACGCTTGAGTTGGTCAAAACTGAGTAACGGCTCGGTCATCACGGCAATCCTGCGCAAGTTGTTTTGGCCTGTCTGAGATAGCTGTTGCAGACGCTCTCCAGAAAAACCAACAACTGCCGCCGCGAGCATCGTAGGCAATAAGCTGAGCGTAAGCTTAGCCTACTGTCGCTTTTCGCAAGTTTTTGCTGCGCAGGGTGTGTGACCCTCTACAGTCGTTGAACGGCGACTTGCAAACCCTTGCAGAGGAGGTGCGGCATGCAACGATTTACGGGTGGTTGCCTGTGCGGCAATGTGCGGATCGTGGCGACGGGGCAGCCCTATCGGGTCGGCCTCTGTCACTGCCTGGACTGCCGCAAGCACCACGGGGCGCTCTTTCACGCCTCGGCGATTTTTCCTGAGGACGCGGTGACGATCGAGGGCGAACCCCGGGATTATGCCGGGCGCTATTTCTGTCCGCGCTGTGGCTCGTCGGTGTTTGCCCGTACCGCCGATGAAATCGAAGTGAACCTGGGCTCACTCGATGCCCCTGACCAGTTGAAGCCAACCTATGAAAGCTGGACGGTGCGGCGTGAGTCCTGGTTGCCGGCGTTCCCGCTCGCACGGCGCTATAAGCACGACCGTGAGGGCACCGGTCGATCTGACGGCTAAATGATTTTCCTTGTAGGAGCGAGCCGGCTCCGGGCGGCGTTCCGACGATGGTCGTTAACGATGACGCGTATATTCTGGCTGAACGCGGCGCCCTTATGTCCATCGTCGGAACGCCGCCCGGAGCCGGCTCGCTCCCACAGTGTCCGTTAGGCGACATCTCCTGGCTTGTTAGCGTTAGCCGGCAATCCGGAGGCGCGCTAGAGTGGTCGCAACGTTCCCGGCAGCCTGGATGACCCCGATGACCCGCCCCCGTTTCTTGCCCGACAACTTCACCCTGACCCTGATCGGCGTGGTCCTGCTCGCCAGCCTGCTGCCCGCCAGTGGCCAGGTGGCCGTGGGCTTCGGCTGGTTGACCAACATCGCCATCGCGCTGCTGTTTTTCCTCCACGGTGCAAAACTGTCCCGCGAGTCGATCATTGCCGGTGCCGGTCACTGGCGCCTGCACTTGCTGGTGTTCGGGCTGACGTTCGTCCTGTTCCCGCTGCTGGGCCTGGCGCTCAAGCCTTTGTTGTCGCCAATGATCGGCGCCGACCTGTACATGGGCATGCTCTACCTCTGTGCGCTGCCGGCCACGGTGCAGTCGGCGATTGCCTTTACCTCCTTGGCGCGAGGCAATATTCCGGCAGCGATCTGCAGCGCGGCAGCGTCGAGTCTGTTCGGGATCTTTCTCACGCCGTTGCTGGTGACCCTGCTGCTGGATGTGCACGGCGAGGGCGGCTCGACCCTCGACGCGATCGTGAAGATCAGCGTGCAGTTGTTGCTGCCGTTCATTGCCGGGCAGATCGCTCGCCGCTGGATCGGCGCCTGGGTGGCGCGCAACAAGAGCTGGCTGAAATTTGTCGATCAGGGCTCGATCCTGCTGGTGGTGTACGGTGCTTTCAGCGAAGCGGTAATCGAAGGCATCTGGCACCAGATTCCGTTGCTCGACCTGGGCGGGCTGGTGGTCGCCTGCTGCGTGTTGCTGGGGTTGGTGTTGCTGGCCTCCACCGTGCTGGGCAAGGCCTTGGGTTTCAACCAGCAAGATCGCATCACCATCCTCTTCTGTGGCTCGAAGAAAAGCCTGGCCACGGGCGTGCCGATGGCCCAGGTATTGTTCGCCGGCAGCACTATCGGCGTGTTGATCTTGCCGCTGATGCTGTTTCACCAGATCCAGTTGATGGTCTGCGCGGTGCTTGCCCAGCGGTTCGCCAATCGCCCGGAATCGGTGCCCGAACTGATGGGGCAGGTCGATCCTTGAGGGTAAGTCGCTGTTTTAAAATAAAATAATGGTGCGTGGGGGTTCCCAGGCGGCGAGAAAGTTGATAAATTGCCGCCCATCGCTACAGAGGGCCTTCCACGGCTCTCCACGCAGCAGCTACAGGGGCGTCGCCAAGCGGTAAGGCAGCAGGTTTTGATCCTGCCATGCGTTGGTTCGAATCCAGCCGCCCCTGCCATATTTATGATCAGCAGCACTCGCGCATTGCGCGAGTGCTGCTGATTGCATTCTGAATATCCCCCGCAACTAAAAAACTTCCCACGACACAGTTTCTCCTTCGCAGGCTCGCGACAGCTCGTGCGCGCATGATGGCGAGTGGATATCTGCAAGAAGCCGATTATGCTTGAGGAAACCTTGCAGCGATGCGAGGCCGTCCGCCTGTGTGCATGCTTTGCGCAATCCGTAATCCGACGACTTCAGCCCCAGGGCCTGGGTGCGGCAACAAGAAAGTGGGGTACTCCGGCCTATAACAAGAGAAAGACGGAGAAGACTCATGGCCGCAATCGACAACGTAACCACGGGCAGCGCGCCCAACCGCGGGATCACCAAGGAGGAGCGCAAGGTCATTTTCGCCTCGTCCCTGGGTACCGTGTTCGAATGGTACGACTTCTACCTCTACGGCTCCCTTGCCGCGATCATCGCCAAGCACTTTTTCGCCGGCGTCAATGAAACAACCTCCTTCATCTTTGCCTTGCTAGCGTTCGCCGCAGGTTTTGCCGTACGCCCCTTCGGCGCCATCGTGTTCGGCCGACTGGGTGACATGATCGGGCGCAAGCACACCTTCCTGATCACCATCGTGATCATGGGTGTCTCTACGGCCGTCGTGGGCTTTTTGCCCGGTTACGCGACCATTGGCGTGGCAGCGCCGATCATCCTGATCACCCTGCGCCTGTTGCAAGGCCTGGCCCTGGGTGGCGAATACGGTGGTGCGGCGACGTACGTGGCCGAACATGCGCCCAAAGGCAAGCGTGGCTACTTCACCTCGTGGATCCAGACCACTGCCACCCTCGGCCTGTTCCTCTCGCTGCTGGTGATCCTCGCTTGCCGCACCGTCCTGGGCACCGAGGCGTTCGAAGCCTGGGGCTGGCGGATTCCCTTCCTGCTGTCGATCCTGCTGCTGATCATCTCGGTCTACATCCGCCTTCAGCTCAGCGAGTCGCCGGTGTTCTTGAAGATGAAGGCCGAAGGCAAGTCCTCCAAGGCGCCGCTGACCGAATCCTTCGCCCGCTGGGAGAACCTCAAGATAGTGATCATGGCGTTGCTCGGTGGTACCGCCGGCCAGGCCGTTGTCTGGTACACCGGGCAGTTCTACGCGTTGTTCTTCCTGCTGCAAACGCTCAAGATCGACCCGCAGACGGCCAACCTGCTGATTGCCGGATCGCTGCTGATCGGCACGCCATTCTTCGTCATATTCGGCAGCCTGTCCGACCGCATCGGCCGCAAGGGCATCATCATGGCCGGCTGCATCCTCGCGGCGCTGACCTACTTCCCGATCTTCCATGCGTTGACCCAGTACGGTAACCCCGACGTGTTCGCCGCGCAGGAGAAGAACCCGGTCACGGTAGTCGCCGATCCCGACCAGTGTTCGTTCCAGTTCGACCCGGTGGGCAAGGCCAAATTCACCAGCTCCTGCGACCTGGCCAAGACCGTGCTGGCGAAAAGGGCCATCCCCTACAAGAACGAGAAGGCTGAACCTGGCACCGTCGCGCAGGTGCGCATCGGCGATAAAGTGATCCAGAGCTTCGAAGGCACCGGCATGCCGGCCGCCGACTTCAAGACCCGCAACGACGCCTTCGTCGCGACCCTCGGCACCGCCCTCAAGGACGCCGGCTACCCCGAGAAGGCCGACCCGGCCAAGACCAACTACCCGATGGTGCTCCTGCTGCTGACCATCCTGGTGATCTACGTGACCATGGTCTACGGCCCGATCGCCGCCTGGCTGGTGGAACTCTTCCCGGCGCGCATCCGCTACACCTCGATGTCACTGCCTTACCACATCGGCAACGGCTGGTTCGGCGGGTTCCTGCCGACCGTGGCCTTCGCCATGGTCGCGGCCACCGGTGATATCTACTATGGGTTGTGGTATCCGATCGTCATTGCGGTGATGACGGCGATCCTGGGGACCTTCTTCCTGCCGGAAACCAAGGACCGGGAGATTCATCACACCTGATACCTGGAATGCGAAGAAACACTGCACTGCACTGTAGGAGCCAGGCTTGCCGGCGAAGGCGCCCGAAAGACCTACGCATTATTCAAAGACGCCTTCGCCGGCAAGCCTGGCTCCTTCAAGCCCGCAGGCTGCGATCTTTTGACATTTAGTGCCTATTTCATAATTGCTGATACTGGCATCAACACCATACCCCACAGCCCAGTCGCACCACCGCCGCCACTGAAGATGAATTGCGGTTCGGCACCGCGCTGGATGGCCTGCGTCCCAGCCGCGACGGCTAGCCAAGGCGACGCGCAGCCTGGATGACCCAACATTGCATCGAGGTTGCACAGCCCCGTCTTGTTGACTGACATGGGCAATTTGGACAACACGCTGGCGATGGCGACAGCCCGTTGCGCATCGATGCCCACTTGCCAAACCCGCTCGATCGAAGTCGATTCAAGCGGCACCCAATCAAGGGCCTGACGCGTGGCATAAAGCAGGTCATCGGAGGAGGGCGTGCGCTCCTGCTCCGGGCGGTGAAGATAAGCTATCGGCGCTAAGGTGGTTTGCGTCAGGCGGTTGCCAAACAACAACCCGACGGCGGCTTCTGCCGTGCCTTCAGGCTGCTGCGGTGCAAACTGCACAGCCACCACCAGCAGCAACGCCCGGTCGCGGATACGCTGGTCGAGCCACTGATCCAGTACAGTCAGTCCGCTGCCATCGACAGGGGTAACGGGCTGGCGAATTCCGGATTCGCGCCACGCCTGTCGCCAGACTCGGCGCCACTGGCTCTCCGGCAAATCGGTTTCGACGTCCAGCAACAGGGCCAGCGGTTGATCAGCAGGCAATTGCGCCAACGTTGGCGCCAGGTCGGCGAGCGTCTGCGCCCATATACCCAGCAATAGCGCTTCCGGATTTTCATCGGCATCGCAAGATAAGGAACTATGGCGGATTATTGCTCCATCCGTACTGGACGCTTGGGACTTCAACGCCGTTATCCCACTCAGCAGAGCCTCCAATTGTATTGATGCCTCATCGCCAGGCTGCCGCAGCGCCGTCTGCAAACTCACGCCCAACACCTGTTGCGAGCGGCGCCCCTGACGAATCTTGCGGATCAGATCTTCTTCACGCGCTTCATCCCAACCTTCGGCGGCACCTTGCTCGCCGACGTATAACAGCGCTCGCCCGAAACCCAGCACAAACCAACCCAGGACTGGAAAGACCAAGGCCGCGCGCCAGAACTCAGCAGGCCGTTGAGGTAAGGTTTCGTCGCCGAACAACAGCGTTCCTCCTGTGCCCAGCAAACAGAGCAGTGTTAACAGGCCGAGCCAAAGTAAAAGTCGAGGTGGTTGAGGGCATAGTGCGGGAGGAGGGAGTTTATCCAGTCTGATTGGCATGTTTTCACCTAACTCTCTGAAAAATTAATTGACTTGCACTGTGTCCATTTCGTGATTTTTTTTATTGTTGTTTTATATGAAACCCTGCACCATCCACCCCACGAATCCTCCGCTAAAACTTTGTCCCCCTTAATTAAATACATATTTGGCGCGTATTGTAGCAACGGCTCCGAGCCGCCCTCATAAAGATATGCTTTTTCCATAATGGAGCCGGTGATTGTTTTGCCAGTATGGATGGCGTGAAACAAAGGCGAGCTTACCGTTTTCTCAACACTTTTTTTGTCTTTATACGGATACGCATATGTTGTTCTTCCCTGCTTATCCACTTCATCTCCACCCAAATGAAAAAAAACGAGTGAGCTTTTTGTCCAGAAGTAATGTGTCCGCCTCCAATCTAAAAACACTAACATCGTAAATATCGCTTGCCGGATCCCACTCCCTTGGTATTTCCATGCGATGTATGACGAATAATAGTTCTTCTCCCCCATCATCAACGGGAAGAAAAAATGCGTCAGTGATAACCCCTTCCGTATCCAAGTATGGAAATTCATAAACAAGCTTTGGGCTTTCAGATGGAATAACTGAATAAAGGGATATTCCATCAGGTTTACGGGTTAGTTTCGCATTGGCTTGCAAGTCCGTTTTTGTGTAGACAATACATGCATTCACCCGTTCTACATCCATAGAGCTATAAGCTTCCCGAAGACCAATGCTGCTGCATTTATACGCATCGGATATCTTTGTTGTGCCAAGTTCTACTGTTTGTATGCCTTGATACGCATCGTCGGTTAAATAGTCTAACCCAGGAAGGTCACAGTTTTTATTAAAAACTTTTTTGTCTTGCTTTCTGGCAACAACGTTGTAGCCGAAGGAGTTAAGGCTTTCGAATGAATAAAGGTATTCGCCAGGCGCAAAGCGAAGAGCGACCCCGGTACTTTCAGAGTTGCTCGAATTGTAAATTGTGAATATTCCCTTTGGTGGTATTTTTTGCTCTGGATACTGCAGTTCTATTCTTGCCGGACCAACACCGTAGGACGGTTTTCCAAAACGATACTGTACATAGCCACTGTCAGGAGATGTATTGTTCTTCGCGCAAATGGAAGCAACCTTCCCCAAGTAGTTGTCTTGATCCAAGCTGGAGTTGAATGCACAGCTAATGTAAACATCCTCACCCTTTTCGCATAATGTTGAATTTTTGTCCACGTATCGATCCTTTGCCCAGGGCTTAGGGTTCACAAAAGATCCAATAGCCAAACAAACTATCAGTATTTTTTTCAATTTAAATTCCCTTTTTTCAACAGATCAACAAAGTGCCCCCTTCTATCTGGGTGGCTTGCCGTATGTTTATTTACGATAGTGGTTATTGAATCCACAACCTCCAAAGCGCTACCTTTATCTGCTATTTTATATAACTCATTATTCAGCCAAAAACTCGCAGCCGACCGAACCGCATATTTCACCTCCAACAACAAGTCAGGATTCACAACAAAGTCTGCACAGTCGTTTGGCCACTGCGCCGAATGCTTTGTGTGCCAACGTTGAAATAGTGTGTAATTGTGCAATCCTGTCAACTGCTTTAAACCTCGCCCTCTATACCTCCAACCATCCCCGCTTGAAATTCCTCGGTTGCCGAGTTCGGTGCGCCCCCCATATGCCCCATTGGCGATAGCCTCATAATCGGCGCGACCCATAGAGACACCATTTTCTTTGATTTTTCCTGTCTTGATTTTGTACCCGTATCGCCTTGCTTCTTCCGGGTTATTCCGAAAGTAACTGAACAAGTCAATCAACGTGCTGGATTTATATGCGAAACTCTCATCTATCGATAAAGCCTCCCCGGTTTCTTGTTTTATCTGTGCAAAAAAGTGAGTTCTTCGCAATGGAGTATCTAACTTGAAGAAGTCGAGGTTTGCGTTTAATTCGTCAGCGATTTTTTGCAAATCACCGTTTCGATCTTCACCAAGCTTCGGGTAAATGCTTTTCATAGTTTCAAGGGATAACTTAAATCGGTCACCACTAAAACTCCCCATCAAACCAACCGGATGAAAGTGATAGGCACTCCCCCACGAAGGCAAACCCACCTTTTCCGCGACGTCCCTCCACCACCCCAGCTCTGCAATCCGCTGCTTCTCCGCCAGCCAGTTCAAGTGCGGCGTCGAGCCGCTATGGCCGAGGAGCTCATCCAGGGCGTCCCA
>NZ_JAAVXC010000017.1:0-10322 GCF_013416725.1 Pseudomonas sp. SbOxS1
CAGCGTCTGGTTCGCCGGCAAGCCTGGCTCCTACAGGCGAAGAACGATGACGCGGTGCAACGGATACACCGCGGCGACAGGTTCGCCGGCAAGTCGGATCGCCGCACCGCTGGCTCCTACAGCCACACGGCATCCCACAACGGATAGTCCCCGATTTTCTCGACCAATCTCGCCCGCAACGGGTTGGCCACGATATAGCGCGCCACCGCCGGCAGGTCATCGTCCCTGCGGATCGCTCGGTCATGAAAGCCATGTTGCCAGAGTGATCCGTCGCGCCCGATCGAGCGATTCAACGCGAGCGCAATGCGTGATTTTGTCCTCGCCATTATGCAAGTCAGCGTGCTGTTTTTGAGCTCGAACAGCCAATGGAGATGGTCCGGCATGACAACCCAGGCCAGCGAAAGCACCAGCTCTTCTTCCTGAGCCTTCCGCAACGCATCGACCACGAGGCGGCCCTGCATGAAGTCTTTGAATACGGGGTCCCGGTTCTGAACGACGGTTGTGACCAGATAGATCTGCCCCGGCGCTGAATAGCGCCCGGTGCGCAATCGATGTGCATGGCGAATGGTTGGCATGGGGCATCTTCCTTGATCATGGCGTAGTCAGTTCAGGCTAGAACGCCGGAGGAAGAGTGGTGGTGAACAGTTGTTCCTGATGTGTCTGTGGATGCGAGCTGCGACGTGCCCGCGAAGAACGATGACGCGGTGCAACAGATACACCGCGGTGTCTGGTTCGCCTTGTTGGAGCCAGCGGGCGGCGTTCCGACTTGCCGGCGAAGAACGGTAACGCGGTGCAATAGACAGACCGCGTTGCCTGGGTTCGCCGGCAAGTCGGATCGCCGCACCGCTGGCTCCTACAATCGCGGCGGTGCCACCCGGTGAATCAAAGCGTCGGCAGCTGCCCGATACGGCCCATCATCTCGGTCACGATCTGCAGGTCGAGCAGGAACTGCTCGGTGGTCTTGAACTCGTTGTCGTTGTGACCGGTGTATTTGACGTTCGGCATGGCCAGGCCAAATTGCACGCCGTTGGGCAGTTCGTGCACCGAGGTGGCGCCGGCAGAGGTGCCGAACTTGTGTTCCATGCCGAGGTTTTCGCTGGCCACGGCGAGCAGGGCCTTGACCCATTCCCCCTCGGGGTTGCGGTACATCGGTTCGGCGATGGAATAGTCGAAGGCCGGTGCGATTTTGCTGTGCTTGCTCCAGGCATCCAGTTTCGTGGCGATTTCGGATTTCAGCACTTCAGGGGACTTGCCCTTGGGTACCCGCAGGTTGACCGCGAGCTTGAAGGCTTTGTCATCCATGCCGACAAAGGTCAGCGACGTGGTCAGCGGGCCCATGAATTCATCGGAGAAACCCACCCCCAATTTGCCGCCCAGGTAGTCCAGGCCCCAGTTGTCGGCGGCATAGCGGGCGGCGTCGGTGATGTGGTTGTGCTTGAGCAGGACCTGGCCGTCGAGGCTGTTGATGAAGTCCAGCATCCTGGCCACCGGGTTGACGCCGGACTCGGGCTCGGAGGAGTGGGCGGATACACCGGTGACGGTCAGTTTGACGTCCTTGCCGACCACCTGGGTGGCGATGTCGAAGTTGCCACCATTGCGCATGGCGTACTCGGTACCGGCCTTTTGCAGGCTGGCCGCGAGTTCCGCGGGCTTGTCCGTCACCAGGGTGGCGACCGAGGTCGACGGAATCTGGTTGGTGGCCAGGCCGCCGGTCATCGAGATGATTTCAGCGCCCTTGCCTTGAGCCGTGCGCTTGGCGAAGCTGGCCATGACGGTGCCGTAGCCTTTCTCGGCGATCACCACCGGGTAGCCGCCATCCAGCGCCAGGTTGTAGTTGGGCGTCGGGTTGCGTTCGAAATAGTAGGGAATGGCGTCGCCCGTGGTTTCCTCGGTGGTGTCTACCAGCAGCTTGAAGTTCCTGGCCAGTGGCAGCTTCTCTTCCTTGATGACCTTCATGGCGTAGAGCGCGACCACGATGCCGTTCTTGTCATCCTCGGTGCCCCGGCCGTACATGCGATCGCCCACCAGGGTGACCTTGAACGGGTCGAGCCGGGTGCCATCCTGCAGCACCCAGTTCTCTGGCGTCACCGGCACCACGTCGGCATGGGCGTGAATACCCACGACTTCATCGCCGGTGCCATGCAGGGAGATTTCATAGACGCGGTTGTCGATGTTGCGAAAGCTCAGGTTGAATGCTTCGGCCAGGCCCTTGATCTTCTCGGCGATCTTGATGAACTCGGGATTGTCGTGCTGGGCAACGCCGTCCACGCGCACGGTCGGGATGGCCACCAGTTCCCGAAGGGTTTCAGTGGCCGCGCTGCCGTACTTGACCCGTGTGTAGAGGCCAAGCAGGCGATGAATTTCGTTTTGCTGCTCAGGGGTCAGTGTCTTGTTATCGAGGAAGGCACTGATGGCCGGGCCGAGCTGGTCGGTCTTGGCGACGTCGCTCTTGGCCAGGCTTTGCAGGAACTGCCTGAAGTCCGTGACCGAGGCATCGCTGAACGTCTTGAGGATGATCGCGCTCTGTTGCGGGGTGATGTTGGCGTGTGCAGCGCTGGTGAACGACGACAGGCTGGCGAGCATCAGGGTGGCTGCGGCCATGTGCTTGAGTGAAAAGTCCATTGCTGGGGGCATTCCTTTGCAGGCAGTTTGTAGGAAATATCTGATCGATTGATCAGAAACATCCGCAAGCTAACACCGCAAGGACGGGGTGGGGAGCCCCTGAAGTGCGATCTGTCGCACAGAAATGCAAAAGCGGCGCAGAAATGAAAACCTCGAACTATCAACGTTTAACCTGACCCAACAACGTGCAAGCGCACGGCTTATCACGTTGGCTTCGCTGCTTTTGCTCCACGCTTGCTGGCGCTCGCAGGCTTGCGCTTGGCCGGCTTGCGTTTGTTTTTCCACGGTGCCGCGCCCCGCCCGGCGGGGCTTGCAGGACCGCTGATGGTCAGGCTCAGGCCGGCGCAGCGGCTGACTTGCTTGCTCATCCAGGCCGCTTGCTTGGTGACGAACTCGTCCAGGCTCATTTCCCCGCTCTGCACCATGTCCAGGGCCTGCTCCCAGATGGCGGTGGTGCCCGGGTCGGCAATGGCGCGCGGCACCGCGTCGATCAGGCTGAAAGCCGCCGGGGTGGCGGCAAGTGCCTTGCCATTCTTGATCAGGTAACCACGGTCGAGCAGGCCCTGGATGATCGAGGCGCGGGTCGCTTCGGTGCCGATGCCGGTGGTGTCCTTGAGCTTTTGCTTGAGCAATGGATCTTCCACCAGTTTGGCGACGTTCTTCATGGCCTTGATCAGGTCGCCCTCGGTGAAGGGTTTGGGCGGCTGCGTCCAGAGGTCCTTGAGTTGCACATCGGCCACCGCGCAATCAATGCCTTCCCTGAGGTTGGGCAGGGTTTGCGGGGCGGGTGCTTCGCGACCTTTGGCGGGTGCAAGGGCTTCGGGCAGGGCGCGTTTCCAGCCGGGTTCGACGATTTGCTTGCCGACGGCACGCAAGGCCTCGCCGGCGCAGTCGAAGTCGACCTGGGTGCGGTCGAACTCGTGATTGGGCAGGAACTGCGCCAGGTAACGGGCGCGGATCAAGGTGTAGACCGCGCGCTGCTTGCCCACCAGGCGATCGAGGTTTTTCGCCGCAGCGGTGGGAATGATGCCGTGGTGCGCGCTGACCTTGGCATCGTTCCAGGCCCGTGAGCGACGCTGGGGCTCCAGGTAGTCGTGCAATGCGTTCAGTGCCGGGTCGGCCTGGCGTAGTGCCGCGAGAATACCCGGTGCTTCGCTGTGCTGGCTGAGCGGCAAGTAACCGCAGTCACTGCGCGGGTAGGTGATGACCTTGTGGGTTTCGTAGAGCGCCTGGGCGATGTCGAGGGTTTCCTGGGCACCGAGCCCAAGCTTTTTCGAGCAGACTTCCTGCAAGGTGCCGAGGTCGAATGGCAGCGGCGCCACTTCGCGCATCCGTTCGGTGCGCAGCTTGATCACCCTGGCGCTGGCGGCGGCGAGCATGGCCGCTGCCGCGCGTTGGGCCAGTGCCTGGTTCAGGCAGCGATCCTGGTCGTCGCACACGTCCGAAGCGGCTCGCCATTGTGCCGTGAAGGCGGTGCCATCGTGCAGCAACTGCACCTCGACCGCCCAGTAGGGCACGGGTACGAAGGCGGCGATGCTGCGGTCGCGATCCACCACCAGGCGCAAGGTCGGCGTCTGTACCCGGCCGACCGGCAGGACGCCCTGATAACCGGATTGGCGTCCGAGCAAGGTGAACAGCCGGCTCATGTTCATGCCGATCAGCCAGTCGGCCCGGGAGCGCCCCAGTGCCGAATGATAGAGGCTGAAGGTCTGCGCACCGGGCCTGAGTGCGGCGAGGGCCTTGCGGATCGAGGCATCGTCCAGCGCCGACAGCCACAGTCGCTGGATCGGACCGCGATAGCGGCAATGCTCCACCAGTTCCCTGGCGATCATTTCGCCTTCACGGTCGGCGTCCGTGGCAATCACCAGGTCCTGCGCTTCGCCGAGCAGGCGCTTGACCACCTTGTACTGGCTGGCGGTACGTGGCTTGACGGTCATTTTCCATTTATCGGGAATGATCGGCAGGTCTGCCAGTACCCAGCGCTTGTAGCGTGCGTCATAGGCATCCGGGGGCGCGGTTTCCAGCAGGTGGCCGATGCACCAGGTCACCGTGACGTCTGTTCCCAGCCAGCAGCCGTCACCACGTCGCCGCGCGCCGAGCACGGCCGCAATGTCTTTGGCCTGGGAAGGTTTTTCACAGAGGTACAGCCGCATAACCACCATCGTCGATCAATGTGCGCAAGTGCACAGGATGGCGTGAGTGGGGCGCGAGAGCAATCTTTATCTGTATGGATGTACAGTTTTTTGAGTCGCGTTTGGTTGCGCAGGCCGTTTGGCTGTGAGGCCATCGTTATTGGGGAATCTGGGTTATACCTGATACATCGTGGTCTCAGGTTTTGGGGCCGCTGTGCAGCCCGTCGCGGGCAAGCCACGCTCCTACAGATCAATTTCTGTCATGAGGATTGTTTTCCATGAAAAGCTCCGGTCCCAGCCCTGTCATCACCATCGCCGAGCAGCCCGGCTGCCTGCTGGTGAAGTTTCACGGTATCCAGGTGGCTGCCTCTTCACGCGCGCTGGTGCTCCTGGAGGCCAATTACCCTCCGGTGTACTACGTGCCGCGCGAAGACATCGACGAGAAATATTACGCCCGTACCGACCACACCAGCTATTGCCCGTACAAGGGCGATGCCAGCTATTTCAGTTTGCAGGTGCCGGGACATGAAGGGGCTAATGCGGTGTGGAGTTACGAGCATCCCAAGGTGTCGGTGGCGCAAATTCGCGAATACATGGCGTTCTACCCGGACCAGGTGAAGTTCGAGGTCGTCGAACTCGACGAGTGAGTGGTCATTAAAAGATCGCAGCCTGCGGCAGCGCCTCCAAGGGAACGCATTCCAGGGTAGGCGCTGCCGAAGGCTGCGATCTTTTGATTTTCAATCAGTTCTTGTTCAGATCCACATTCCGCGTCTCACGCAGGCACAGCATCCCCACCACCAGGCTCACCCCGGTGATCAGCACCGGGTACCACAGGCCGTAGAAGATGTCGCCGGTGTAGACCACCAGGGCGAAGGACACGGTCGGCAGGAATCCGCCGAACCAGCCATTGCCGATGTGGTAGGGCAGGGACATCGAGGTGTAGCGGATGCGGGTCGGGAACAGTTCGACCATCAGCGCCGCCAGCGGGCCGTAGCACATGGCGGAGATGATGATCAGCGCGACGATCAGGGCCACGATCATCGGTTTGTTGATCTGCTGCATGTCGGCCTGTTGCGGGTAACCCGCCAGGGTCACCGCGCCACGCAGGGCCGCTTCGTCGAAACCGTCGATCTTCACGTCACCGACGCTGACCTGCACAGCGCTGCCGGCCGGGGCCACTGCGCTCTGGTACGGCAGGCCCTGCTTGACCAGGAAGGTCTTGACCTTGTCGCATGGGCTGTCGAATTTCGCCTTGCCCACCGGGTCGAACTGGAAGGTGCAGGTGGCCGGGTCCGCGAGCACGGTAATCGGCGCCTGGCGGCTGGCCAGGTCGATGGCCGGGTTGGCGTAGTGGGCCAGGGTCTTGAAGATCGGGAAGTACAACACGGTGGCGAGCAGCAGGCCAAGCATCAGCACGGGTTTGCGCCCGACCTTGTCCGACAGCCAGCCGAAGAAAATGAAGAAGGGGGCGCCGATGGTCACACTGACGATCAGCAAGCCGTTGGCCACAGCGGGGTCCATTTTCAGGAACTGGGTGAGGAAGAACAGCACATAGAACTGCGCGGCGTAGAAGGTCACCGCTTGCCCGGCGTTGATGCTGAACAGGGCGATCAGCACCACCTTGAGGTTTTCCCACTTGCCGAAGGAATCGCGGATTGGCGACTTGCTGAGTTTGCCTTCCTCTTTCATCTTCATGAACGCAGGCGACTCGTGCAGGCTCAGGCGAATCCAGGTCGAGATGCCCAGCAGAATGATCGAGAAAAGGAACGGAATGCGCCAGCCCCAGACTTCGAACTGATCGCCCGTGAAGTAGCGGCAACCGAGTACCACCAGCAGCGACAGCAAAAGGCCGAGGGTGGCGGTTGATTGAATCCAGCTGGTGTGGAAGCCACGCTTGCCCATCGGCGCGTGCTCTGCCACGTAGGTCGCGGCGCCGCCGTATTCCCCACCCAGCGCCAGGCCCTGGAGCATGCGCAGCACCACGAGGATGATCGGCGCGGCGATGCCGATGCTCGCGTAATTGGGCAGCAAACCGACGCAGAAGGTGGCCAGGCCCATGAGCACGATGGTGGCGAGGAAGGTGTATTTGCGTCCGATCATGTCCCCCAACCGGCCGAACACCAGGGCGCCGAACGGCCTGACAATGAAGCCGGCGGCAAAGGCCATCAGGGCAAAGATAAACGCGGTGGTGTCGTTGACCCCGGCGAAGAACTGCTTGCTGATCACCGCCGCGAGGGCGCCGTAGAGGAAAAAGTCATACCACTCGAAGACCGTCCCGAGCGACGAGGCGAAGATGACTTTCTGGGTTTCCTGGCTGGTGCCCGCGCTGCGCACGGCTTCCAGGGGCTGAACGTGTTCTGACATATCGGTATCCCTCACAGTGATTGTTTTTGTTGTTCCACTGGTGTTGCGTGTCCGTGAATCAGATGCAATTCCCTTGTGGGAGCGAGCCTTTGTGGTGAGGGGATTTATCCCCGTTCGGCTGCGTAGCAGTCGTAAATGCGATGCATGCGGTGTAACTGATCTAACGTGAATGCTCGTTTTGGGGCTGCTCCGCAGCCCAGCGGGGATAAATCCCCTCACCACAAAGGCTCGCTCCCACAAGGGGGGTGTTTGCAGTTGTGGCAAGGATCAGTTCCGCAGCCTTCTCGGCGATCATCAGCGTAGGCGAACAGGTGTTGCCCGAGGTGATGCGCGGCATGATCGAGGCGTCGGCGATGCGCAGGCCGGGGATGCCGTGCACGCGCAGTTCGGCATCGACCACCGCTTCGGCGTCGTGGCCCATACGGCAGGTGCCGACCGGATGGAAGATGGTGGTGCCGATCCGCGCGGCGGCTTCGTGCAACTGTGCTTCGCTCTGCAGACTGTCGCCCGGCAGGTACTCGACCGGTTTGAACGCCTTCAGGGCCGGCGCGGAAACGATGCGCCGGGTCAGGCGAATGGCATCGGCGGCCACCCGCAAATCTTCCGGGTGGCTCAGGTAATTGGGCTGGATCAGCGGCGCTTGCTGTGGGTCGACCGAGCGGATCTCCACCTTGCCGCGGCTTTGCGGACGCAGATCGCAAACCGATGCGGTGAACGCCGGGAAGGCGTGCAACGGCTCACCAAAACGCTCCAGCGACAGCGGCTGAACGTGGTACTCAAGGTTGGCCGAGGTTTGCTCCGGCCCTGAACGCGCAAAGGCCCCGAGCTGACTCGGCGCCATCGACAACGGACCGCTGCGGTCATACAGGTAACGCAGGCCCATGCCCATCTTGCCCCACAGGCTGCCGGCGATCTGATTGAGGGTGCGGGCGTTTTCCAGCTTGTAGATCAGGCGCAACTGCAGGTGGTCCTGCAGGTTGCCGCCGACGCCGGTCAGTTCATGGACAACGCCGATGCCCAGGCGCTTCAGCAGAGGGCGAGGGCCGATGCCGGAACGCTGCAGAATGCTCGGTGAGCCAACTGAGCCGGCGCACAGGATGATTTCCTTGCGCGCCTTGAAGGTTTTTGCCTGACCTTGCCAACGGGCGCTCACCGCCGAGGCCCGGGCGTTTTCCAGAAGCACGCGGTCGACCTCGACACCGGTCAGCACCGTCAGGTTGTGGCGATTGCGTACGGGCTTGAGAAACGCCTTGGCCGCATTCCAGCGGATGCCAGCCTTCTGGTTGACCTGGAAGTAGCCACAGCCTTCGTTGTCGCCCTGGTTGAAGTCATCGATGCTGGCAATACCGCTTTGCTCGGCGGCACTGCGGAAGGCATCGAGAATCGGCCACGACAGGCGCTGGCGTTCGACTCGCCATTGGCCGGTGGCACCATGAAACTCGGAGTCACCGGCAAAGTGGTTTTCGCTTTTCTTGAACAGCGGCAGCACGTCCTGCCAGCGCCAGCCGGGGTTGCCGTCGGCCGCCCAGCCATCGTAGTCGCCGGCCTGGCCGCGCATGTAGATCATGCCGTTAATGGAGGAGCAACCGCCAAGCACCTTACCTCGCGGATAGCTCAGGGTGCGACCCTGCAGGCCCGGTTGTGCCTCGGTCTTGAAGCACCAGTCGGTACGCGGGTTGCCGATGCAAAACAGGTAACCCACCGGGATGTGAATCCACGCATAGTTGTCGCGGCCGCCGGCTTCGAGCAGCAACACGCGGTGCTGTGGGTTGGCCGACAGGCGATTGGCCAGCAAACAACCGGCCGGACCGGCGCCGACCACGATGTAGTCGTATTCATCAAGGGAAGCGTGCATCCCTGACCTCGCTTGTTGTTCTTGTTGGGCTTCATCCTAGTTGTTAGCTTTCGTTAAAAGAATGTTAGTTTTTACCCAGCTGCTGTTCGTTTTTAAACAACGCTGACCTAAGGATGGACGATGTTCGACTGGAATGACCTGCGGTTCTTTCTCGAGCTACAGCGTAGCGGGCGTTTGCTCACCGCCGCGCGCCGTTTGAACACCACCCATGCCACCGTGGCGCGGCACATCGAGGCCATTGAAAAGAGCCTGGGCACCGCACTGTTCGTGCAGCACGCCCAGGGATACGAGCTGACCCCGGCCGGCGAAGCCTTGCTCAAGCACGCCGAGGCGATGGAGAACGTCGCGCTGCTGGCGCAGGAAGAAATCACCCAATCCACGGCGCCGCTGGGCAAGATCCGGGTGGGGGTGACGGAAGGGCTGGGCATCATGTTCCTTGCCAGCCGCATGAACGGCCTGTTCGAGCGTTACCCGGGGCTGGAAGTGGAGCTGGTGGCGGTGCCGCGCTTTGTCAGCATCCTCAACCGCGAGGCGGAAATCAGCATCCACCTGGAACGTCCGGCCGCCGACATGCTGGTCACGCGCAAACTGACGGACTATCGCCTGGCGCTCTACGCCAGCCAGGACTACCTCGACCATGCGCCAGCGCTGCACAATCGTGAAGATCTGGGGCGCCATGCCTGGATCGGCTACGTCGACGACTTGCTGTTCAGCCAGGAGCTGATGTTCCTCAACAGCTTCTGCCGCAACCCGCAGGTGGTGTTCCACAGCACCAGCGTCATCGCCCAGCAACAGGCCGCGCGCGCGGGCCTGGGTATTGCCGTGCTGCCGTGCTACATGGCCAGTGCCGATCCTGCGTTGGTGCCGTTATTCCCCCAGGAGAGCATCCAGCGCAGCTACTGGATCAGCACCCGCCGCGAGCTGCACAAGTCGGTGCGGCTGCGGGTGATGTGGGATTACGTGGTGGAGTTGTGTGAGCGTGAGCAGGATTTGCTGCTGGGACCCAATCCCCCACACGACGGGTGAAAACCCTGTAGGAGCCCGGCTTGCCGGCGAAGGCGTCCTGACATTCGATGATTGTCCTTCAGGTGTACATATCCATTCCTGCGGTAACGGCCACTTAGGGTTTCGCCCTTACGGCGAGTCACTTGGAAAAACGGAACGCCGCCCGGCCCTAAGTAACCAAGGGCTCTTGCCCCTGGCGTTCGGTGCCTCGCTAAGGCTCGGCATGCCCTCGCTCCGGTCCTGCTCCGTGGGCCCGCCGCGATGGGCCATCCTTGGCCCAGCGCGGCTAAACCGGCATCCATGCCGGTTTACCCACTGCGCAGAACCTCCACTCGGCCTCTCGA
>NZ_JAAVXC010000018.1:0-13812 GCF_013416725.1 Pseudomonas sp. SbOxS1
CCACGGAGCAGGACCGGAGCGAGGGTATGCCGAGCATTAGCGAGGCACCGAACGCCAGGGGCAAGAGCCCTTGGTTACTTAGGGCCGGGCGGCGTTCCGTTTTTCCAAGTGACTCGCCGTAAGGGCGAAACCATAAGTGGCCGTAACCGGAGGAATGGATATGTACGCCTGAAAGACAATCATCGTCTGTCAGGACGCCTTCGCCGGCAAGCCGGGTTCCTACAGTAAGAGCGAAACCCTAAGTGGCCGTAACCGCAGGAATGGATATGTACGCCTGAAAGACAATCATCGTCTGTCAGGACGCCTTCGCCGGCAAGCCGGGCTCCTACAGTAAGGGCGAAACCCAAGGTGGCCGTTACCGCAGGAATGGATATGTACTCCGATAACAAGCAAGGATTTCAATGGGCCGCCATCCAACCGAACTCCACCCAAAAGGCCAGGGTCAACCCTTTGACCGCCCAACCTTGAATGCGGAGAGCGACGATGAACGATTACCCCAAACCACCCTTCCCCAAACAACACCAACCCGTCCCCGGCTCCCAGCGCAAAATGGACCCGTACCCGGACTGTGGCGAGCAGAGCTACAAAGGTTCGGGTCGATTGAACGGCAAGATCGCCCTGGTTACCGGGGCCGACAGCGGCATAGGCCGCGCGGTGGCCATTGCGTTCGCCCGTGAAGGTGCCGACGTGGCCGCGGCCTACCTTGATGAGCAGGAAGACGCGCAAGAAACCGCACGCTGGGTTGAACAGGCCGGCCGCCAATGCCTGCTCCTGCCGGGCGACCTGGCGCACAAGGTGCACTGCCGGGCCCTGGTGGAGAAAACGGTCGAGCGTTTCGGCCGCATCGACATCCTGGTCAACAATGCTGCGTTCCAGATGACCCACGAAAACCTCGAGGACATCCCCGACGAAGAATGGGCGATGACCTTCGACGTCAACATCACCGCCATGTTCAGGATTTGCCAGGCGGCGCTCAAACACATGCAACCCGGCAGTTCGATCATCAACACCAGCTCGGTCAACTCCGACATGCCCAACCCCACCCTGCTGGCGTATGCCACGACCAAGGGCGCGATCGCCAACTTCACCGCCGGCCTGGCGCAAATGCTCGGACCGAAGAATATCCGGGTCAACAGCGTGGCGCCGGGACCGATCTGGACGCCGCTGATCGTCTCGACCATGTCCGAGGAAACCGTACAGAACTTCGGCGCCAATACCCCGCTTGGCCGCCCGGGCCAGCCGGTGGAAGTGGCGCCGATTTACGTGCTGTTGGCCTCGGATGAAGGCAGCTACATCACCGGTCAGCGCTTTGGGGTGACCGGGGGCAAGCCGATCCTGTGATCCTGCAAAGTGGAACCAGGCCATCCCTCTAACACTCAATACTGTATAGGCCCACCCTGGCGCGCCTTTCGACTCCTGGAGATCGTCATGTCCGCACCTGTCGTCAAACGGTTCACTCAGCCGAACTCCCCGTGGAGGGAGATTCGCCAGGAAGAACAAGCGGGCAATCCTGGGCGAGGTAGCCGCCTTTTGCGCGCTATCGTCAGCCAATGATCCCCGGGCCATGAGCTTCATTGCCTGGGTCGCGGTGCTGGGTGCCGTGCTGCTGACGCTGGCACTGACCTCGTCCTACCTGCGCTGGATGCCGGTGACCACCTCGGCCGTCTGCCTGGCATTGGGGGTGGTCATCGGGCCGGCGGGGCTGGGCTGGCTCAGGCTGGACATCAAGGAGGCCGCGTACTGGATGGAGCACTTGACGGAAGTCGCGGTGCTCTTTTCGTTGTTCGTCTGCGGACTCAAGCTGCGCCTGCCCCTCAGGGACCGTAGGTGGCGCGTGGCTTTCGGGCTGGCGGGACCGGTCATGGTCCTGACCATCATCGGCGTCTGCCTATTGCTGCATTACGCCTTTGACCTGCCGTGGGGGCCGTCGTTGCTGATCGGCGCGATTCTGGCCCCCACCGACCCGGTACTGGCCTCGCTGGTGCAGGTCAACGACGCCAAGGACGTCGACGCGGTTCGTTTCGGCCTGTCCGGCGAGGCCGGGCTCAACGATGGCATTGCCTTTCCCTTCGTGATCCTGGGCTTGCTGTTGATCGAGCAAGGCGGCGGTGCTTCCACCGCCTGGCTCGATGACTGGGCGCTCAAGCGCCTGCTGTGGGCGGTGCCCGCTGGCTTGCTGGTCGGCTACGGCATGGGCCGTGTGATCGGGCGCCTGACGTTGTCGATGCGCATCAGGAACGCCGACAGCACCCTGTCGCCCAACGACTACCTGACTTTTGCCCTGATCGCCCTGGCGTATGTCGCGGCCGAGTCGGTGCATGGCTACGGTTTCCTGTCGGTGTTCGCGGCGGGCCTGGGGTTGCGTCGGGCGGAGGTCAAATCCATGGGGCACTTGCAGACGCCGGCCGAGCATTTGGTACAGCCGGTGGTCGGTCATCAGAACGTCGAGCCTGATGCCGCCGTGCATGGTGATGTGACGAACCTGGAAGAAGCGCAGGTAGCGGCCGGGATCATGATCGGCGACATGCTGTCTTTCGGCAGCCTGGTCGAACGGGCCATGGAGGTGTTCCTGGTGACGTTGCTCGGGGTGGTGCTGGTGGGTCATTGGGACTGGCGCGCGCTGCCGATTGCACTGGTGCTGTTTTGCGTGATCCGGCCGCTGATTGTCGGCCTGGCACCCTGGGGCACCTTGCTTGACCGCAAGCAGCGGCTGTTGATCGGCTGGTTCGGGATTCGCGGCATCGGTAGTTTCTACTACCTCTTCTATGCCCTCAATCACGACCTGGCGCCGTCGATGGCCACCTTGTGCACCGACCTCACGCTGTGCGTGGTCGCCTTGAGCATTCTGATTCACGGGATCAGCACCCAACCGATCCTTGCCCACTATGAACGGCAAAAGCAGCCATCCACCTAATCGATCCTTGCCGTGGCGAAGTGCATGAATCAAAGCCCTGAGTCATGCAGCCTGCATGGCGCCTATTGGCCATTAGTGCTTATATCTCTTTGATTTTTTGACTCTTTCCAGCGGCATCAAAGCGGCACGACAAATGCTCCACAACGATGAGTGTCCTGCGGTGAAAACCGTTCGAGCTGCCCTCAATCTGGAGAGACTCAACCATGAATGCCCTAGACCTGTTGAAAGCCGATCATGAACGCGTAAAAGGCATCCTCAGCCAACTGAGCGAATCCACCGAACGCGGCCTGAAAAAGCGTGCCGAGCTGCTGGCAAAGCTGGAAATGGAAATCGCGATCCATACCCGCCTGGAAGAAGACGTCCTGTACCCGGCCTACAAGGAAGCCGGTGGCAAGGAGCAGGACGTCATGTATTACGAAGCCAAGGAAGAACACCGTACCGTGGATTCCCTGGTGCTGCCGGACCTGAAAGTCACCGACCCGTCCACGCCGGAGTTCGCCGGTCGCGTCAAGGTGGTCAAGGAACTGCTCGAACATCACATTGAAGAGGAAGAGACCGAGATGTTTCCCCAGGCTAAAAAGCTGCTAGGTAAAGCGGCGCTGGATGAGCTGGGGGAAAAAATGGAGACCCTCAAGGCCCGCCTGAAAAAGGAACACGACGGTTCGCATATGGCTGCTTGATGGTTAGATGTTTTGTAACGGCGGCGACCCAAACCTGTAGGAGCCCGGCTTGCCGGCGAAGGCGTCCGTAAGAGCAATGCCATGTTCAAGGACGCCTTCGCCGGCAAGCCGGGCTCCTACAAAAAAACGCGGTGGCACAGAGGACGGTGTCTACATGGCCGAAGCAATGATCTCCACCAGATTCAACTGGGTAAACGGCTTGGACAACCGCGGCAACCTGGCCGCAAACCCTTCCAGTCGCTCGGCATAACCGGTGGCCAGGATGATCGGCACTCTGGGATTGCGCGTGCGGATGGCCTCCGCCAGTTGCGCGCCGCTCATGTGCGGCATGGCCATGTCGGTGATGACAAGATCGATCGTCGGATTGTTCTCGAACTGGTCCAGCCCCTGGGCGCCGGACGTCGCGGTGATCACCCGGTGACCGAGATCCTCGAGCAACAGGCAGGTGCTGGTCAACACCAGGCTGTCGTCGTCCACCACCAGGATGCACAGCCGAGGCACTTCCGGCGCTGTCGGCTCCTCGACAAGGGGGCCCGAAATCGAGCCTTCCGAGGCCACGGGTAACCAAAGCTCTGCGGTAGTGCCCTGGTTTTTCTGGCTCTTGAGGATGAATCGCCCACCCAGTTGCTCGATGAAGCCATGGACCATCGACAACCCCAGCCCGGTGCCCTTGCCAAGCCCTTTGGTGGTGAAGAACGGGTCCATGGCCGAGGCCAGTGTCGCTTCATCCATTCCTTCGCCGGTGTCGGTGATACTCAGGCATACATAACGTCCCTTCAGCGCAGGCGATCGGGATTGATCAGCAACGGTTTCGGCGCAAGCACTGATGACGATTTTCCCGCCATTGGGCATGGCATCGCGGGCGTTGGTGGCCAGGTTCAGCACCGCCAGTTCGAGCTGGTTGACGTCGGCCAGGACCGGCTCGAGCTGCGCTGGAAAAAGGGTTTCCAGTGCCACGGCAGGCCCGAGTGAGCTGCGCAGCAGTCCGCTGATCCCTTGCACCAGCACGGGGAGTTCCACCGGTTCGGACTTGAGCTCCTGCTTCCTGGCAAAGGCCAGCATGCGCTGGGTCAGGGACACGCCGCGCAATGCGCCCTGGGTGGCGTTGTCGAGCAAACGGATGATTTTCGGGTCATCGGCCAGGCGTTTGCGCACGATTTCCAGATTGCCCAGAATGACGGTCAGCAAATTGTTGAAGTCGTGAGCAATCCCGCCGCTGAGCTGGCCGATGGCTTGCATCTTCTGCGCCTGGAACAGCGCCTCGCGAGTTTGTTCAAGCGCCTGCTGCGCCTGGGTCGCTTCGGTGATGTCGCGGGTGATCTTGGCAAAGCCGAGCAAGGTACCGGTGTCCCCCCAGATCGGGTCGACCACGACATGGGCCAGGAACCTGGTGCCATCCTTGCGCACCCGCCATCCCTTGTTCTCGAAACGCCCCTCACGCTTCGCAGTCTCCAGTGCCCGGTTTGGCAAGCCGGCAGCCTGGTCTTCAGGGGTGTAGAACATCGAAAAATGCCGGCCAATGACTTCTTCGGGCAAGTAACCCTTGATGCGCTGGGCCCCCAGGTTCCAGTTGGTCACGCGGCCATCCGGGGCAAGCATGTAGATGGCGTAGTCGGTGACGCTTTGCACCAGTAGCCGAAACTGTTGTTCGCTTTGCTTGAGGGTCTCTTCGGCCATCTTGCGATCGGTCAGGTCACGGGTGATCTTGGCAAATCCCAGGAGCGTGCCCGCCGGATCGTAGATCGGATCGATCACCACATGACACCAGAAATGCGTGCCGTCCTTGCGCACACGCCAGCCTTCGCCCTCGAAACGCCCCTCGCGCATGGCCGTGTCCAGGGCCCGCTGGGGCAAACCGGCACGACGATCTTCCTCAGTGTAGAAGCGCGAGAAATGCTGGCCGAGAATCTCGGTCTCCTCGTAACCCTTGAAACGCCGGGCCCCTGCGTTCCAGCTGGTAACGATGCCATCGGGATCAATCATGTAGATCGCATAGTCAACCACCGCATCGATCAGCAGACGCAGGCGCCTGTCTTCAATGCTCCCGGCCCGGGTTCGATCTTCTCTCATTGATCCCTCATATCGGGTGCTGTATTTCTGCAGTATGCGATAAACCATCCATTTGAACAGCCGTCGACGCGATTGACCACCAGCGTGGCAGCAATTGCTTGACCTTGCTCTCGCCAAACCGGTCATCGATCAACATCACCACGCCTTGATCCTGCTGTGTACGAATCACCCGGCCTGCGGCCTGCACCACTTTTTGCACCCCGGGAAACAGGTAAGTGTAGTCGTAGCCTGCGCCAAACATGGCCGCCATGCGCTGCTTGAACTGCTCGTTGACCGGGTTGAGCTGCGCCAGCCCCAGGGTGGCGATGAACGCGCCGATCAAGCGTGCACCTGGCAAATCGATGCCTTCGCCAAAAGCCCCGCCCAGCACCGCGAAGCCCACACCCTGGCCATCGGCGGTGAACCGCTCGAGGAACGCCTGGCGTTTCGCCTCCGCCATGCCCCGTGACTGCGACCACAGATTGATTTCGGGATAGCGCTCGGCGAGCAACTGCGCCACTTGCTGCAGGTAATCGAAGCTGCTGAAGAACGCCAGGTAATTGCCCGGGCGCTGCAGGAACTGCCGGGCGATCAGCTCGACGATCGGCGCCAGGGATGCCTGGCGATGAACGAAACGCGTGGAGATCTGGTTGACGATCCGTACGTGCAACTGATCGGCATGGAAAGGCGACTCGACGTCGATGCACACGGTGTTCGCCGGGGTACCCAGCAAATCGGCGTAGTAATGGCGAGGGCTGAGGGTCGCCGAGAACAGCACGGTACTGCGGGCAGCGCTCAGGCGTGGGCCGATGAAGCTGGCGGGCACCACGTTGCGCAGGCACAGTTGCGAGAGGTTGCGCTTGCGTTCGAGGTCACGCTTGCTGATGTCGAACAGGTACTGCTGGTCAAAGAGCTCGGCCACTCGACAGAACTGCAGCACGTCGAAGTAGAAGCGCTGTAATGCGCTGTCGAGTCCCTGGGGATGATCGTTCAGGTAATCGCCGATGCTGGCGCTGCACGATGACAAGGCCTGGAGCAGTTTTTCCGGCGCCTTGTCGTAGGCCTGATAGGCACCGAGTTGCTGGTTATGCAGGGCGTTCCATTCGCGGTTGACCCGCTGCAGAGGTTTTTTCAACGCCTCGGGGGCGGTTTTTCGTACGCCGTCGAGGGTCGATTGATCGAGACTGGCGCTGTACATCTGCCGGCCACGTTCCACCAGATTGTGGGCTTCGTCGACCAACACCGCGACTTTCCAGTTGTTGGCCTGGGCCAGGCCGAACAACAGCGCGCTGAAATCGAAGTAGTAGTTGTAATCGGCAACCACCACGTCGGCCCAGCGCGCCATTTCCTGGCTCAGGTAATACGGGCAGACCTGATGCTCCAGGGCAACCTGGCGCAATGCGCCCTGGTTCAGCAGGCTCAGCTCGCTGGCGGCCTGGCGCGCCGCCGGCAATCGATCATAAAAACCTTGGGCCAACGGGCAGGATTCACCGTGACAGGCCTTGTCCGGATGTTCGCAGGCCTTGTCCCGGGCGATCATCTCCAGCACCCGCAGGGGCGGCGCATCGGCGCGTGCCAGGATTACCTGCGCGGCGTCCAAAGCCAGTTGACGTCCCGGGGTTTTCGCCGTGAGGAAGTACAGCTTGTCCAGTTGCTGCGGTGCCAGGGCCTTGAGCAGTGGAAACAGGGTGCCGAGGGTCTTGCCAATCCCCGTGGGCGCCTGGGCCATCAGGCAACGCCCGGTGCTGACAGCCTTGAACACCGATTCGGCGAGGTGACGCTGGCCCGGGCGAAAGTCGGCATGGGGAAACGCCAGCTGTTGTGCCGCAAGGTTTCGCCCCTGGCGATGGGCCGCTTCCTGTTCGGCCCAGTGCAGGAACAGGCCGCAATGGTGTTCGAAGAACTGCTCGAGTTCGCAGGCAGCAAATGCCTCGACCAGACAGGTTTCCTTTTCGCTGACGATATCGAAATACACCAGCGCCAGGTTGATCTGCGCCAGATCGAGTTTGCGGCACATCAGCCAGCCATAGACCTTGGCCTGTGCCCAATGCAGTTGCCGGTGGTTGGCCGGTTGCTTGCTCAAGTCGCCACGGTAGGTCTTGACCTCTTCGAGGCAGTTTTGCGCGGCATCGTAGCCATCCGCCCTGCCCTTGACTGTCAAGCCCTGATACGTCCCTTCGAGGGCAACTTCACTCTGGTAGCCCTCACTGCGCCGTGACGCCACCGTGCGATGCCCGGCGATACCTTCCAGCGCGGTCGGCGACGGGGTGAAGCGCAAGTCGAGGTCACCGACCTTGGCGGTGAATTCACACAAAGCCCGCGCCGCGATACTGTAGCTCAAGCGTCCTGCTCCGCCCATTGCACATGACACACGGCAATCGGCATCCGGTGCTCCTGGCAGAACTCCAGCCAGCGCAGCTGGTTGTCCTGCAGGCGATCGCCCGGCCCCTTGACTTCGATCATGCGGTAGGTTTTTTCCTGCGGCCAGAACTGGATCAGGTCCGGCATGCCCGCGCGATTGGCCTTGATGTCCAGCAACAAGCGGTTGAACCAGTGCTTGAGGTGTTCGGCGGGCAGGCAGTCCAGCGCCTGCTCCAGCAATGTGTCGCTGAGTACGCCCCAGAAAACGAACGGCGACTGCACACCCCACTTCTGGGCATAGCGCTGACGGATGGTGTCACGGTAGCGGCCGTCGTCGAGTTGGTCGAGGCAGGCCTGGAACAACTCGGCTCGGCGACTATGGAAGTCTTCGCTGAGCAGGTCCACCGGACCGCGCTGGAACGGATGGAAAAACGCCCCCGGCAGCGGTGCGAAAATCGCCGGCCAGCACAGCAGGCCGAACAGCGAGTTGATCAGGCTGTTTTCGACGTAATGAACCGGCGCCGAGTCTTCGTCCAGGTGCGCCTGCACGTACTCCTCCACCGATAACAAGGGCTCGGTCCTGCTCAGTTGCAGGTCCAGGCGCAGCATCTGCCGAGGGGCCGGGCGCTTGACCGGCGGGCCACCCAGCTTGCGACGCAACCTGGGCAGGACACGCAGCAGGTGTTGCTGCTCGGCGGCGTTTTGCGGCGACTGTTCAGCCTGGCACGCCAGATCCAGGGCCAGTTGGTACTCGGCGCAGCGTTCCAGCACACGGATCATGCGCAAACGTGCACCGGGATACGCGCAGTCGCGGTACAGGGTCAATGCGTTGGAGAAATCACCGGCGCGCTCGCACGCCTGGCCCATCTGGAACAGCAGCTTGTCGCGACGCCTCTGTAGCCAGGGATTGCTCAGCGCAAGGCTATTGATCTGCTCGACAATTCCCGCCACCGCCTCGCCGGCCAAGAAAAGCTGCTGGCACTGGTGGAGGAACAGGCAGGCTTCGACGTCCTCGCGACTGCGCAAGCCTCGGGATTGCGTGCAAAGCTCGACTTTTTCATAGGTGAAGATGCCCAGGTCCGCCAGGACGAATTCAGACCAGTCCTGGTAAAGATTGCCGAAAAACATCAAGCGCAGGCGATCGCACAGGCTCATGATGGTCAGGCTGAACAAGCGGTCGCTCAACGCCGGACACCAGTCGTTGAAGGACTGCGCTTGAGGAAACTGCTCGCACAGTGCCGGCAGCCAGTCGGTCTTTTTTCCCTTGGGTTGAACAATGGCGTTGCCCAGGCATTGAAGTATTTCTGCCTTGAGCAACACTTCGAATAGCACCTCGACCGGTAACGGCTGGTGCTCGTCGAGCCAGCCCAGCGCCAGTAGCGGACGGGCTGCGTTGGCGATGTCACCGATCTCGACGTAATGCAGCTTGCTGGCGCGGAAATGAATGCCCTTGCGCATGACCAGCCTGACCAGCAGCGCCTGCGGCTCGCGGGGCAAGTCATTGAAGTCGCGAATGAAGCGACGTTCTTCGTCGCTCAACACGTCGGCATAGCGATGCTCAAGCCAATCAAGCACTTGCATGAAGTTGTTGAGGTAGTAGAACGGATCGTCGAGCGGATTTGCGGTCACGGGGAAATGGGCCATGATGAGCGAGCACTGGTTATGCATACAGATACCAGCAACGCCCTGCCCCATGCAAACGGAAAAGGATAAGCGGCGGCGCTGCAAGGGTTTTTTGCCTTGGGCATCGAACTTTCTGCCGTTCCATGGCACCAATCGCCAGAGAGCTGGATTCGCTTGCGACAGCCACACTGTTTTTTCGGACAATGAGAGGTGATTATGAACATCAGGACTCTGGGGTTCCCCCTGGCAGTAGCGGCCTTCATCGCCCTGGCCGGCTGCTCGACGCCCACGGTGGTCACGCTGCAGAACGGCACCCAGTACTTGACCAAGGACATGCCAAAAACCAGGACCAAGGACGGTTTCTTCGAGTTCGAGGATATTTCCGGGGCCAAGGTTAGAGTCAGGGCCGATGAAGTGAGTACGATTCGCCAGGAAGACTGAGCCCGCGAAGCGTTTTTGCTGCGCTCCCCTGATGTGGCAGGTTTCGAGCACTGCCTTACACTGCGATAGACCCAGTGCGACCGGATGATGGTGTCGAAATGAAAATGGTCACGCCTCGTTTGACCTCCCTCCTCGCGGTCGGCGCCTGGGCTTCAATGAGTCTTGGTGCAAGCGCCGCGACACCCGCGCGATCGTTCAATACCAGCTTCGACTGCGCCACGGCCAGGGAGCCCGTTGAAAAGCTTATCTGTCGCGACGCTCGACTGGCGCAGATGGATCTCGAACTGACGCGGCTGTATCGCCTGGCGCTCACCGATGAGCATTCGGTGCCGCGACCGGACAAGGTCGAGATCGACCAGCGCTTCTGGCTGCTCGCCCGCGATCAGTGCGCGGTCGAGGCCGATCCCAAGGCATGTACCGTGCGCCACTATGCCGAGCGCGCGCACCAGTTGCGCCAAGGCTCGGCCATTGCCCGGACCAAGGACCCAAGCAGGCGCACCGAAGGCCCGCAGGCGTTTCGTTGCGCAGGGCTTGGCGCACTGGTGGCCGCCACGTACTTCACGGTCGAACCGGCGGTGGTGTACCTGAAATGGGCCAATACCTCGACCACGCTGGAACAGGTGTCGAGCCCCTCAGGAACCCTCTATAAAGGCAACGACTACAGGGGCAGCCAAAGCTTCTGGCAAGACGGCAACGATGCGCTGTTGCAGATGCCCGGCGCGGGTCCAATGCGGTGCACGGTCGAACCGGTCAGTTGATCACGTCCATCGAAGGCAGCACTGCTCAGTGCATGAAACCTTCCATGAACCCCGCGACCCCGCTGGCGAGCTTGCGCCGCCAAGGTGCGCTGGCCGGGTTGGCCAGGGTCTGGTCCTCGTGGACGAAGCTGCGGATGATCGCGTTGTAGCCGAGCCAGCGCCAGGGTTCGGGCTCCCAGGCCTTGAGCGCGTCCATTCCGCCCCGGGCAATCACCCACGGTTGGCGGACCAACTCGGTGTCACGTTGCAGGATCAGGTCGGCAAGGGTCCTGCCGCCCAGGTTGCTGGCGCCGACACCCTCCCCGCCATAACCGCCGGACAAGGCGATGCCGCAGGCTGGGTCGCAGAGCATGTGCGGCTTGAAGCGGCGCGACATGCCCAGGTTGCCGCCCCAGCCATGGGTGATCTGCACATCGCGAAGTTGTGGGAACAATTCGCCGAACAGATAACGCCGCAGTTCAATTTCGCTGCGCGTCAGGTCAAAGTCATGGCGCAGCTTGCCGGCAAACTGATAACCGCCACGGGCGCCGAAGATCAAGCGGTTGTCTGCCGTTCGCTGGCCGTAGGTCACCTGGCGGCTGCTTTCGCCGAACGCCTGGCCATCACTCAGACCAATCTCTTCCCAGGTGGCAGCCGACAAGGGTTCGGTCGCCACGATCAGGCTTTGCACCGGTAACTGATAACGCCCCAGCGGCGGCAAGCTGGCTGCATAGCCTTCCACCGCAGGCACCACCCAGCGGCTGCGCACCGAGGCCTGGGCCGTACGCAGGCTGCCGGACTGCCAATGACTCACCGGGCTGTTCTCGTAGATCCGCACGCCCATGCGCTCGACCGCGCGCGCCAGCCCCCGGACCAGTTTGGCCGGATGCAGGGTCGCGACGTGTGGCGCATGGATAGCGCCGTAGGGCTTGGCGATGCGAAGCTGCTGCGCCAACTGGTCAGGGTTCAACCAGCGGTATTCGTTTTCATTGAGACCCTGGCTGTACAGCTTGTCCAGGTACTGGCGCAGGCTGGTCTCCTGCTCGGGGTAGCGCGCAGCACAGTAAAGCGCGCCACTTTTTCGAAAATCACAGTCGATACCTTCACGTTCGATGACATTTTTTACTTCATCAGGGATGTCATGCAGCAAATCGTAAGAGGCTCGGCGTTGCTCGGGTGACGAGTCGGCGAGCAGCCGGTCTTCGCCCAGCAGATTGCCCATCAACCACCCGCCGTTGCGCCCCGAGGCGCCGAAACCGGCGGTTTGCGCCTCGATAATGACAATGTTCAGGTCGGGCGCCTGGCGCTTGAGGTAATACGCGGTCCAAAGCCCGGTATACCCCGCGCCGATGATGGCGACGTCGACGTCCAGATCCTGTTCCAGCGCCGCACGCGCCAGCAACGGCTCGTCGAGTTGGTCCATCCACAAACTGATAGTGCGCCACGCCGGCATGCAAGACTCCGTCACTCAGACTTCGATGGCGTTGATCCTAATGCGCAGGCTCAGGCGTTGTCTTGCGCGCGGGCACGCAAGGAAATTTGTTTCACGTAGGCCTTGGGCGACAGGCCCGTGTGCTGGCGGAAACAGCTGTAGAACGCCGACAGTGAATTGAACCCGGCGGCAAACGCCAACTCGTCGATACGCACCGCCGGCATGGCACTGTCCAGGGCGTTGAACAGGTGCTGCAGACGGGCCTGGTTGACATAGCGATAGAAGCTCAGCCCCAGCACCTGGTTGAGCAGATAGGAGATCTGATTGCGACTGTACCCGCACTCCTGCGCCACGCGTTGCAGGTCGAGCTGCGGGTCGAGATAAGGTTGCTGGCGTTGAAAGTACTGTTGCAGGTCGTCGGCCATGAAGCTCAGCTGACGCGGCGACAGGCCCAGCCGGCTGACCGCCGGGCGCTGGATGCCGGCTTGTTTGCCGGTTGGCTGTTCGTGAACCAGTGAAGCATATTCGTTGACGCGCCAGATCAGCCCGTCCTTCACGGTGATCGCCTCGCTGGCGCGAAACGACACCAGCCCCTCACCGCCGCGCAGGGTGATGCGGTACTGGATAAACGCGGTGTTACCGTCCAGGCGGATGCGATCCGAGTGCTCCAGCGCTTCATCCGGGTCGCGGGGCATGCTGCTTTGCACATAGTCACGCAACTGCGCCAGCCCCATCACCTGGTTCTGGAAAAAATCGCTGTATTGGACGTCGGGGTGAAACAGCGCCATGACCCCGTCCAGATCGCGGTGTTTCCAGTGCAGGTGGTAACGCATGACCGTCTCGCCGGTGGCCTGGGTTTGCAGCGGACCATCATCCTCGGCGTGCATGTAAGGTCTCGTCGAAAAGTGCCGAGCTTGCCCAAGTTTGCCTGCGGCTTCAATGACTGACGGGAGCTGGCCATTGCGCAAACGTTAGCGTGTGTGACCTGAATCAAAAAAATCTCGGCAATTGCCAAACGGCCTGAAAAATCCACATTTTTTTCACATCCAGCTGCTACTTTTAAAGACTGTCACTGGTTGAGCCAATGAAGGCTCTTCCCTCCTACCATGAGCTAACGGAAGCGCTCGATGAAGAAGGCGGGCAACACATGAATAAAGGGTTCAGCAAGGTTACTTTTCCAAATGCCTGCCAGCTGATGCGCTGGCATTTTCATCCCATGGGTTTCGAGGCGAGCATGGACGCCCCGGGCAGCATGATTGCCCGTTTGTTTGATCGAGCCAGTGGCGAGACCATGATCGCCATCGCCGGTATCCCCTGCTCGACGGTGATGAACGCCGCCGACGTCGAGCGAATAATCGAAGCCGTGGAGGATGAGCTTGAAGCGTTCGTTCCTCCGGTGGCCCTCAGGAGTTATGCCTGACGGCAGGCCTGCCATCCAAAAGCCCACGATATTGTGGGCTTTTTGTTTTTTTCAGGCTTGATTGCTGAGTGCATATCCATTGCTGCGGTAACGGCTGCTTATGGTTTCGCTCTTACATCTATGGTTACCCCCTTTTCTGCAATACTGTTTTTGAT
>NZ_JAAVXC010000019.1:0-4149 GCF_013416725.1 Pseudomonas sp. SbOxS1
AGGGTATGCCGAGCCTTAGCGAGGCACCGAACGCCAGGGGCAAGAGCCCTTGGTTACTTAGGGCCGGGCGGCGTTCCGTTTTTCCAAGTGACTCGCCGTAAGGGCGAAACCCTAAGTGGCCGTTACCGCAGGAATGGATATGTACACCTGAAGGAGAATGGTCGGCTGTCAGGCCGCCTTCGCCGGCAAGCCGGGCTCCTACAGGCTTTTCCAAGTGACTCGCTGTAAGAGCGAAACCCTAGGTGGCCGTTACCGCAGCAACGGATATGTACACCTGAAAAAATCGCCTAACACAAAGCCTTACCCCTGCCGCCGCTGACGAGCAAGCGTCATGGCAGTGTCCTCGATCATGTCCTCCTGCCCACCGACCATCCCGCGCCGTCCCATCTCAACAAGAATTTCCCGGGCCGACACACCGTACTTCTTCTCGGCACGCTTGGCGAACAGCAGGAACGAGCCATAGACCCCGGCATAGCCCATGGTCAGGGCATCGCGGTCGCTGCGGATCGGGAAGTCCATGATCGGTACCACCAGGTCTTCGGCCACGTCCTGGATGCCGAACACACTGACGCCGGTGTCGATGCCCATGCGGTCACACACTGCCACCAGCACTTCCATCGGCGTGTTGCCCGCTCCGGCACCGAGGCCTGCGCAGGCGGCGTCGATGCGGTTGGCCCCGGCGGCAATCGCGGCGATGGAGTTGGACACCCCCATCGACAGATTGTGGTGGCCATGAAAGCCGATCTCGGTCTCTGGCTTGAGGGCCGCGCGCATCGCCGCCACGCGAGCGCTGACGTCGTGGGGCAGCAGGTAGCCCGCCGAGTCGGTCAGGTAGATGCAGTTGGCGCCGTAGCTTTCCATCAGCAAGCCTTGCTTGACCAGGCCTTCGGGGCTGTTCATGTGGGCCATCATCAGGAAACCGACGGTGTCCATGCCAAGCTGGCGGGCGTGGGAGATGTGCTGTTCGCTGACATCGGCCTCGGTGCAATGGGTCGCCACGCGAATGGTGTTGACCCCCAGCTCATGGGCCATTTTCAGATGATCGACAGTACCGATGCCAGGCAACAGCAGGGCGGAGACCTTGGCCTTTTTCATCAGCGGGATCACGGCCGACAGATACTCTTCGTCGGTGTGGGCCGGGAAGCCATAGTTCACCGAGCTGCCGCCCAGGCCGTCGCCGTGGGTGACTTCGATCAGCGGCACGCCGGCCGCGTCGAGGCCGCAGGCGATGTCTTTCATCTGTTGCAGGCTGATCTGGTGGCGCTTGGGGTGCATGCCATCGCGCAGGCACATGTCGTGAACGGTGATGCTTTTGCCGCGAAGATCCATGGTCGACTCCTTATGCGTGGGCGGTGTGGGCGGTAGCGGTCAGCACCAGCTCGCCCTTGAGGATTTCCTCGGCGAACATCTCGGCGGTGCGCGCCGCGGCGGCGGTCATGATGTCGAGGTTGCCGGCGTACTTGGGCAGGTAGTCGCCCAGGCCTTCGACTTCCATGAAGATCGACACCCGATTACCGTCGAACACCGGGCCGTTGACCAGCTTGTAGCCGGGCACGTAGCGCTGTACTTGCTCGATCATGGCTTCGATGGCGGCGGTGATCGCCGGCTGGTCGGGTTCGCTGGCGGTCAGGCAGTGCACGGTGTCGCGCATGATCAGCGGTGGCTCGGCGGGGTTGATGATGATGATCGCCTTGCCTTTTTTCGCGCCGCCGACCTTCTCCACTGCGCTGGCGGTGGTGCGGGTGAATTCATCGATGTTCTTGCGGGTGCCGGGGCCGACCGACTTGGACGCGGCGGTGGCAATGATCTCGGCGTATTCCACCGGTTGCACGCTGGACACCGCCGCCACCAGCGGAATGGTGGCCTGGCCGCCGCAGGTGACCATGTTGACGTTCATCACACCCAGGCCCAATTGAGACTTGAGGTTCACCGGTGGCACGCAATACGGGCCGATGGCCGCCGGGGTCAGGTCGATCATCAATACGCCCAGGGCATTGAGCTTGCGCGAGTTCTGCGCGTGCACGTAGGCCGAGGTGGCGTCGAAAGCGATCTGGATCTGGTCTTCGAGGACATGCGGCAGCAAACCGTCCACGCCGTCTGCGGTGGTTTTCAGGCCCAGCTCGCGTGCCCGCGCCAAACCTTCGGAGGTGGCGTCGATGCCCACCATCCACACCGGTTCCAGCACGTCGCTGCGCATCAGTTTGTACAGCAGGTCGGTGCCGATGTTGCCCGGCCCGATCAGCGCGCATTTGATCTTTTTGCTCATGGTTTTTTGGCTCCTGAAGAGGGAAGGGCGATCAAGGAACGAAGCGCAGGCTGGCTTCGCCCAGGCCGGTCATGGACAGGCTGATATGGTCGCCGGCGACTACTGGCACCAGCGGCGCCAGGGCACCGGAAAGAATGATTTCGCCACGGCGGAACGGGATGCCCAGCTCGCCCAGGGTATTGGCCAGCCAGGCCACTGCCGCGCAGGGATGGCCCTGCACCGCCGAGCCCAGGCCCGAGCCTGCCGGTTGGCCGTTTTTCAGCATTTGCATGTGCACGGCGGCCAGGTCCAGCGAGCGAGGATCGATGCGCTGGCTGCCAAGGGCGAACACACCGCACGAGGCGTTGTCGGCCACGGTGTCCTGGATGCGGATCTGCCAGTCGTCGATCCGCGAATCGACGATCTCGAAGCACGGCACCACCCATTGGCTGGCGGCCAGCACGTCCTCGGCACTGATGCCCGGGCCTTGCAGGTCTTCGCCAAGGATAAAGGCGATTTCGCCTTCGGCCCGTGGCTGGATCAGGTTGTAGCGGGCCAGGCTGACGTCGCTGCCGTCTTCGACCTGCATGGCGTTGGTGAGGAAACCGAAGTCCGGTTGGTGGACGTCGAGCATCTCCTGCACCGCGCGGCTGGTGACCCCGATTTTCTTGCCGATCACGTGCTCGCCGAGGGCTTCACGGCGCTGCAGGAATTGCAGGGAAATCCCGTAGGCGTGCTCCAGGGTGATCTGCGGATAGCGCCGGGTCAGGGGCGCCAGTGTCTGTCGATTGCGCAGCGCATTGAACAGTTCGTCGCCGAGCGCGTTGATCAAATGGGTGTCCATGGCGAGGGCTCCAGATGGATCGGAAAGTAGGAAGAGAAGAAAAAAGCCCGCCCCAACATCAACAGGGGCGAGCCCAAAGGAGTCGGTCAGCCGGTCCAGACCGACGAGTCGGCACCGCCATCGACATCGATGATCTTGCCGGTCACCCAGGCCGAGGCGGGGCTGGCCAGGTACAGCGCGGCGGCGGCGATGTCTTGCGGGGTGCCCAGGCATTTGAGCGGGGTGTTGTTTTCCATGGCCTGGCGCATGGCGGCGGGCATCACGCCGTTGAGTGCTTCGGTCAGGGTGGGACCGGGGGCGACGGCGTTGACCCGGATCTGCGGCGCGAAGTCCTGGGCCAGCAGGCGGGTCAGATGGCTGAGGGCGGCCTTGGCCGTGCCGTAGGCGCTGAAATGGCGCTGGGCATAACGCGCCGCCACCGAGCTGATGTTGATGATGTTGCCGCCACCGGCCTCGCGCATCAGCGGTACGCACAACTGGCAGAAGGCGTAGGTGGTGGTGACGTTGAAGTTCAGCACCTGGGCGAACTGCTCGGGTGTCATGGTCAGCGGATCATTGGGCCCGCCGCCGCCGACGTTGTTCACCAGGTGAGTGATGCGGCCCATTTGTTCCACGCTTTGGCGCACCAACGCCTGGCGTTGCTCGGCATCGTTGACGTCACAAGCGATGGCCAGGGCGCGCCGGCCGAGGGCGCGAACTTCCTCGGCCACGGCCTGTACCTCGTCCAGCGAACGTGCCGAGCACACCACATCGGCGCCGGCTTCGGCATACGCCAGGGCAATCGCCCGACCGATACCGCGGCCGCTGCCGGTGACGATGGCGACGCTGCCGTCCATTTGGAAACGCTGCAAAATACTCATGGGCCCTTGCTCCGTGGGGTCGACTTTGGATGGGTTTACTATCGCTGTGGTGATCGGGTTGGGCATCGTCTCAACGGACTAGCGGGGGCTGGATGAGGTGGGATGGTGTACATATCCATTCCTGCGGTAACGGCCACCTGCGGTTTCGCTCTTACTGTAGGAGCCCGGCTTGCCGGCGAAGGCGTCCTGACGGCCAATGG